>NZ_FNOL01000003.1:0-452104 GCF_900106655.1 Variovorax sp. YR634
GCTCGATGAATCGCTTCATGTGGCAACCCAGTTCGTGGCGTTGTCTCAATCTAGGCGACGGTATTCACGGATTCAATGCGTTTTCACACAGCCTCGGTTGCTTCCGGGCCTTTGGTGACAGACGACCTTTGCGCAATCGCTCGCTTGCGCGAAATGTCACGGCGTCACAAGCCAGCAGCAATTGCCGGTTGCATCGCGGCGCCTGCGGATTCGGCCGGGCGTTGCGCCACGGCATTCAGCAGCGCGCCCGCAGAACCGCCACGCGCCCGTGCATCGGTGCGGGCGCTGGTCACGACCCGTGGCATTCCATGAGGAAGACGACTTCGTGCTCCAGGTCTGGACACGCGATGGCCGCTCGATGGCTGAGCGTGAGGGGCATCCGGTAATCGGCATCATCGTTGCCCGGTATCGCCGCCCTTTGCCGTTGACGCGGGCGCTTCGGTGTGCATCACACATCGCCAGGCATCACCGTCACGGATCCACGTCGACGTGTCCGTCATGTGCTGCTCCACCTTTTCGGACTTTCCTCTCGGAGACAGAATCTGATGGACTTTGTAGCTCAGGACAGCGGCTCCATCGCTGGGGAAGGTGGCCTCCATCTCGCTCAGCTTGAACGATTTGACGACCATGGTTCCCTGCTCTGCCATCTTTCGGTAGCCAGCATGGTCAAACTTCATCGAGCCGTGAGAGCTCACCATGAAGGCTGGCTCATGCAACAACTCGATGGCCGTGTCCGTGTCGATGTCCACCATCGACTGCCAGAATTTCTTTTCAAGGGCGAAGAGCTCGTGGCTGTTGTCTTGCATGGGCGTCTCCTGATGCTTTTGGGAAGGCAACGATCGAGTCACCATGGACTCTGCGATGCAGGGTCATCTGCAGAGTTGCGGTCAGCTACTTCCTACGAAATCGCGGTGGTGTTTTCGCCGCCCGATCGAACAGCGCCTGGAGTTCCCGAACCGAATAGGGCTTGTGCAGGAGTTCGAACTCCCGGCCAACGTCATCCGCGACGGCGTGGCTATAGCCGCTGGTCAGGACGACCGGCAGGTCCGGCCATCTCCTGCGAATCTCCTTTGCCAGCTCCAGACCGTTGATTCCCGGCATCACGACATCCGAAAAGACCAGATCGAAGTTGGCGTGCTGCTGCTCCAGAATCTTCAGCGCCTCGGCTGCGCTTGCTGCACGCGTGCCTGGATGACCCATCTCGTGCAGAAGGCCCAGCCCGAACTCTCCCACCTCATCGTTGTCCTCGACCAGCAGGATAGAGAGGTCCCGCCTCGCAGGAAGAACGTCCCTTGAGTCGTCCGGTACGGCCACAGCAGGCGGCTTCGAAGTACGCGGGAGATACAGGGTGAAGCAGGTTCCTTCCCCCACACGACTGACGACCGCGATCTCGCCTCCCGATTGCTTCACAAAGCCGTAGACCTGGCTCAACCCCAGACCGGTGCCCTTTGTCACCGGCTTGGTGGTGAAAAAGGGATCGAAGATCCGGGAAAGCGTGCTTGGTTCGATGCCCGTGCCGGTGTCTTCGATCGAGACAGCCAGGAAGTCGCCGTGAGCGGCGGCTTGTCGGAGAGCTGGAGGGATTTCCTCGACGTCGCGAGCGGAGATTTTCAGTTGGCCGCCGTTCGGCATCGCGTCTTTCGCGTTGATGGCCATGTTGAAGATGGCCGTGTCGAACTGGCCCGCATCGGCTTCGATCATCCCCTGGCAGGCTGCGAATTCGAACTCGAGGCGGACCTGAGCTCCGACGAGTGTTTCGATCATCTGCTTCATTGCAGCGACGCGCGTGCCGACATGGAATACCTCCGGTCGCAACGGCTGCTGCCTTGCAAAGGCAAGGAGCTGTCTTGTCAAAAGTGCCGCGCGGTCGGCAGCATCGGCGATAGCCTCGACGTAGCGCGTGCGACGCGCCTCATCTCCACCAGTTCTTCGAAGCAACTCCACGGACGAGCGGATGACGGTCAGGAGATTGTTGAAATCGTGGGCCACACCGCCCGTGAGCCGCCCGATGGCTTCGAGCTTCTGGGCCTGGGCGAGCGCTTCACGTGCGCGATCCATCTCGTCCTGGGAGCGCTTGCGCTCCGTGATGTCCCGTGTGATCTTGGCGAACCCGATATGCGTGCCCGCCTCGTCGTACAGAGGATCAATGACGACACTGGCCCAGAAGCGCGAGCCATCCTTCCTCACCCGCCAGGCCTCGCTCTCGTACTTTTTCTCGCTCAGCGCGACCTGAAGAGCGCGGGCAGGCTCCCCGCGTGCGCGATCCTCCGCCGTGTAGAAGCGGGAAAAATGCTGGCCCAGGATTTCACGTGCCGTGTAACCCTTGATCAACTGCGCCCCGGCGTTCCAGTTGTTCACGCGCCCGAACGGATCGAGCATGTAGATCGCATAGTCGCGCACGCCCTGAACGAGAAGACGGAAGCGCTCCTCACTCGCCAGGAGGGCTTGCTCGGAATGCAGGAGCTGCGACAGGTCGCGCGTAACCTTGGCGTAGCCAATCAACGCACCGCCGGAGCCGAGCACAGGCTCGATGTGCACGCTCGTCCAGAAACAGGTGCCATCCTTTCTGACCCTCCAACCCTGCGCCTCGAACCTTCCGGTTGTCCTGGCGGCAAGCAACGCCCGCTCCGGAAGTCCGGTGGCGATGTCCTCGGGCGTGTAGAACCGACTGAAGTGCTGCCCGATGATTTCGTCGGCCGAATAGCCTTTGAGCCGCTGTGCGCCCGTATTCCAACTACTGACGCGGCCTTGAGCATCCAGGAGGTAGATCGCGTGGTCCTTGATGGCATCGACCAATAGCTGAAACCGATGATCTCCCGACAAGGGGTCGGGCGCTTCGTCGGCGAGATCTGCAGGCGGTGCCGTCATGGATGCTTTCAAAGCGATCAGCGGGCCTTCGGCAGCCTACAGCCCACAGTCTCAGGTTTGCCTCAAGCGGCGAGTCGCACCTCAAGAAGTCTTGGTGCCTCGTATAGGCAGCACGACCAGCCGGCCGAACAAGACCATATGTACCTTCCTCGGGCCGGTCGCGTAAGAAAGCAGCGACAGTTGGCGTCAGCTACAGGAACTCGTCCTTCGCTCATATCACTCGAATAGACGGCAAAGTTCTCTGCCATTCGCTGCCGTCACTTCGCGACCAGGAACGCGACAGCTCTGGCGAGCCCCGCATCGGTACCAGGATCGCCGAGCTCGAACTTGAGGTTGTCGGGTGCCGGCATCTGGATATCCGGCTGGATGCCGCTGCGGTCCCACGAGAGCCCGGCTGGCGAGTACATCATCGCCGTGGAAAGTCGTACCGCTGCGCCTTCTTCAAGGGGAAGGATGGTTTCGATAGTGCCCGCCCCGAACGTCGCCTGGCCGATCACCACGGCCTTGCGTTGCTCCCTGAGGGTTTGAACAACTGCCTCGGCGCCGGCGGCCGTGTGGTCATCTACCAGGATGACCAGACGCGCCGACCTGAGTGCGCTGACCACCGGTTCATCGACCGGATCCCACGGCTTGCCCGCATAGTCTTGCGGTACCGCTCGAAAATCCCTGTTCGCGTCTTGTCTCCGACCTTTGCTGCTCAGAACCTTCGTCTCTGACGGCACGAAGAGCGCGGCGACGCCGACGACGGAATTCAGCAGACCACCGTAGCAGCTGCGGAAGTCGAGGACCAGATTGTTCAATGCAATGCGGTCGGCTGGCCGAAGTTTCGAAATCGCGGCAATCACCTCGTTGGGTGTTGTGTCCCTGAACCGGCCGACTCGCAGATAGGCCGTCCCGGGCGATACCGGCCGGGCCCGGACAGAAGCGAGGGGAGCGATCGGCTCTCGCGTCATGACGAATCCGAGGGGCGCCTTGGAGCCATGGCGGACCACCAGCAAGGTCAAGCTCGTGCCCGCTTCTCCGCGCAGAGCTGCGACGGCCTGCGCAAGCGTCAAGGATCTGGTGAGCACACCGTCGATCGAGTAGACCAGATCACCTGGTTTCAAACCGGCGCGGTGAGCCGGGGATCCGGCGATCGGTGAAACGATTTCGACGTAGCCCTCGCCGCCTTCGTGGGCCTTCATTTCCAGGCCGACGCCGGCCATTCTGCTGACGTTCTCTGGACTCTTCTGCGCCATCTCCTTCGACGAGATGTACGCCGAACTTCCACCGAAACTCTCGATGGCCGCCCGGATGCAGTTCTCGATCGGACGCTCCTTGACTGACGTGTCGACAGACTGGAGCCTGTTCTTGCAGCTTGCTTCGAGAGCGTGGACGTCGAACGGGCTCACATAGTTGTCTTGAGCCAGCTTCACGAAAGTTTTCCACGCGGAAGAAGCAATGACCTCCTCATAGCGCGGATCCGCGCGTGCCTGGGAGACGAATAGCAAGCCAACGACCATGAGCGTGGCTCGAACCTGTCGCAGAGTCCGGCAGTCGTGCGTTGTATTTTTCATAGGTCGGAACAGGGCTGGAGCGAGATGAGCGCTCAGGCCAGAGCCTCTGGTGGTAGCCGAATTTTGCCGCAGCGCGAGGGCCGCTCCTGGACGCTGTCTGTCGTTACGCGTACTTCGGCGATCGCTTTGAGCTTTCAATGCCTCTTCTGCCCGACGAGCCGTCCTTGTTCCATGGCGGGCGCCGTGTTGAGATAGCCAGCCTTCGCCGGATTTCCGGGAATTCGTTGAAAGTGTTTCGCCGTTTCGCTGCTTTTCATGCGCCTGCTCAACCATGACACTGACTCGCAGAGAGTCCGCGACACGACGGACTCTGGTAGTTCAAAAACGACTGGAGACAAAAAAATGAGCACGATTTCCCGCAGCCGCATGCGCGCGGTCCTGGTTGGCTGCGCCTGTATCTTTGCTATCGCCATTGCGCCGTCTTCGACATTCGCTGAAGCCAATGCGAGCGATGCCCCAGTGGCGAAGCCAGAGCTCTATGCAGAACTGGATGCCGCTGGCGTCGGCGGCATTACCCAGTTGGGCAACGGCCAGATTGTGATCGGCTACCACCCCTTCTACTCACCGACGGTGCAGGTCGCGTTACTGAACAGGGACCGCAAGTCCACAACACCCTATCCAAGTGCCGAATGGCAGAGTTGCAAGAACCCCGACGGCAGTTGGAAAAAGGAGTTCGACCACTGCCTCGACTGGGTGCTTGGCCTGCACACAGACAGCAAGGGAATCCTCTGGATGCTGGATTCGGTCAAATCGGTCGACAAGGCATCAGGGCGTCCCGCTGGCCTGGTTCCCAAGTTGGTGGGGTGGAACACCCGGCGCAACAAATTGGAGCGCGTCATACGAATCACCGATGAGGCGACGGTGACCGAGTCACAGCACAACGACTTCGTAGTGGACGCAAAGCACAACGTGATTGTTGTGGCAGACGAGGCGATCGGCGAAGATTCCAAAGGTACGGGCGACAAGGCGGCGCTGGTGATCGTCGATCTTGCGACCGGCAAGAGTCGACGCCTCTTGCAAGGACATCCGAGCGTCCAGCCCGTCAAGGACCCCATCCGGTGGGACCAAGGCACGTCGACCGCCGGGACCTTCGCGCTTCATGTCGGCGTGGACGGCATCGCACTGGATCACCGCAGCGAATGGCTCTATTTCGCACCGCTTTCAAGCTACAAGATGTACCGCATTCGCATGAGCGATTTGCTCGATCGCAAGCTCGATGCAACGCAGCTGGGCGCCAAGGTCCAGACCTATGCCGACAAGCCCTTCAACGGCGGCCTGTCGATCGACCAAGACAACAACCTTTACCTCACCGAAGTCGGCGAACGCGCCATTGGCATCATCCCGCCGGACACCCGAAAGTACCGTCGCCTTGTCGCTGATCCTGACATGGTGTGGCCCGATGGCGTGACCTACAACAGCGATGGCCATATGTACACCGGCGCCGCGCAGCTGACATTGACGAGCGCCTTGCAAGCCGACGGCATTGCGAAGAACAAGGCGCCTTATCGGGTCTACCGCTTCAAGCCACTCGCCGCCGGCCAGCCGGGTTTCTGAGATGGTGCGATACCTTCTCGCCTGCCTGGCTGTCTGTGGGGGCGTCGGAGCCCACGCGGCTTGCCTTGACGATGCGGCCTTGGCTGACTTCGTCGAAAAGTACGTCGCCCGAACCCCCGTTGCCGCGCCCGAGGGTCTCAGCGATGCCGACGCCGCGTGCACCCGCGCGAAGCTCCATGCGCTTTTCGTTCTGAGGCTTGGCCCGGTGATCGGCTACAAGGCCGGCTTGACCAACGCGGCAGTGCAAAAGCGCTTCAACACCGACAAGCCGGTATGGGGCCGACTCTACGAAGGCATGGTGCTGGCCAATGGGGCGGTCGTGGATGCCACGTTCGGTGCGCGGCCGCTGTTCGAAGCCGACATGCTGGTGCGCGTACGCAGCGATGCCATCAACGTCGCACAGACTCCGCAGGAAGTTCTCGATGCGATCGATCAAGTGATCCCATTCATCGAATTGCCCGATCTCATGGTGCAGGCACCGCAACGGCTGGATGGCCCGGGACTCGCCGCAATCAACGTCGCCGCCCGACTCGGCGTGGCGGGTCAGCCGATCGGGATACCGGCCATGCGCGCCGATCGCCATGCGATGCTGGACGCGCTGCGCGACATGAAGATCCGGGTGACCGATGACAAAGGCTCGGCACTCGCGGAGGGCCGCGGCAGCGATCTGCTCGGCCATCCGCTCCAGGCGGTCGTCTGGCTTGCAGGAGCGCTCGCAACCGAGGGATTGAAACTGAAGCCGGGCGATCTCATCAGTCTCGGTTCTTTTTCACCTCTGCTGCCGCCCCGATCGAAATCCGGCATTACCGTGACCTATGAAGGATTGCCAGGCAAGGTCTCTGTCAACGTGAACTTCAAATAGCACGCCCATTCAACCAGACGACTGCAGTATCGGCACCTGCGCCAGACGAGCGGCAATGAAATCGACAAAGCTCCTCACCCGCTGGGGAATGAAGCGGTTACTGGGAAACACTGCGTTCAACGGATAGCGTTCACCACGCCACTGCGGCAGCAGGCGCACCAGTTGCCCCGATGCCAAAGCGTGCAACAGATCCAACTCCGACTTGTAGAGGATGCCCTCGCCCGCCAGCGCCCACTGGTGGGCAATGGATGCGTCATCGACCTCGCGATCGCCTGCCACCTGCACGCCAACCCATTCGCCATCTCGCTCGAAACGCCAGTCGACATACCGCGCGCTGCGCAGTTCAAAGATCAAGCAGTTGTGGCGATGCAAATCTTCGGGAGTTTGAGGCGTGCCGAAACGTTCGAGATAACGTGGGGACGCGCACAACACGCGGCGCGTCATGGCAAGGCCTCGCACGACGGCGTTGGGGTCGGTAGTCGTGCCATAGCGCAGGGCGACATCGACAGGGTCGCGCAGCACATCGTGCACCCTGTCACTGACCGACAACCCCAGACGCAAAGCTGGATTGGCAGCAAGAAACTCGTCGAACCAAGGCAGCAACACGCTGCGAGCCAGATCCGACGGCGCCGCGACGCGCACCATCCCCGACAACGTGGAGCCTTCCGCCAGTACCTGCGCCTCACCTTCGTCGATCAGCGCTAGCGCGCGACTGGCATAGCCCAACAGGTTCTGGCCTTGGCTCGTCAGCCGAATGGAGCGCGTGGATCGCTCGAAGAGCCGTGCCCCCAACTGGCCTTCGAGTCGCTTGAGCATGCTGCTGGCAGTTGCGGGTGTCACTTTCAGCACCTGGGCGGCAGCGGTGAGAGAGCCGGTGCGCGCGGTCTCGACCAGGAGACGCAGATCTTCGATGTTCTGAATTTTCATCGATCCATTCAACTTGGCGAGACTACGAACTGCTCTACAACAACGCCGAATGGTATTCGTCCCAAGGGGGAAAGCAATCGCGTAACCGTCACGCCCGGGCTCTTCCAGCGCGCGATCGTCGCCATGCGACATTGCCGGACGGGCCAACGGGACATCGTATGCTGTGGCATCCTTCGATTGCACACAGTTTGTAGACAAATCATATGAAACCCAAAGCCGCGATCAAGCCAACGCCGCATGCGAAGCCCGGAAAGACGGCTTCGCCCGGCAAGGTCTCGCGCGCTCGCAAGCCCGCACAGGCGCCCGTGAAGCGCGCGAAGACCGCTCCGGACGCTTCAGGCGAAGCGTCGACGAACCTGACCGACCGGGCCTACGCGGTCGTGCGGCGGCTCATTCTGCAGCGCGAGTTGACCGGCGGCGAGGTGCTGGTGGAGGGGCGCCTGGCCGAACGGCTCCAGATGTCGCGCACGCCCCTGCGCGAAGCCTTGCTTCGACTCGAGGGCGAAGGCTTGCTGGTGCGGGCCAACGCGCGCTCCTATGCGGTTCGACGCATCACGGCGTCGCACTACTTCCAGTGCCTGCAGGTGCGCGAACGGCTCGAGTCGCAGGCCGTATCGCTCTCCATAGGGCATGTGCCCGCAGACCTGGTGCAGCGCCTGCGCGACGACATCCTGTCCCTGGATTCGAGCCAGCAGGGCTCGAGCCACTGGCACGCCGATGACGAGATCCATGGCATGTTCGCGCGCGCCTCCGGTAACGCGATGCTGGCCGAGACCATCGCTCATCTGCGCGTGCTGTGCCGCCTCTTCGAGGTGGTCGACCCTTTCAATCGCATCGAGGACGACAGGGCCGAGCACCTGGCGATTCTGGACGCCTACATCGCAGGCAACGAGAAGGCAGCCGAACAGGCGGTCGTCACCCATCTGCGCAACCTCGCGCGCTATACGCTCTCAAGGCTCAGCAACGGGCTGGTGACCGAGCTCCCGCAGTAGGCCGGGCTGGCAACGGCGCACGGGCCGATCAGTGCCGCAGTATCTTGCCGACGAACTCGCGGGTGCGTGCCTCGCGGGGTTCGTCGAAGATCTGCCGCGGCGCGCCGATCTCGACCACGTGCCCGTCGGCCATGAAAACGACCTTGCTCGATACCTCGCGCACGAAGCCCATCTCGTGCGAGACGATGAACATCGTCATGCCCTCGGCCGCCAGGAGCCGCACCGTGTCCAGCACTTCGTTGACGAGTTCGGGGTCGAGGGCGGCCGTGACTTCGTCGAGCAGCAGGATGCCCGGCTGCAGCGCCAGTGCGCGCGCGATTGCAACGCGCTGCTGCTGGCCGCCCGACAGCTGGTCGGGGTACGCCTTCAGCTTGGAGCCCATGCCCACCTTCTCGAGCAGCTGGATCGCATAGTCCTCGACCTGCTTGCGCGGGCGTCCCTTGACCTTGATCGGTGCGACGGTCACGTTGTCGAGCACCGTCATGTTCTGGAACAGGTTGTACTGCTGGAACACGATGGCCATCTGCGAACGCAGGCGGCGCAGCTGCTCGCGGTCGTTGTAGTCGAGCGCCTGGCCGTCGATGCGCACCTGGCCCTCGATCGGCGGCAGCAGGCCCATCAGCACGCGCAGCAAGGTGCTCTTGCCCGAGCCCGACGGGCCGATGAGACTGACGATCTCGCCCTTGTCGACCGACAGGTTGATGCGCTCGAGTACGGTGTGTGAGCCGTAGTTGGCCTTCAGGTCAACGATTTCGAGTTGGGGCAAGCTTTTTCTCCAGGTGTTTTCCGAACCGGGCCAGCGGATAGGAAAGCATGAAATAAAGGGCCAGCACGGTGCCGTAGACAAGCGTGGCCGAGAAGCCCTTGTTGTTCATCGTCTTGCCGGCAAAGGCCAGTTCGACGACGCCGATCTGCGAGGCCAGCGCGGTGTCCTTGATGAACAGGACGAAGAAGCCGAAGACCGGCGGAAGAATGATCTTCCAGGCCTGCGGGACGATCACGAGGCGCAGCGTCTGCAGGTAGCTGAAGTTCATCGCCGCCGCAGCGTCCCACTGGTTGCGGTGCACCGATTCGAGCCCGCTTCGCACGATCTCGGCGATGAATGCGGTGGCGATCAGGCAGACGCTGATCAACGCCACGGTGAACATGGCGAGGTCGGCGTTGAGCCCCTGGAAGATGAAGAACACCAGCATCAGGGTAACGAGGAAGGGGATGCGCCTGAACAGCTCGATGAAGACCGTCGAAGCAACGCGCAGGGGCCGGCCTGCCGGCCGGGTGTCCAGCCTCACGGCCGCGAGCAGGAAGCCCAGCGAGAAACCGACGACGCAGCCGATGGCCGACAAGGCAAAGGTCACGCCCAGCGCCTTCGCGAAGAAGAGCAGGTTGTAGTAGCTGAAGAAACGAGGCAGCTCCTGGAGGATCTGGTCGAGCATCAGAACCACCTCATCTTGGCGCGGAAGAATCGCTTTCCGACGAAGGCCAGCGACAGCGTGGCGATCAGCGTGATCACGATGTAGAGCACCGCGGCAACCGAGAACACCTCGATAGAGCGGAAGGTCTCGGAGTTGATGTTGTAGGCCCGTCCGGTGAGTTCCTCGACACCGAATACGGCCGCCATCGACGTGCCGAGGGTCATCAGGATGTACTGGTTGGACAGCGGCGGAAACAGCACGCGCACGATGTGCGGCAGGATCACGTAGCGGATGGTCTGGATGCGCGAGAAGCCCAGCGTCTCGGCGGCCTCCAGCTCAGGCAGGCGCACCGATTCGAAGCCCGCGCGCTGGATCTCTGTGAGGTAGGCACCGGCATTGAGCGTCATGCCGATCAGCACGGCCTGGTACGGCGACAGCAGGATGCCGGCATCGGGCAGCGCGAAGAAGATGAAGAAGATCTGAACCAGCTGCGGCGTATTGGTGAAGAACACCACGTAGGCGCCGACGATGCGTCGCGCCCAGCGCGGGCCGTAGGCGCGCACCGAGGCACCGCCAAGGCCGAGCAGCATTCCGAAGGCAAACGCGAGGAACGCGATCTGCAGGCTCAGCCAGGCGCCGCCGATCAGATAGGGCAGGCGCTCCAGCACCGGTGTGTAGTCGAATTGCATGCCCTCCCCTCGAGGCCTTATTTATAGGTCGGTGCGGTGCGCGGATCGTGCAGCATCGGGCCACCGAACCACTTCTTCCAGCGTTCGTCCACGTAGCCGCTCTTGTGCATTTCCTTGACGGCCGCGCTGAGTTTCTCGCGCAAGGCGTCATTGCCCTTCTGCACGCCGATGCCGCAGAAGTAGACCTCGATCGGTGCGTCCACGATGCGCCAGTCGACCTTGTGCTTGGCCGTGTGCTCGGTCATGAAGTCCATCACGTCGATCATTGCATCGGCCCGGCCCTGGGCAATGGCACGCACCGCATCGGGGTAGTTGTCGAGCAGCAGCAGTTGCGCCTTGGGCAGCTTTTCCTGCACCAGCTTCACGGGCGTGGCGCCGCGCACCTCGACCAGTCTCACTGTCGGGTCGTTGAGCTCCATCCAGTCCTTGTAGGGCTTGGCCTTGGTGGTCAGCACGCCCAGCACCTCGGTGTGCAGCGGCACGGTGAAGTCGATCACCTTCTGGCGCTCGGCCGTGATCGTCATGGCGCCGAGCACCGCATCGATCTTGCCGCTGCTCACGAAGGGAATGCGGTCGGGCGAGCCGACCTGCACGATCTCGGTCTTCACGCCCAGCAGTTCGCCGAGCTTGCGCGCGATGTCCACATCGAAGCCGTCGATTTCATTCTTGTCATTGAAGATGCCCAGCGGAGGCAAGGTCGGATTGACACCGATCACGAGCTTCTTGCTGGCCACGATTTCATCGAGCGTGCGTGCCGAGCCCGTGGCCGGCAGGCCCATCAGCGCCGAACCCAGCGCGAGCGATCCGGCAACCAGGAGGGTGCGACGGATGGTGTTCCTTATCTGCTTCATCGAGAAAAACTCCTAGAGGGTGAAGGTTGAACCAGTCGCCGAAGCGGCCCGGATGTCGGGAAAAACGGATGCAAGACGAATGCCAGATCGCATTTTGTCTTCAAAAAATATAAGATATATATATTGAATGTATACAATAAACTTCGAGCGGTCCAGTCCAGGCTTCCAGTTCGCGTTTACCCGTTCATTCCGTCACTTCCTCTCATGACGAAAAGCTCAACTTCTGCGATGCCATCGCTGCGCGCCGACCAGGCGGTGCAGCGCGGACCTGCGGTGCGTTTCATGGCCGACGGCTGTACGGTCGACGCGTTCGAGGGCGAGAGCGTCGCGGCGGCGCTGTTTGCCGCAGGGCAGCGCGAACTCCGGCGCAGTCCGCGCGACAACGCACCGCGCGGAATGTTCTGCCTCATGGGCTCCTGCCAGGAATGCCTCGTATGGGTGGGCGGGCACAAGCTGCCGGCCTGCCAGGTGCCGGCGGCGGCGGGCCTGGAGATCGAGTCCCTCGACTATCGGGAGCAGCGTCTTGGCTGAAGCGCCCCCTTCCCCCATCGATCTGTTGGTGATCGGCGCCGGACCAGCCGGCGCACGCGCCGCGCTGTGCGCGCAGGCCTGCGGCCTCGACGTCCTGCTGGTCGATGAGAACTCCGACGCGGGAGGACAGGTGTGGCGTCCCCTGCCTCCGGGCTTCACGCGGGCCGCGGGCATTCGGCCCTCGGACGAAGCCGTACAGGGCGACGCCCTGCGCGACGAGTTGAGCCGTTCCGGCATCCGATGCCTGTTCGGTCGCAAGGTGTGGAACGTGGGCAGCAGCCTTCGCACCGACCTTATCGGCCCCCAGGGCGTGACGAGCTGGCAGCCGCGTGCATTGCTCGTGGCAACGGGCACGACCGAGCGGGTCGTTCCCTTCGCCGGCTGGACCCTGCCCGGCGTCATCGGCCTGGCCGCCGCCACGATCCTCCTCAAGTCCCAGAACATGCTGCCCGGGCGCCGCACGGTGGTGGCAGGCAGCGGCCCCCTGCTGCTGGCTGTGGCGAGCGGCATCCTCAAGGCCGGCGGCGAGGTCGCTGCCGTGCTGGACCTGGCCAGCCGGGCCGATTGGCTGCAGACCCTGCCTTCGCTGACCGGCCGGCCCGATCTGCTGTGGCAGGGCGTGCAATGGAAGGCGCTCCTGCGCAAGGCGCGTGTGCCACTGCTCTATCGCCACGGCATCGCGTCGGTCGAAGCGCTCGGCGACGGATTCCTCGTTCACGCGCGGCAGGTCGACATGACCGGTGCGCCCGTTGCGCATGCCGCGCCTGTGGCTTTCGAGGCGGACGCTGTTGCGGTAGGGCACGGCCTTGTGCCGGGTACCGACGTCACCAGGCTGCTGCGCGCGCGCCACCGCTACGAAGCGGCGCGTGGCGGGTGGATTGCCGAGACCGATGCGCAGGGCCGCACCTCCGTCGCCGGTCTGTACGTCGCGGGCGACGGGGCTGGCATTGCAGGTGCCGCCGCAGCCGGCGCCCACGGCGAGCTTGCTGCCGTGGCCTGCGCCCACGATCTGGGCCGATTGACGGCCGAGGCCCACTCGCGCGAACGCGATCGACTGCTCGCGCAATGGCAAAAGCCCGCCCGCTTCGGGCGTGCGATGGCGGGTCTGATGGCATTGCGCGAAGGCGCCGTCGCGAGCATTGCGCCCGACACGGTGGTTTGCCGCTGCGAAGACGTGACCCGAGCCGAGATCGATGCCGCCGCGCGCGATGGCGCCCGCGACATGAACCAGCTCAAGGCCTGGACACGCTGCGGCATGGGCCCCTGCCAGGGCCGCACCTGCGGGGACATCGCGGGCGCCCTGCTCGCTGCTCACGCAGGCAGCCGCGAAGCCGTGGGCTGCTTCACGGGCCGGGCCCCGCTGCGTCCGGTCTCGCTCGCCGAGGTGGCCGGCAACTACACCTATGCCGACATCCCGATCCCGAAGGCGGCGCCGCTGTGAGCGGCAACGTGCGCTCCTCGGCCGCGTACGACGCGGTCGTGATCGGTGGCGGCGTCATGGGCTGCTCAACCGCGCTGCATCTCGCGCAAGGCGGCATGCGGGTCGCACTGGTCGATCGCGGGCCCCTGTGCCGCGAGGCATCCGGCGTCAACGCCGGCACGCTGACGCTGCACATGACACGCGCCGCGCTGGTGCCCTATGCAATGCGCGCCTGGCAAATGTGGATGGACGCCGAGAAATGGCTGGGCATGAGCGTGCTCGCGACCCATGTGCCGGGCCTCACGCTGGCCTTTACCGAGGCCGAGTGCGAACTGGTCGAACTGCGCGCCAAGGCGCGCCGCGAATACGGTGCGCCGATCGAAGTCATTTCGCCGGCGCGCGCGAGAGAGATCGAGCCCGGCGTGCACCCCGGCCTGCTGAAGGCGGGCTACTGCGACATCGATGGCTTCGCGAGCGCCTATCTCACGGGCCGCGCCTTCCGCCATGCGCTCACGGCCGCCGGCGTCGACGTGCTCGAGAACGCGCCCGTCGAGGGCATCGACTCCGGGGACGCGGGCCACGTGATCCGCTTTGGCGGCGCGGCGAGCCGGCCGCCCTTGCAGGCGACGCGCGTGGTCCTCGCAGGCGGGGTGTGGATCGAGAACATGCTCGCCTGGCTCGGCGTGCAGATCCCGATCAAGGTGCTGATCAACCAGCTCATCATCACCGAGCGCGTGCGACCGGTGATGCGCACAGTGCTCAGCGTCGCCAACGGGTTGTTGTCTCTCAAGCAGTTCGCCAACGGCACCGTGCTGATCGGCGGCGGCTGGCAGGGCGAAGGCGACCGCGAGCGCGGTGGCGTCGAAGCCCGTCCGCAGAATCTCGTGGGCAACATGCGCCTGGCGGCCTATGCCCTCCCCGCTTTGGCCGAGGCCCGCATCGCGCGCATCTGGCTTGGCCTTGAGGCCGAGACGGCCGACGCCATGCCGATCATCGGCGACGTGCCCGGCGTGCCGCGGGCCTACGTGGTCGGCAGCGCCCACTCGGGCTACACCAGCGGTCCGTTCATGGGCCGGATCATGGCCCAGCACATCCTCGGGCAGCAACCCGAACTGCCTCTTTTCGATCCCGCCCGCCTGTTGGGCATGCCGATGCCCGGCACTTGATAACCCGTTCTCATGATTCCCCAACAACCCGACGCTTTCCACGGCATCTATGCTGCCACCCTGTGCCCGCTGCTCGACGACGGCCGCATCGACGAAGCGACGCTGGCGCGCCATCTCGAGGCCAACGCCTTTGTGCCGGGCATGAAGGGCCTGCTGATCAACGGCCATGCCGGCGAGAACTTCTCGCTCTCGCGCGAGGAAAAGCGCCGGGTGACCGAGATCGCATTCGAGGTTTGCGGCGAACGATCGCTGCTGGTGTGCGGCATCAATGCCGAAGACAGCTTCGAGGCCCAGCGCCATGTCGACGACGCCAAGGCGGCCCGGGCCGATGCCGCGCTGGTCTTCCCGCCGTTCTCGTGGGCGCTCTCGCAGGACTCGCGCATGGCGGTAACGCACCATCGGATTGCCAATGCCAACGCGCAGATGCCCCTGATGCTCTACCAGGCCGGCGTCAACGCAGGCACCCTCGCCTATCGTCCCGAGGTGCTGGCAGAGCTCGCCCAGATGCCGCATGTGGTCGGCATCAAGGAAGGAAGCTGGGAGGCGGCGGCCTACGAGGCCAACCGCCGCCTGGTGAAGCGGGTTGCGCCGCACGTCGCGATGATGGCCTCGGGTGACGAGCATCTGCTGACCTGCTTCGCGATCGGCAGCGAAGGCAGCCTGGTGAGCCTGGCCGCGGTCGTTCCCGAACTGGTGATCGACCTCGACCTTGCGATCAAGCGTGGCGACCTCGCGCAGGCCCGCAATCTCAACGACCGCATCTACCCGCTCGCCAAGGCAATCTACGGCACCGCGCCCGGCGGATATGCCACGGCGCGCCTGAAGACCTGCCTCAAGCTGCTGGGCCGCTTTCCGAGCGACGCCATGCGCCCCCCGATAGGACCGCTGCCGCGCGATGAAGTCGCGGCACTGGAACGTGCGCTGGCCGAGGCCGGCGTGCACGCCTGAACCGAGCCGACCAAGGAGAGCCCCGCCCATGACCCGCAAGATCATCCGCAACGGCCGCATCGTCACGGCCGTGGACGACTACACCGCCGACCTGCTGATCGACGATGGCTGCATCGTCGCCATTGGCCGCGCACTCGATGTCGGAGCCGACGTCGAGGTCATCGACGCCGCCGGCATGCTGGTGCTGCCCGGCGGGGTGGATTGCCACACCCACATGGACAACACTTTCGGCGACTCGACCACCTGCGACAGCTTCGAGTCGGGCACGCGTTCGGCCGCTTTCGGGGGCACCACGACGATCGTGGACTTCGCCTTCCAGCGCAAGGGCGTGAGCGTGCTCGAGGCCATCGAGCGGGCCCGCGCGAAGGGCGCCGACGGGGCCTGCATCGACTACGGCTTCCATGTCATCGTGACCGGCGTGGACGACCAGGTGCTGGCCGACATGCAGCACGCAATCAGGCATGAAGGAGTTTCGAGCTTCAAGATGTTCATGGCCTACCCGGGTTCGGTGATGGTCGACGACGCTGCCATCTTCCAGGCCATGCGCATGGTCGGGCAGCACGGCGGCATGATCGCCCTGCACGCCGAGAACGGGACCATCATCGAACTCCTCATCAAGGAGGCGCTCGCGCAGGGGCACACCGCACCCAAGTACCACGCGCTCACACGGCCGGCGATCATGGAGGGCGAAGCCACGCATCGCGGCATCAAGCTCGCCGAGCTCGCCGACGCACCCGTGTACTTCGTCCATCTCTCGGCCAGGGAGGCGCTCAAGCATGTGGTCGAGGCCCGGGACATGGGGGTGCCGGTGTTTGCCGAAACCTGTCCGCACTACCTGTTCTTCGACGACAGCGCCTACGACAGCGAAGACTTCGATCTGGCGCGCTACGTGATGAGTCCGCCGCTTCGCTCCAAGGAGTCGCAGCAGGCCTTGTGGACCGCATTGCGCACCGACGACCTGCAGCTGGTTTCGACCGACCATTGCCCCTTCTGCATGAAGGAAGGGCACCTGGGGCGCGTGAACCAGAAGCCGTACGGCCGCAATGATTTCTCGAAGATCCCCAACGGCGTACCCGGCGTGGAAACACGCATGGCGACGCTCTACGACGGCGGCGTGCGCGCCGGCCGCATCTCGCTCAACCGCTTCGTCGAGCTGGTGTCCACGGCGCCCTCGAAGCTGTTCGGACTGTTTCCGCAAAAGGGCACGATCGCCGTCGGCAGCGATGCCGACCTGGTGATCTTCGACCCCGATGCGCCGCACGTCATCTCGGCGAAGACGCAGCACGGCAACTGCGATTTCACGCTGTTCGAAGGCCGGGGCGTAACGGGACAGGTTAAGAAGGTGCTGTTGCGCGGCGAACTCATCGTCGACGGCGACCGATGGCTCGGCAAGACCGGCAGCGGCCGCTATGTGGCGCGTGGTGAATCGGGCGGCTGGTAGCTCCGTGCCCACCTACGACTACGCCTGCCCGCGCTGCGGACCATTCGTCGAACGGCGGCCGATGGCCCTGTTCGATCGGCCAGCGCCCTGCCCTGCATGCGGGTCGGAGTCCGGCCGCGTGCTGAGCGTGCCCGCTTCACTGGGTGGGCAGCGAAGCGGCGAAAAGTTGAGGCATGCTGCGGCGCAGAGCGACGGTTCGAGCTATCGGCGACTCCGGCAGAGTGGCGTTTGCGCCTGCTGTCCGCGAGCCGGTGCCTGAACCTCTAGGCGGGACCAGGCAGGCCGCGCCGATCGCAGCAAGGGCGTGCAGTGGAAAACGCTCAGGTCCGCGCGATGGCAATGCCGTCGGCCAGCAACGCCTCGCGGATTCGCCGGGCAAACACGACGGCGCCGGGCTGGTCGCCGTGAAGGCAAAGGGTGTCGGCGGTCACCGGCACGTCCACGCCGTTCACGGAGCGAACGACACCCTCGAGCACCATGCGCCGCACCTGTGCGATGGCCTGCTCGACGTCCTCGATCATGGCGCCCGGCTGCGAGCGCGGCGTCAACGTGCCGTCGTCCTGGTAGCTGCGGTCTGCGAAGACCTCGGAGCACACCGCCAGGCCCTTGTCGCACGCGGCCTGGGCCATGTTCCTGTTCGCCACGAAGAGCTGCAGCGTCGGATCGAAATCGAACACCGCCTGCGCCACCGCTTCGGCGAGCGCCGGCTGCCGCACGGTCATGTTGTAGAGGGCGCCATGGGTCTTGACGTGATGCAGCGATGCGCCCTGGGACCGCGCAAAGCCCTGCAGCGCGCCGACCTGGTAGATCACCAGCGCGTAGACCTCGGCCGGCGACATGTCCATCGCGCGTCGTCCGAAGCCCTGGCGGTCCGGCAGGCCGGGATGGGCGCCCAGCGCCACGCCGTTGGCAATGGCCGCACGCACGGTCTTCAGCATGGTGTCGGGGTCGCTCGCATGAAAGCCGCAGGCGATGTTCGCGGAGGTCACGTGCGGGAGGATCTCGAGGTCCTGCCCCATGACCCAGGGGCCGAAGCTCTCGCCCATGTCGCAGTTGATGTCGATCGATGGCATGGCTGTGTTTCCTTGTTCCTTGTAAGTGGGCGCGTGCGGCTCGATGCGGGCTCAGGCGAGCGCGTGCGCGGCCATCTCCCGCACCAGCGCCAGCCGGTCTTCGAGATCGAGCCATGCCTGCTCGGCCGCATGCTGGGCCACCGGAGTGAAGCGGATGGACGCGCCCGGAAGCGCCTGGGCCAGGCGCGGGAGGTCGGCGCTCGCGACATAGGCGATCTTGGGATAGCCGCCCGCGCTTTGGCGGTCGGCCATCAGCACGATCGGCTGGCCGTCGGGCGGCACTTGCACCGTGCCGAAACTCGTGGCCTCCGAAATCATCTCCAGCGGCTGCGTGAGCTGCAGGCCGGGGCCTTCGAGTCGGTAGCCCATGCGGTTGGAGCGCGACGAGATCGCGAAGGGCTGGCTGACAAAGCGCTCCCTGGCCTCGGCAGAGAAGGCGTTCCACTGCGGCCCCGGTATGAAGCGAACGCCTTCGGGCGACCCGTCCGGCAGTTCGGTGTCGATGCGCGCTGCCGCCACGAACGGCAGGCCGCTCTGCACCAGGATGCGCTCGAGCGCCAGCGTGGGCGCATCCGGGTCCGACGCAGCGAGCGGCACCCGGTCGTTCTTGCGCAACGCCCGCCCCTCGTGACCGCCGAAGTTTCCGGGCAGATACGTGCTGCGACTGCCGAGCACGGGCGTCGTCGCGAAGCCGCCGCGCACCGCCAGGTACATCCGGGCGCCGCTGCTGCGCTCGCCGAAAGCCAGCGTCACGCCGCGGCGCAACAGCACGGCACAACCCATGGGAACGGGCCGGTCCCCTGCGGTGATGCGGACCTGCGCGCCGCAGACGGCCAGCAGCGTGTCCCGGGTGAATTGAACGGCGGGGCCGGTCAGCGTGCATTCGAGCACGGCCGCATCGTCGGCATTGCCGACCAGCATGTTGGCAGTCCGGTGCGACCACTCGTCCATGGCACCGGTCACCGGAACGCCATGATGCTGATGGCCCAGGCGCCCCAGGTCCTGCACCACCGAGAACATGCCCGGTTGCAGAACCTGCATGTGCGCGAACAAGCCCCGGGTCATGACCTGGGCTCCTGCATCTGCGCGAATTGCGAAGGCGAGATCGGATGGAAGCGCACCCGGGCGCCGGGCTGCATCCGCGTTGGCGGGGTCTTCGTCACATCGAACATGCTCCATGGGGTACGGGCGATCACGTTCCAGCCGCCGGGCAGCGCCGTCTGGTAGATGGACGTGATGCCGTTGGCGATGGCGACCGACCCTGCCTCCACGAGCAGGCGCGGCGTCGCGCGGCGCGGAACCTTCAGCCGGGGATCGACCGGACCGAAGAACGGGTTGCCCGGAGAGAAGAAATAGACGTAGAGCGACATCGGTGCCGCGGAATGCAGACTGACGACTTCGTCGGCCGTCAGGCCGCAGCGCCGGGCCACGTCCTCCAGGTCGGGACCGTATTCGCCGCCATAGCAGGCGGGGATGTCGATCACCTGGTCGTTCACTGGCAGCGTGGGAATGTCACGGCCCAGCAGCCGCTCGATGCGCCGTGCCAACTGAAGGGACGCCGCCCCCTGGCGTCGCGCGAATGCGAGCGGCTGATAGTGCAAGGCCACGGTCGTGAATGCGGGCACCACATCGAACACGCCGGGCAGGTTTGCCGATGACAGGTATGCAGCGACGTTCTGCACGGTGCGACTGGTCTCTGCACCGACCTGATCGCCCAGGCGCACCAGGAGGCATCGATCGCCCACCGGTTCGATTTGCCAGCCCGTGAGACGGTGCGCAGAGCCGCTGGCCCGACCGGGAGGAATCGCCGGCATTGCATCTTGCATGTTGGTTGAAGGTATTTTCAAGTTTGGTATGCCAGTCAGCCGAGGTGCTGCACCCACTGGGTGCCGCAACGCCTGCAATACGCCTTGCACGCCTGTCGCGCGATGTCGGCGGTGCGCAGCACGATGGGCGTCGCATTGGACTGGTGCGAGAGCGCCACGCCGAGTGAGGGTGGCGCGGGCAACGGCAGCACCACGAGTTCGCCGCGTTCGATGTGTTCCCTGACCAGCAAGCCGGGGATGATGCCGACACCGACGCCTTCCCGCACCAGCGACACCAATGCCGCCAGCGACGGTGAACCGGAGATGCGCAGATCGCCCTGCGCCATGCCCTGGCGCGCCGCGAGCTGCTGCGCGAGATTGACCGCGGCGATGTGCGGTGTCGTACCGCGCACCTGCGTCAGCAACTGGTGCGAGAGTGTCTTGCGCAGTGCGTCGCGCTTGGGGATGAGCCCGCGCCTGGCGACCCAGTGGATCGGCAACGACATCAGGTCTTCCATGACCGAATAACTGCTGCCGACCTCGTTGCTCACCCGCAGGATGAAGTCCAGGGTGCCCCGCATCAACTGGTCGGCCAGATCCACGGTGAGGTCGACCGTGAGATCGACTTCGACCTGCGGCAGTTGGGTCCGCATCGCTTTCATGAAGTCGGGCAACCAGGTATGCACGGCCGTCTCCAGCACGCCGACGCGGATGCGGCCGCCGATCGCGCTGCCGCTTGCCGCAGCAGCCTGGATGGCGCGCGTTGCCTCCAGCACACCTTCGGCATGGCGCAGCAGGCGCGCGCCATCCGGCGTGATGCGCATGGTCTTGTGGTCGTAGTCGAACAGCGTGACGCCCAGTTCCTCCTCGAGACTGCGCACACGCATCGAGATGGTCCCGGGCGTGGCATTGAGGTGCTCCGCCACGCGGCGCACGCTGCAGATGCGGGCCAGCATCACGAAGGTCTCGATGAATTTGGTGTTCACTTGCTCCTGATCCAGTGCGCGAGCGCACTACGTTGCAGCCTCATTCCCCGGTGTGGGGCGTGCGCTGTTCAATTTCTCTGAACAGTGCCCGCGCAAATTCCTCGATGGACGCGGTGCACTGCGATTTCTACAGTAAGCAAATTCCTTGCTCACTTCCCCCGAGAACCCGATGAACTCCACGATCTGGATGAATCCTGACGATCTGCGCCGCGAGATTCGGGAAGGCCGCTTCAGGGGCCCGACCGCAGGCCACAGCCCCGGCTATACACAGGGCAACCTGGCGATCCTGCCGCGCGAATTCTCCGAAGAGTTCCTGCGCTTTTGCCGCCTCAATCCGAAGGCCTGCCCGGTGATCGGCGTCAGCGAGCCCGGCGACTGGCGCGTGCCGGAACTCGGCGAGGTAGACCTGCGCACCGATGCGCCGGCCTACTGCGTCTTCCGCGACGGCGAGCCGGCCGGCGAAGTGCTCGACCTGCGCGAACTGTGGACCGACGACATGGTCGGCTTCGTCATCGGATGCTCGATGTCCTTCGAAGAAGCCTTGCTGGAGGCCGGACTGCCGATACGCCACATCGAGCAGGCCACCACGGTGCCGATGTACGACACCAGCATCGCCAACGTCCCGAGCGGCCGCTTCGGCGGCACGATGGTCGTGAGCATGCGGCCGATGACGCCGCAGCAGGCCATCCGGGCGATCCAGATCACATCGCGTTTTCCTGGCGTGCACGGCGCGCCGGTGCATTTCGGCGACCCGGCGGCCATCGGCATCCGGAACATCGAGCAGCCCGACTACGGCGAGCGCTCCGAGATCCGGCCCGGCGAAGTGCCGGTGTTCTGGGCCTGCGGCGTGACACCGCAACGCGCAATTCGCACAGCGCGCCCGAAACTTGCAATCACCCACAAGCCTGGGCAGATGCTGGTCTCGGACGTCCGCAACAGCCACCTCGCGGTGTTCTGACTTTTCATCGCCTTCACGCTTCCTCCCCGATTCACCCCTGCAGTACCGGAGATTCATTCATGAAACGCAGACAAGCCCTCATTGGCATTGCCGGCACCGTGGCATTGAACGGCGCCTTCACCCAGGCCCTGGCCCAGAAAGGCGAGGTCGTCATCGGTGTGATCTACCCGTTGACGGGGTCCAGCGCGCAGGTCGGCGTGGACAGCAAGCACGCGATCGACACCGCACTGGAAATCATCAACACCGCCAGCACGCTCGACCTGCCGGGTGCCCGGAATGCCGGCCTTGCAGGCCTGGGGAACGCAAAGGTGCGGGTGGTCTACGCCGACCACCAGGGCGACCCGCAAAAAGGCCGCTCCGAGGCTGAACGCCTGATCACGCAGGAAAACGTCTGCACCATCGTGGGTGCATTCCACTCGGCCGTCTCCGCCACGGTGAGCGCCACCTGCGAGCGCTACGAGGTGCCCTATCTCTGCGCCGACTCGTCTTCCCCGAGCCTGAGCCGGCGCGGCCTGAAGTACTTCTTTCGCACCTCCGCGCATGACGAGATGTTCAGCGAGGCCATGTTCGACTTCATGGATGCGATGAAGGGCAAGGGCAAGCCGATCGGCAGCGTCGGCATCTTCTACGAAGACACCATCTTCGGCACGGACTCGTCCGCCGTGCAGCGCAAGCTGGCCAACGAGCGGGGCTACAAGATCGCCTGCGACATCAAGTACCGCGCCAACTCGCCCTCGCTGAGCGCCGAGGCACAGCAGATCAAGACGGCCAACCCCGACGTCCTGCTGCCCTCCAGCTACACCAGCGACGCAATCCTGCTGACCAATGCGATGGCGTCGATCGGCTACAAGCCAAAGAACCTCGTGACGCAAGCGGCCGGCTATATCGAGAAGCCCACGCTCGAATCGGTGGGCGACAAGCTCCAGGGCATGATCTCGCGCGCCAGCTTCTCCGCCGACATGGGCGACAAGCGGCCGTCGGCCAAGGCCGTGAACGACATGTTCAAGGCGCGCGCCGGACGCGACCTCAACGACCAGACCTCGCGGGTGTTCACCGCGATGATGGTGCTGGCGGAGGCCATAGACCGCGCCAGATCGGTCGAGCCGAAGAAGATCCGCGAAGCGCTGGTCGCCACCGACATTCCCGGCGAGAAAACCATCATGCCGTGGAAGCGCGTGAAGTTCGACGCCACGGGCCAGAACACATTTGCCAGCCCCGTGCTGATCCAGTTCAAGGCAGGCAAGTTCTCGACGGTGTTTCCGTTCGAAGTCGCAACCGCGACGCCGGTCTGGCCGATGAACCCATGACCGCCTCCGCCCTGCCGCAGATCCTGGCCACCGGCTTGCTGATGGGGCTGATCTATGCCCTCATCGCCGCCGGCCTCTCGCTCATCTTCGGGCTGATGGACGTGGTGAACTTCGCCCACGGCGAGTTCCTCATGCTCGCCATGTACGCAACCTTCGGCTTCGCGGTGTTCGCGCATCTCGATCCGGTGCTCTCGCTGCCGCTGGTGGCGGCCGTCATGTTCATCGTCGGCGCGAGCGTCTATGCAGGCGTGGTGCGGCATGCGATGCGCTCCAAGGTCAACACGGGCATGGTCCAGATCTTCTCCACCTTCGGCCTGGCGACGCTGATCCAGGGCGGTGCGCAGTTCTTCTTCACGCCGGACTTCCGCAATGTCGACCACACCTGGCTCAGCGCGAAGACGCTCGACCTCGGCGGCATCTTCCTGCCCTGGTCGCAGATCTTCGGTGGCCTCATCTCGCTGGTCGCCTTCGGCGGCCTGTACCTGATGATGACGCGCACCGACTTCGGCCGGGCGCTGGAGGCCACGCGCGAGGACAAGGGCGCGGTCGCGCTGGTCGGCATCGACAGCAACCGCGTGTTCGCGCTCGGCTGGGGCCTGGGTGCGGCGCTGGTCGGCGTGGCAGGCGCGGTGCTCGCGACCTCTTATGCCATTCATCCCCAGGTGGGAGCCGGCTTTGCGACCATCGCCTACATCACCGTCGCGCTCGGCGGCTTCGGCAGCGTGTTCGGCGCGCTCGTCGCGGGCATCGTCGTCGGGCTGGTCGAAGCCCTCACTGCCAACATCCTGCCGCCGGCCATGAAATCGATGGGCATCTACGCGCTCTACCTGGTCGTCATCTTTCTTCGCCCGCAGGGGCTGTTCGGGAAGCTTTGATGTCCATCCCATCTTCCCCTGCGGCCGTGCCGTCTTCTTCGTCTTCGTCGTCTTCTTTGCTGGGCGGCGTCACCCGGCATCGGCGCCGCCAGCTCATCGAGGCGGTGGTGGTGTTCGCACTCATCGCCCTGCTGCCCCTGCTGGTGAAGAACGCCTACCTGCGCAATGTGATCGTGCTGACGCTGATGTACGCCGCCCTCGCCCAGAGCTGGAACATCCTCGGTGGCTACTGCGGCCAGATCTCGCTCGGGCACGCGCTGTACTTCGGCGTTGGTGCGTATGCGGTCAGCAAGCTCTATGTGAGCTACGGCGTGCTGCCCTGGTTCGGCATGCTCGCCGGTGGCGGGCTGGCGGTGTTGCTGGCCCTGGCGCTCGGCTACGGCACCTTCCGGCTGAAGGGCCACTACTTCTCGATCGCGACCCTGGTGATCGCCGAGATGGGGCTGCTGATCGTCCACAACTGGGACTGGCTCGGCGGTGCAACAGGCATCCAATGGCCCTTCGGCCCTGACAGCTGGGCCACGCTGCAGTTTGCGCGCGACAAGACGCCCTACATCTTCTTCGCGCTCGGGCTGCTCGTCGTGACCTGGCTGCTGACCTTCTTCATCGAAGGCTCGAAATGGGGCTACTGGTGGCGCGCCGTGAAGGACCACCCCGAAGCTGCCGAAAGCCTCGGCGTGACCGTGTTCCGGTCCAAGATGGCGGCCGCCGCGCTGTCGGCCTTCTTCACCGCGATTGGCGGCGGCTTCTATGCGGCCTTCGTGTCCTACGTCGATCCCGACAGCGTGATGCACTTCCGGTTCTCGCTGCTGATGGTGTTGCCCGTGGTGCTCGGCGGCATCGGCACGCTGTGGGGGCCGATCCTCGGCGCTGCGATTCTCGTGCCGCTCTCGGAGTTCACGCGCAGCTACGTCGGCGGCTCCGGCGGCGGCCTCGACCTGATGCTGTACGGCGGCCTCGTCATGGCTGTGGCGCTGCTCAAGCCCGAAGGGCTGATCAAGCTGTTCGCCAGGAAGACCCGGATCCGGGAGGCTGCACGATGAGCATCGACATTCTTCTGGAGACTATCGACGTCACGCGCCGCTTCGGCGGCCTCGTCGCGAACCGTGACGTGAGCATCCGCGTGCACCGGGGCGAGATCCTCGGGCTGATCGGGCCCAACGGCGCGGGCAAGTCGACCCTGTTCAACCTGATCGCCGGCGCCTATCTGCCGACCTCGGGCAGCATCCGCTTCGACGGCCGCGACATCACCGAACTGCCGGCCACGCGCCGCTGCGCGCTCGGCATTGCGCGCACCTACCAGGTCCCGCGCTCCTTCGATTCCATGACGGTGCTGGAGAACGTGATGGTCGGCGGCTTCGTGCGCCACGCCTCGTCGAAGGCGGCTCGCCTGGCCGCACTGCAGGTGCTCGACTTCACCGGCCTCTCGCGCACGGCCGGCACCCTCACCGGCGAACTCACGCCACCCGAGAAGCGCCGCCTGGAGGTTGCACGGGCGCTGGCCACCGAACCCAAGCTGCTGCTGCTCGACGAAGTGCTCACGGGCCTCACGCCGAGCGAAGCGCAAATGGGCGTCGAGCTGATCCGGCGCGTGTGCGACGCGGGCATCACCGTGGTCATGGTCGAGCACGTGATGCAGATCGTGATGCCGCTGGTCGACCGCGCCATCGTCCTCAACCTGGGCACCGTCCTTGCCAGCGGCAGCCCCGCCGACGTCGTGCGCGACCCGGCGGTGATCTCCGCCTACCTTGGAACACGCCATGCTGCTTGAAGTCAATGGCCTGACCACGGCTTATGCCGGCATGGTCGCCATCGCCGATATTTCGGTGTCCGTGAACGAGGGCGAAATCGTCGTCGTGGCCGGTGCCAACGGCGCCGGCAAGTCGACACTGCTCCAGTCGATTGCCGGGCTGGTCAAGACGCAGTCAGGCCAGGTTCGTTTTGCCGGCGAGGCCATCGATGCCCTGCCCGGCCACCAGATCGCCGCACGCGGGCTGGCGTTCGTTCCCGAAAGCCGGCGGCTGTTTCCGCGCCTGTCGGTGGAAGACAACCTGCGCCTGGGCAGCTACCTGCACCGCAAGAAGGCAGACCGCGACGCACCGCTGGCCCAGGTGTTCACGCTGTTTCCGCGCTTGAAGGAGCGCCTGAAGCAACGGGCGGAGACGCTGTCGGGTGGCGAGCAGCAGATGCTGGCCATCGGCCGCGCCTTGATGACGCGGCCGCGTCTTCTGATGCTGGATGAACCCTCGCAAGGAATCATGCCCAAGCTGGTCGACGAAATCTTCGAGGCCGTCCTGACGATTCGCAAGGCGGGCGTGACCGTGCTTCTGGTCGAGCAGCGCCTGGCTGAAAGCCTGGAGATCGCGGAGCGTGCCTACGTGCTGCAGACAGGCCGACTGATGCTGTCAGGCAAGGCAGCCGAGGTGCGCGACAACCCCGAAGTACGTCGCGTGTATCTGGGCATGTGACCCCCCTTCGCAGCATCAACCGAGGCCATTCATGAACCATCGAGTCACTCGTCGTACCTTTACCCTGCTGGCGTGCGGCGCGGGGGCTCTTTCCACTGCACGCGGTGCAACCGTTTGGCGGATCGCAACGGGATACCCGCTGGAGAACTTTCACACGGCCAATCTCATTGCGATGGCCAAGGATGTTGAGCTCGCGACGCAGGGGCAGCTTCATATCGACGTCTATCCCAAGAACTCCCTGTATGCGCTGAACGCCATCCAATCCGCCGTGCAGGACGGAAAAGTCGAAGCTGGCGAAGTCATCATGAGCAGTCTTGTCGCCGACCTTCCGATCGCGGGCGCAGATTCGGTTCCATTCATCACCGACAGCTATGCCGATGCACTTCGGCTCTGGCGAATTCAGCGTCCCCTGATCGAGAAAGCCTTCGCAAGTCGGGGACTGGAGGTTCTGTATGCCGTGCCGTGGCCACCGCAAGGCTTGTACTCGACCCGACCGCTTGGCGGATTGGGGGACATGCGTGGCATGCGAATGCGCACGTTCAACGCAAACACTGCAAAGATCGCAACGCTCATGGGCACCGAAGCCGTCGATGTTCCAGCTACCGAACTCAACAAGGCACTCGCTGATGGACGCATCGACTGCATGATGACGTCCGCCGTGACTGGAGTGGAAAGCCGTGCATGGCAGTCCATGCACTACTTCTACGAAATCAATGCGTTCTTTCCCAAGAACATTGTGTTTGCCAACAAGAAGGCATGGGACGCCATTGGCGCCCCATTGCGCGAGGCATTGAAGAACGCGAGCGCAGCGGCAGAACTTCGCGGATGGTCCAACAGCGCATCGGTTGCCGCTCAGTCCCTGGAAGAGTTGAAGCGAAGCGGCATGAAGATCGAATCACCTTCCTATTTTTTCGGTCGAGACGTCAAGCGTCTCGGGGAACGTTTTTCGCTGGATTGGGTGAAGCAAGTAGGCGTATCCGCCAACGATGTCTTCATTCCCTATTTCGACAAGCGATAGATATCTCCCAGATCCGTCTCGCAACGCCGGAAATCCAGCTCCTGAAGAACTTCTGCCGTGCCGCGGACAAGACGGGTGGCCGGACGCGCGGTCGGTGTCGCAAGCACCAATGCATTCCAGATGCTGGGCGGCCCGATCGGCGCCCGCGGCAATGCCTCGCCGCCGGGTGCGCCAAGGGCGCTCTCCGGAAGAATCGTGCACCCGACCCCGGTTGCAACGAGCGCAAGCACGGTGTGGACAGCTCCCACCTCCGCAAGCACCTGGAGCTCGATGCGACGCGGGCCAAGGACGGAGTCGAGCAGGTGCCGGATTGCGTTTGGCGCGCTGGGCAACACCATCGGGTAGTTCGCGAGTGCCGCCAGTCCGACGCGAGCCGGCAGCTTGCTCTTGGGCGGCGCGACCAGCAATAGCTTTTCGCGCATCAAGGGCTGAAAGCTCAGCTGGGGCGAAGCGGCGGGATCGAACAGCAGCGCCAGATCCAGCCGCCCCGCGATCAGGGATTCGCGCAGTGAGACGCTCAGGCCTTCGAGGATGGTGATGACGGCGCGCGGAAACCTCTCCCGAAACTGCTGGATCAGGGGCGTGCTCAAGCCCAGGGCCACCCGCGGCGGCATGCCGACCACGATACGGCCGCCGGGACTCTCGTCCAGTTCCTGCAATTCGTCGCGGGCACGGCGGGAGATGTCCAGCATCGCGCGTGCGTGAACGAGCAGCGCAGCGCCTGCATCCGTCGTGGTCACGCCGCGTCCGGTTCTCACCAGCAAGCGTTGCCCGAGATCTGCCTCCAGCAAGGCGATCTGCCTGCTCAAGCTGGGCTGCGCCAGGTTGAGCGCCACCGCGCCGCGGCTGAAGCTCCCGGCATCGACCACGGTGACGAAATACAGAAGCTGGCGCAACTCCATAGAAATTCAGCATAGCTGATATAGGCATGTTGTCCTTACGCCGGTGACTATCGGTGGGGAAACTGCCTGCATGACCTTCCCCCTTCCCCCAGGCGCCTGCAACGCCCACTGTCATGTGCTCGGGCCCGGCGCGCGCTTTCCTTACGCCCCGGACGCCGCCTTCATTCCCGAAACAGATGCGCCCAAGGAAGCCCTGTATGAGCTGAACGACCGCCTCGGCCTGCGACGCTGCGTGGTCGTGCAGTCGACCTGCCACGGCTTCGACAACCGCGCCGCCGAGGACGCCGTTGCGTCGCGGCCCTCGAGCTACCGCGCGATCGCCCTGCTGCCGACCGACGTCGACGACGCAGAACTCGAGCGACTCCACGCCGCGGGCTTTCGTGGCGTCCGCTTCAACTTCATGGGCCACCTCGGCCGGCACGCGGATATGGAGGAAGTGCTGTCGTTGGCGGGCCGCTTCGCGCCGCTTGGCTGGCATCTGCAGATTCACGGCGATCCCGCGCTGCTCACGAACCTGGCGCCCGCACTGCGTCGCTCGCCCACGCCGGTGGTCATCGACCACATCGGGCGCATCGATGCGGCGCTGGGTCTTGACCAGCCGGACTTCCAGGCGCTGCTGCGCCTGATGGCGGATGAGCGCTTCTGGGCCAAGGTGAGCGGCATGGACCGCATCACGCGGCTGGGCCCGCCCTACGCCGACGCCCAGCCCTTTGCCCGAACGCTGGTCGCCGAGTTCGGCGACCGGGTCGTATGGGGCAACGATTGGCCGCACCCGAACCACGCCGGCCCCATTCCCGACGAGCAGCAACTTGTCGACCTCATTGCCGAGATCGCCCCCACGGAATCTGCGCGCCATGCGCTGCTGGTCGGCAATCCGGAACGCCTCTATCAGTTTGGAGACAAGCCATGAGCCTCCGATTCGAGAACAAGATCGCCATCGTGACCGGTGCCGGTTGCGTCGGCGCCGGCTGGGGCAATGGCCGCGCCATCGCCGTGCGCCTCGCCCAGGAGGGCGCCAGGGTCCTGGCGGTCGATCGCGATCGCGCCCGGCTCGACGAGACGCTCGAGCTGGCCGGTGACGTCCGCGCGTCGATCACGCCATGGGTCTGCGACGTCACGAACAGCGAGAGCGTGGCGGCCATGGCGGCCGCGTGCCTGGACGCATACGGGACCATCGACGTCCTCGTCAACAACGTGGGAGGGTCCGCAGCGGGCGGGCCGGTGGAACTGCCCGAAGAGACATGGGATCTGCAGGTCGACACCAACCTCAAGAGCGTGTTCCTGACCTGCAAGCATGTGCTTCCCACGATGCTGGCGAAAGGCGCGGGCTCGATCGTCAACATCTCTTCGACTTCCGGCCTGCGCTGGACCGGCAGCGCGCAGGTGGCGTACGCCGCGACCAAGGCCGGCGTCATCCAGATGTCGCGCGTGATCGCGGTCCAGCACGCGGCCAAGGGTGTCCGGGTCAACAGCGTCGTGCCGGGGCAGCTGCACACGCCGATGGTCGAAACACGCCTGGCGAAGCAGCGCGCGGGCGGCGACGTCGACGCACTGCTGGCCCAGCGCCAGAAACGCATTCCACTCGGCTTCATGGGCGATGGCCGGGACACGGCGAGCGCGGTACTGTTCCTGGCCAGCGACGAGGCACGATTCATCACCGGCACAGAACTGATCGTCGACGGCGGCATGACCGCGCGCTGCGACTGAGATTCGAGTTGCCCCCAAAAAAAAGACGGAGACATTCATGACCATCCAACGCATCCTGCTCGCGGCAGCATTTGCCATGGCGCTGGCGCCCGCTGTCCATGCACAGCCGAAGACGACGCGGATCGTCGTTTCCTTCACCTCCGGGGGACCTGTCGACTCGGTCGCCCGCATCCTCTCCGAACAGCTCGGCAAGGAGCTGGGCCGCACGGTCATCGTCGACAACAAGCCCGGCGCCAACGGCGCGATCGGCGCCGTCGACGTCATGAAGTCGGCCCCGGATGGCGGCACGCTGTGGTTCACCAGCGTCGGCGCGGCTGCGATCAATTCTTCGCTGTACGAGAAGCTCCCCTACGACATGCAGCGCGACTTCGCGCCGGTCTCGCTGGTCGTCAACAACGTCGAACTGCTGGTGACCCAGCAGAGCAACCCGGCCAAGGACGCGGCCGACTTCGTGGCAGCAACGAAGAAGCGCGCCGAAGCAACGCCGATGGGCTCCTCCGGCACGGGCAGCATTCCGCATCTGGCAATCGAGCAGTTGGCTGATTCGAGCGGCGCCAGGCTGCTTCATGTCCCCTACAAGGGTGCGGCACCGGCCATCACGGACCTGATGGGAGGCCAGATCGGCGGATTCTTCGGCGACGTGCCCGGGCTGCTTGGACACCTGCAGGGTGGACGGCTCAAGGCGCTGGGTGTGGCTTCGAACAAGCGGCACCCTTCTTTGCCGGACGTGAAGACACTGGAGGAGCAAGGCATCCGGGGCGTCGACACCAACAACTGGTATGCGCTGTTTGCGCCTGCGAAGACGCCGCCCGAAATCGTCGAGGCACTCAGCAAGGCGGTGCGCAACACACTGGCCAACCCGGGCGTGCGCGAGAAGTTGCTGAAGACGGGCACGGAGCCTGCCGGGTCCACGCCCCAGGAACTGGCGACCATCCAGAAGCGGGACACCGAGAAGTGGGCGAAGCTGATCCACACCAAGAACATCAAGGCCGAGTGATGACGACCACCCCTGTCCGCGTACCCCTCGTACAGCCCGGCACACGCCCCGAGCTGGCCGAGATCGAGTCCCGCATCATGGCGCAGCGCGGTCGCGTGTCGCTGCTCTATCAGGTGCTCCTCAACAGCGAACCGATCGCCTCGGGCTGGGAGCGCATGCTCACGGCGGTTCGCAACCAGACTGGCGTACCCGCCGATCTTCGCGAGCTGATGATCCTTCGGGTCGCCGTTCTCAACGCCGCCAGCTTCGAGTACGACGCGCACGTGCCGCATGCACAGAAGGCAGGCGTCAGCGCGGAGAAGATCGACGCCGTCCGGCAGGAGGTGCTGCCCGGCGTGTTCGCACCGCTGGAGCGCCTGGTGCTCGAACTCACGGATGCCATGACCCGCGAGATCGTGGTTCCGGAAGAGCTCATGAGCCGGATCCAGCAGCACTTCGACCCCAAGGGCGTGGTGGAAATCGTGGCGACAGTGGCGGCCTACAACATGGTGTCGCGCCTGCTGGTTGCCCTGAACGTCGCGCATTGAACGAGGAGCCCGGAATGCAGGATCTATGGCTTCTCAAGTCCGACACATCCATGGCCGAACAGCCGCTCGCGCCGGTCCGAACGCTGCTGCCTGGAGTTCAGCCATGGCAGGCAATGAATGGCGCTTTGGTCTATTTCTACGCGGCAGGGAACACGCCGCCGGTGCTCACGCCCCAGGGTGTTGCCGGCGAGTGGAAACGGCTCGCCTGCTTGCAGGAGGTACAGGGCGCGTCGGCCGGCCAGGTTGCTTCGCACCACTATGTTGTGGAAACGGACGTGCTTCCCGAGTTCGAGGACGACCTCAACGCCTGGTACGCGCAGGAACACCTGCCCGGACTGGCCGCCGTGCCGGGGACCATCCGAGCGGCCCGGTACATCGACACCGCAGGCTCGCCGCGCTACTACGCCTGCTACGACCTCGCGGGCGCCGAGACCCTGGGCAGCCCCGAGTGGCTGGCCGTGCGTGCAACGCCCTGGAGCTCGCGGGTTCGCCCCGCTTTCCGGAACACGGGGCGAACCATGTTTCGTCGGCTGTCGGCCACACGCTGAGCACGGCTCGCATCGCCGAAGCCTATCGCGCGGATGGTCTGGCCAGCGTAGCGAGCTTCTTCCTGGCCGCCTGCAAAAGACTGCTCCGTTCGACAGGCAGTGCCGCCTTGGTATCTCCGAGCGCGACGACCTCATGCACGGTGGTCGCGGAGAGCTTCGAAGACAACGGGTCGCGCGGCGACATGCCGTTGAGCCTGGTGATCGGGATGACATGCACCTTGAGGTGGCGGCCCATGGTCTTCGACAACTTCTGACAAGCTGTCGTCATGGTGGCTTCGTCAGGGACCAGCCGGCCATGCACGACCAGCAGTTCCACAGTGCCTTGCACGTCCTCTCCCAGCACGAACGCGCGCACGACCGAGTCCTTGAACTTGGAACGCAGCATGGCGCGGATCGGTTCTGCCGCAGCGAACGATTTCAGCGCGATGTTCCGCAGCTCGTTGTGGAAGACGAACGAGCGATTGACCTGAACGGTATCGCCCTGGTCTGCCTTCGCCGCCTGTCGCTTCACGATGCCGCTGCGGACGAGATGCTCCACGGTGAGGGCGGTCTCGGCCTCCTCCAGCTTCGCCCGCCGTGCAAGCTCACTCGTCGAGAACTGTTGATCGGGCGCCGCGTACAGGACCATGAGGAGCTTCTGTACTTCGGGAGAGAAAAGGAAATCCGCGGCACTCATTCTTGCTTTGCTGCTGACACAAAGACCGCATTATCCAAGCGGCATGGAAGAGGTCGGCATCGGCGCTTCATCTATCGCTGGGGCAGCGCCTGAGTATGAGAAGAAAAGTGACAGCGGTCGGCATCGAGGCGGTTTCCCTGAGCGGCTTTTTTCTCCCTGGCCTCTACCAGCGCCGAACCACTGTCGAGAGGCAGTGTGCGCGCCCCCATCGAAACCAACGTGGAGTCTGTGCGGGAGTTCTGTAAAACGATACCTGCCGTCCTGTGAGGTGCGACCTCGAGGCCTTCGACAAGGTCTCAAGGAGGTCAAAGTAATCCTTTCGAGGAGCAATCACAGAAACCAGAAAAGGACTTTTGATTGCCTCATTGAGCATGTCGTTACGCTTGTTCCGGTCATTGCGGCACGATCTGTGTGCCCGACAAAGTCGGCCAATGCATCTGCAGATGCCGGCCGTAGAACTGTTTGCGGACCGGTTGCCGAAGCGACTCGATGAGACAAGGCCCTGAACGCATGCATGCAGACCGCGAAGAAAAACTGGTCGCCGCCCGCAAGGCATACGCGGACGGCCTGCTTTATCTGGCCTTTGATCTCTATCAAGTGCAGGCAGACGAAGGGCATGTCGAAAGCCAGGTTTTTGTAGCCTGGATGTTGTCTCAAGGGGTTGGCTGCGAGAAAGACGAGAGCCAAGCTGCTGCCTACTACGAGCGAGCAGCAGTTCACGGGCATCCGCTGGGCTGCTTCTACTTCGCCCGTTGGTTGACGCGAGCTGGCGAACATGCGAAGGCCCATCGCTTCTATGCGATGGGCGCAGAAAAGCGACATCTGCCCTCGATGTTTCGTGTCGGCTATTCGTTGGCTCATGGCAAAGGCGTTTCACGCGATCTTCAGCGGTCCTATGAAGTCCTGAAAGAAGCTGCGATGCATGGTCATGCCTTCGCGCTGCGAGAACTGGGTCTTCAAGATCTGCGCGGCAGACGAGGTATTGTTTGGCAGCCTATCGGGCTCGTGGAGATTCTTGCCGCAGTGTGCTGGGGCTTCATGGTCTCCATGGTCAATGACGATTCGGATCTTTTGATCTCCTAGACCTTGCTCTGCCGCACAACAATGCTCACGCGGCCGTGATTCGCGTCGAAGAAGTAGATTAAGGCCCTCTTCCTCCAACCTCGTCGTGAGTCCCGTCGCTACAGTCCTAGCAAGTCATCCATGAGAGATTTTTTTGTGAAGTGGCGAAGGCTCGTTGTGTTCAGCAGCGTGGCGGTAGTTTGGGTCGGAGTTCTTCTCTATTTCGGAGTCTCCCCGGATCGAGCTGGTGAAAAGCGCCGCAACGCTTGCACTGCTCAGTGCAAGCCACTTGTCGGAGTTCTGGAGGGAGAGAAGTACGTCGGACCGAGCTGGAAAACCAACGAAATCAATTCAACGTGCGTTTGTAGATAGTGACTGTGAGGTTCGCCGCGTTGGGGCTGGGAACAGACACCGGGGCTTTGTCGCGGCCTTCAGATCGACCTTGAATCCCCTCTCCGGGAGACCGGTCAAGCAGCACCTCTCATCCCATCTCCAAATTTCGGCCCAAGTGGTGGCATAGGCTGAGCCTCCGTTGTTCAAAGGAGCTCAACCAACATGCGATACATCACCCAGAAACTCACTACGGTCTCCATGGCCGCCGTCGTTGCCGCATCCACTCTCGGTGGCTGCGTGGTCGCACCAACGCCCGTTGCCACCAATGTGGTCCTGGCACCTGGCTCGCCCCTGCCGCCCGGGTATCAAGGCGAGGTGTATGTCGTGAGCGACTGGCAGTCCAGAGGTCTCTACGCGCCTCCACAGGGCTATGCCTGGCGCTATGTCGACGGGCAATATGTTCTCGTGGCCGTAGCCACCGGAATCATCGCTGCGACCTTCCTGGCTGCATTTTTTGGACATGGCGGCCATGGCGGGCCGGGGCCAGGTTTTGGTCCTCGCTGAAACAACGCATCTGTTGCATTGCAGGGCGGTGAACTTGCTGGACGCACTCCGGGCTTTATGGGCGGCAATGGTCGCCATCGGTCAACTCTTCAACTGGCTCCTGAGTCTTTTGGCGTGACTCAATCTCCTCCGCGCTCCTGCGGCTCGCCCAGCGACAGCATCAGCCGGTTGGCCCAGTTGAAGAACGCCGCGCCGTGGATGACGTCGGCAATCGCGAGGTCGTCCAGGCCTTGCGCACGCAGTTGCTCGATGTGCTCCGCGCCAAACGCAGATGGCGTAGCCGACAACGCAACCGAGGCCGCCACGATCGCATTCCAGCGCTCGCCCAGGTCGGCCTTCACGCCTTCGTCCAGCAGGCGCTGCACATCGTCCGTGCGCTGCGAGAAATGCGAGGCGAAGCGCGCGTGCACCGAGGCGCAGTAGATGCAGCCGTTGTAGCGCGAGGCCGCGGCGGCTGAGAGTTCACGTTCGGCGCGCGGCAGGCCGGCTTCGGGGTTGTAGAAGATGTCCTTGTCGGTGCGCGTGCGCGCGCCCAATATGTCCGGGTCGCGCGCCAGCAGGCGGAAGTACGGCGACTTGGCGCGCGATGCGTCCACCAGCCCGGCGAAATGCCGCTCGGTCAGCTCGGCCTCGGGCAGCGGTTCGAGCCAGGGCAGCCATTCGAGCTGCGCCTGCGTGAAGGCATTCGGGTGCGTGTTGTGGGGATGGCTCAGGGCCGATTCGGCAGTCATGGTGTTCCTCGGGTCAATCGACAAGGGTGACGGGGCGTTGCGCCAGCGCCCTGAGGCCGGTGACGACACGGATCTGGAATGCAAGGAAGGCGACGAGCTGCGACAGGGTCACGATCTCGGTGCTCGACCACCCTGCATCGAGCAGAGACTGCAACGCAACCGGGCTTGCATCGCGTGGGTGAAAGACCAACAGGTGCGCATGCACGAGGCCGGCCGAAAGCCGCTCGCCAAGCACCGGACGCTGCGCGGCGCCCACCGCATACGAAGGGCCAGGGGCATCTTCGGCGCTGAGCGGGCCTGCGGGATAGCGCCCGTACGGCCCTTGCGTGGAACCCCGCTTCGTTTCGATGGCGATGGCCTCCGCCACCCCGGCACGAGCGCCCTGCCCCGCCAGCGCATCGGCATAGAAGCGCGCCACGTCGGCCTGCCCATGCAGTCCGGCGACGAAGGCCGCAACGGCGAACCGGTCTGCGATTTCGAAATGCCCGAACACGGGCGGCGTCGGCGCGAACAGCGAGAGATAACTCTGCTGCGCATGGGTACGCGCCTGCTCGCGCTGCACGCGGATCTGGTCGAGGTGGCTGCCCGGCTCGATGCCGACGAGCCGGTCGATGACATCAGGCACAGCAGACGCAGAAGAAGAAACGGTGGCGTTCATGAAATCCAGCCTAGAGAAGTGCAAGGGATTGAAGGTCCGACACGCTCGCATCGCGCGCCCAGCCGAGGGCCGGCGCGACCACGGTGGCGGTCAGTTCGATGGAGCGCAGGATCGCCTCGTGCGGAGGATCGACGGAGTGCACCTGGCAGACCAGATCGGTCACGCGTGCGAGCGTTCTGTCGGCGCGCAGCGAGGCGATCACGTCGTCGGGCGATCCAACGTGCACGTCGTACGCGGCAATCAGCTGTTCGAGCGGTGCATCAGGGCCAGCGCGGTCTGCGAGGCCGAGCTGTCCCGAAGCGGCAAAGCGGGCCGCCGAGCGGCGCAGACCGATGTCGGCCAGACGCAGCGCCTCCTTGCGGGTCTCCGCGACGAAGACACTGCGCGAACCCACGATGCGCGGCGTGCTGCCGGGCGGCAATGCAGCCAGGTAGGCATCGACGATCGGGTTCTGGATGTCGGCAAGCGACGCGCCGGGCGCGTGCTCGGGGCGCGGCTGCGTGCGCGAGAGCATCAGGCCGTCGCCGGCCTCCCCCGCCCGCGTGCCGCCGCTCACCGAGAACGTGGCCTGCCAGATGCGGTCCAGCAGCGGCGAGCCCGCGGGGTACAGCATGTCGCCGCCCTGCAGCGGCTTGCCGGCCCACGCTGCGCGCACCGCGGCAAGCTGTCTCGCGAAGATGGCCGAACGGTCGTTGCCATCCAGCCCGAAGGCCGCGAAAGATTCGGGCGTGCCGCCGGTTCCCACGCCCACCTCGAGCCGGCCTTGCGAGAGCAGATCCAGCACGACCGCATCCTCCGCCACGCGCACGGCGTTTTCCAGCGGCAGCGTGACGATGCCCGTGCCCAGGCGAATGCGCTTCGTGCGCGAGGCCACATAGGCCAGGAAGACGAACGGCGACGGCAGCCCTCCCTCGTGTTCGTGAAAGTGATGCTGCGCCACCCAGGCCGAATCGAAGCCGAAGGCCTCGGCGTGGGCGATCTGCGCGGCGGCGAGACGGTAGCGCTCGGCAGCTGTCGCGTCGTCGAGCAGGCGGCTGAAGAAGCCGAGGCGAAGCTGGCGCGGGGAGTGAGAAGTGCCGGGCATCCGAAGAGAAGAAGGCTGGGTTGTCGAAAGCCTTTGAGTCTTGCCCGTGATGCGGTCCGCAGGGAAATCCGGATTTCGCGCTTGTTTATGCGGTTTGCGTGTATCGCCGCCTGTCCTCGCAGCGGGAGCGCGGAAAGCCGTTCACGCCGTCGTCGGACGTATCTCCGCCGTGCAAACGCGATTCCGGCCTCCCATCTTGGCCGCGTACAGGGCCTTGTCGGCCGACTGAATCAACTCCTTCGGCGGTCCGTGGGTGACCGAGGGGCTGAGCGCATCCACTCCGGCGCTCAGCGTCACGAAGCCGTCGGGAGCACCGGCGTGCACGATTGCCAGGTCGCGCACCGCGCTGCGGATTCTTTCCGCCAGCACGGCCGCGCCAGCCACATCGGTGTTCGGCAACAGCACGGCCAGTTCTTCCCCGCCGTAGCGGGCCGCGAGGTCTCCCGGGCGGCGGGACGCGAGGCCCGAGATAGTGCGGCCGATCGTCTGCAGGCACTCGTCCCCGGCCGTATGGCCGTAGATGTCGTTGAACTGCTTGAAGCAATCGACGTCGATCAGGATGAGCGCCAGGGTGCTCGCGTCTCGCATGGCCCGGCTGAACTCGTTGTCGAGCGTCACATCGAACTGCCGGCGATTTGCCAAACCCGTAAGGCCGTCCTCCATCGCGAGGGTGTTCAGGGTCTTGTTGAGCGTCTCCAGCGCGTCGCGTGCGCGCCGCAGCTCGGCCTCGGTCTTGCTGCGCAGCTCCATCTGCTTCACCAGCCGCCATCCCACGAAACCGACGATCAATGCCAGGAGAATGACGCCTCCTGTATGCCAAAGCGTTTCCCGCCACCAGGCGGCCAGGATCTCGTCCTTGGAGAGGGCCGCCGCAACGAACAGCGGGTAGTTGGTGAGGCGCCGGAAGCTGTTCAGCCGCGTGATGCCGTCCTGAGCCGACAGGATTTCGGCCGTCCCCACCGGGCCCTGGGTCACGTACGAACGGTAGAGGCCGGTGTCCAGCATGTTTCTTCCGACCATGTCGGTGCTGTACGGCCGGCGAGTCATCATCGTCCCGCTCTCGAGAACCAGCGCGACTGCGCCAGCCTGGCCTATGTCGAGGCTGTCATAGAACTTCGTGAAGAAGCTGATGTCGATCGTCGCGAGCGCCACCCCGCCGAAGCTGCCGTCCGCGCGATTGATGCGCCGTGACACGGGAATGAGCAGTTTGCCGTTGACGCGGCTCTTCACCGGCACACCGATGTGCGGTCCGCGCTCCTCGTGTTCGCGGTGATAAAGAAAGTACTCCCGGTTCGCGTTGTTCAGGTTTTGCGGCGGTGTCTGCCGGGAGTTTGCGACCCAGTTTCCATCCTTGTCGTAGATGTGAAGCCCGTCGAGCTGCGGGAGCTCGGCCACCCGCATCGCGAGCACCTTGCGAAGCCGTTCGATGGCGGCCGGCCCCATGCCGTCGTATTCCATGCGTTCGACCATGCCGACCAACGCGGTGTCGGCCTGCTTGATCGTGTCGTCTGCCTGCTGTGCCATTGCACGCGCGAGATTCGACGTCGCAACGCTCATCTGCTGAAGCTGGACCCTTCGCGAGTGCCAGCTGTTCAAGCCGTCGAGCGCCACGAGGGCGAGGCAAACCACGGCCACGAAGGCCGTCGTCCGGAAGGTGATGGATGGTCGACGAAACACGATGCGCTTTCGAAGCAGTGATGTCTGAAGCCTTGCCCGACTTTGACACAGCTGCGACCGAATCGTCACCCTCCGCGCAATCTGCAGGCGCGGTCGTCAGCGCGGCTCAGATCGGCCGCACGTCGAAAAACGCCTCGTCGGTGTCTCCCAGGTCGCGAAAGCCCGCGGTGCGCGCCGCGTCGTAGGCCTTGGCCCAGCGCTTGGCCATCGCGATCTCCGCCTTCGACAGATCGCTTTCGCTCGATTCGCTCGCGTTCTGGAATGCGCGCAGCGCCTCGACCACATCGGCGCCCAGTTGCCGGTCGATCTCGCGCCGGAAGCGCTGCTCGGCGACCTTCACGGCATCGGCTGCCGGGTGCGGATAGTCGGCTAGCCGCACGGCGTACGTGACACGCGCCTCGACCTCGACGTCTTCGAACTGGAACGGCTCCTCGCGATCTTCTTGCGGCAATGGCGGCGGCGGCGCTTGTTGCGACAGTGCGATGGGCAATGCCTTTGCTGCGACCCGCGGGAAGAAAAGCTCAAACTGGTTCATGGTTCATCGCCCCCAAGCGCGTACCGCGCTGAACAAGGCTTGCGGCCAAAATACTGTACGAATATACAGTTCTTTGCCATTGTTAACCAGTCTGCGGCTGCTTGGGCAGTCGATTCAGCGACTGCCGTGTGTTCGGTTGCACCGCCGCGGCGACCAAATTAGGGGCGATCAGTCGGGCTTCGCAGGCAGATCGCCCTCACGCAGCTTGCGGCCCACCCACATCATTCCCGTCGCGTAGTCGGCAGCCCCGACCTGGATGCCGCCCACAGTTCGCAGCGCACCCGTGCCGTCGTCGGTGGCCGGCCCTTCGCCGGTGTATTCGCCCGGCACCAGAACCCGCCCGTCTTTCAGGAAATCGGCGATGCGCAGTTCGCGCATGGCGCGGCCCCAGTGCCATTGCTTCTTGATGTCGTAGCTGCTGGTTTTCTTCGGTGGGTTGGTTTTCTTCATTTCATTCGGCTGCATCAAACACTGCCGCCGAGCATAGCCGCGCCCTACTCGGCGCAAGGCCTGGCCGCGCCCCCCGGCACCGACGGCTGAAGCTTCACCGGCTCTGTTGCCTCCCCTGCCTCCACATAGTTGAGGTCAACAGGGTGAACAATTGCCGCGGCGAACTCGCCGTCGAACTTGACCAGGACGTGTTCCCCGCTGGCACCGGTGATGACACCGAATCTGCCGTTGAGCTCGACACGGCTTCCGCGTCGCGCGGGCACTTTGAAACGCACACGGATGTAGGGCAGTCCTACCCGGAAATACTCGACCATTTGATTCCCCGACTTTCTTGTGGCTCGCATCGGCGGCTGTCTTGACAGGACACGCCCACCGGCCGCGACACCTGCGACATGCAGTGATGCACTGTCTCCGCATGGCCACGGGGATACGTGTCGGTCAGAGCCTACGCTTGCTGACAGCCATTGGACATCCGCCAATTGGCTAACACCACCCATGTTTGTGGGTTCCGTCAATCGGTATAGGCGCGCAGGCGGGCGCAAATTTCGGCGCGACCAACTTCTGCGCGCCGACAGCGAAAGATTGGGGGGATGCGCCGCTAGTCGAGCTCGCCGACAGCGTCGTCTTCTTCAGCGAACACCGATTCGTCGACCTCTTCGCGCGGGCCGACGTTCAGGTCTTCCGACAGGCCGCGCAGCACGGTGTAGCCCGCCTGCAACGCCTCGGCGTAGGTATGAAAGCCCTTGGCCGCCTCCATCAGCGGTTCGAACTCCATCGAGTTGTCGAAGGATTCCAGCAGCACCCAGAAATAGTCGCCCTCGTCGTGTTGATCCACTGTCAGGGCGATGGAGATAAGTTGACCAGCCATCCGCGCATGGTGGCGCGCCCAAATGACAATCCGAAGAAGCGGGTGTGAACGTTCGGCTTCTACGTTGCCTTCTCCGCCGGCCACCGCTCACCGGTCAGCCGGCGGCCTCCAGAAACTCGAAGCCCATCGTCCGCGCGTGGTAGTGCAGCCCGCCGTCCTGCACGATGAGGAAGAGCGCGCCGCGCGGGCCTGCGTTGTGGTGCGAATGCGGCGCACCGGGTGGCGTGACCAGCGTGGACCACGGCGCCCACGGGCACACCGCACCACCCACCACCGAATGGCAGCCCTCGCCCTGCACCACCAGCGTGATGGCGGCGGAGTTGTGGCGGTGCGTGCGCTGGTGCGTGTTCGGCTCGAGCGTGTTGAAGCTCAATGTCAGCGTGGGCGTAAGGTTGCGTGCGGCGGCCTGCCGGTCGGACGAGAAGATCAGCGCGCGGCCCGAGGTCTCCTCGCTCGTGCCGCTCGAAAAAATCAGCGCGAACTGGCGCTCGATCTCCGCGGCCGAATAGTGCACGGCGTCGATGGTTGCCTTGGCCACGGGCGCCGGCTGCGCGCGTTCAAAAGCCAGCTGCGGCTCGTTGCCGACAGTCCACAGCAGCACGTCCTCGGCGCCCGCTTCGAGCCGGTAGCCCGGCGCGCCAGGCAGCAGGAACACGTCGCCCTTGCCAAAGGTCAACCTGTCGACCGCGCCCGTCAGGCTGCCGCTGCCGGAAATCACGTACCAGACCGACCCGGTGGCGCACACGTCCAGCGGCAACAGCGCATCACGGGCGGCAATGCGCACGTAGCGCGCGAGCATCAGCGGCGTGGTGGCCGGGAAGCCACAGCCCAGGGCCCGCGACTGGTCGCAATCGAACATGCCATAGCGTCCTTCCGGCGGCGGCGAGAAGAGCCGCGCGGGCACCTCTGGCAGCTTCACGTTGAAGGCATTGCCGGAATTGAAGAAGCGCGCCCTGGCCTGCGCGACGCTGGCCGGCGCGCGCGGATGCTGCATCGGCAGATCGGCCATGTCGACGACGGTGGCGATGTCTGCGGCAGTCATGCTCCGGCCCCCACATAGGGCATCAGCACACGCAGCAGCACGTTTGCGCCGGCCGCCACGTGCGCCGGCTCCGCCCACTCGTGTTCCGCATGGCTTACGCCGTCGCGGCAGGGAATGAAGATCATCGCGCTCGGGCACAGCGGCGCCATGTGGCGCGCGTCGTGGCCGGCAGCCGAAAGAATCGGCATGTGCGGCTGTCCGATGCGCTCGGCGGCTTGCGCAATCGCCTGCTGCAAGGCGGGATCGAAGCCGTTGGACGGCGCATCGACCAAGGGGGTCACGCTCGCCTGGCACGGCGCGGCAAGCGAGTCGCACAGCGCGGCCAATCGCTGACCCAGATGTTCGAGCACCGCGTTGTCGGGATGCCGCAGGTCGATGCGCAGCGTCACCCGCTCGGGCACCACCGAGGGCGCGTTCGGCTCGACCTGCAGCCGGCCGATGGTGAATTTCACCGCGTCGTCGTGGCCGCCGATCTCGGCATAGAGCGCCGTCGCGATGCGCGTGAAGGCTGCGAGCGCATCGCGCCGCTCGACCATCGCGAGCGTGCCGGCGTGACCACGCTCGCCCTCGATCACGACGTCGAAGGTCTTCTTGCCCTGGATGCCGGTGACGACGCCGATCACGCGCTCCTGCGCTTCCAGTATCGGCCCCTGCTCGATGTGCGCCTCTACATACGCCGCCACCGGAAAGCCCAGCGGCCGCCGCCGCAGCGCCGGGAACGCAGCGTGCAACGCATCGAGAGCATCGGCGACCGAGATGCCGGCGGCATCGCGCACCGCGCGCACGGCCTCGAGGCTGCGCACGCCGGCAAAGGCCTCCGAGCCCATCATGCCGGGCGCGAAGCGCGAGCCCTCCTCGTTCATCCACGCCACGCAGACGATGTCCACCGGCGGACGCACGCCACGCCCGGCCAGCGTGGTCAGCACCTCCAGCGCAGCCACCACGCCGTACACGCCGTCGAAGCGGCCGCCGCCGGGCTGGCTGTCGAGATGGCTGCCCGCAAGCACGGGCGGTGCATCACGGTCGGCGCCCGGCAGCGCGATGAAGAGATTGCCGGCCGCATCGGTCGAAGGCTCCAGCCCTGCCGACAGGGCCCAGTCGATCATCGTGCGCCACGACGCGATCTCTTCCGCGCTCAGCGCCTGCCGGTCTACGCCGCCGCCCGGCGTGGCGCCGATGCAGGCGAGCGTCATGAGCCGGTCCCACAGGCGATCGGCATCGATGCGCCAGATACCTTGCTCTCCGGCGACTTCTTCGGTGGCGGTTTCGGCGGTCATCAGTCGGTCTTCATGATCTGGCTGGGCAGCGCACGCGGATCGCGCGGCTTCCACTGGCCGGCCTCGACCTGCGCGAAGAACTCGGCCAGCAAGGCGTTGAACGCGGCTGGCTCTTCCAGGTTGAGCGTGTGGCCGGTCTTGGGCATCACGGCCAAACCGCAGGCCGGCACGGTCTTCTTGAGGAAGATGCCGGGCTGCAGGCAGTGGTCGTCCTCGTCGCCGACCACCACGAGCGAGGGCACGTTCATCACGCGCAGATCGCTCTCCAGGTCGTAGATCGACGGGCGCCGCGCCTGCACGCCGCGCATGGTGTTGGCCGCGCCGACGGCATCGTGCTCGCCGAGCCAGGTCGCGAATTCCTGCCAGCCGCGCGGGTCCTTGTTCTGGAATTGCACGCGGCTCGCGCCCAGCGAATAGGTGCGGGCGAATTTCTCCGAGCCCTGCGCTTCGAACTGCTTGGCCACTTCGAGCGAGACGCCGCGGAAGTACTCCTCGTGCTCTTTCTCCGCGCCGTAGCCCGCGCCGGCAATCACCAGCGACGAGGCCCGCTTCGCATGGCGAAGGCCAAAGTGCAGCGTAGCGAAGCCCCCCATCGACAGGCCCACGATGTGCGCGCGCTCCAGTTCCAGCGCGTCCATCACGGCGGCGATGTCGTCGGCCGCGGTGGCTTGCGAATAGCGCTCCATGTCGGCCGGCACGTCCGACGGCGGATAGCCGCGCGCACCGAAAGTCACGCACTGGTGGCGCCGCCCGAAGTAGCGCATCTGCGGCTCCCAGCTGCGGTGGTCGCCGCCGAACTCGTGCACGAACACTATCGGCGTGCCGCTGCCGACGGTCTCGTAGTAGAGGCGAACGCCGTCGGGGGTGGTGGCAAAACTCATCGTCGGCCTTTCTTCTTCAGGACGCTTAGAACAGCGCTGCCGTGGCCGGCAGGCTGCGCGCACGCTCGACCGCCTGCGGCAGCACGTCGCACAGCGCCTGCGCCCAGGCCTTCGGTACGGTGGTGGAGATCTTCACGAAGCGATGTCCGAAGCGCGGCGTGTGATACGTGCCCTGCCGCACCATGATGTCGTGCTCGCCCAGCGCGCTGACCAGCGCCTCGGGCGTCACGCCAGCCTTGCTGCACTCGACCACGATGAAGTTGGCCTGCGACGGGAACACCGGCACCTCGAAGCCCGGCTGCTTGGCGAAGGCGTCGACGATCATTTGCTGGTTCTCGCGCTGCTGCGCGATCACTTCGGCCATCCATTCTTCCTTCACGCCCAGGCCCGCGATGGCCGCGCGCTGCGCCAGCACGCTCGCGCCCAGCGGCGCCTGCGAATGCGGCAGGATGCGCGCGAGCAGCTCGGGCGAAGCCACCAGTGCTCCGAGGCGCAGGCCCGCGAGGCCGAGCCATTTGGAGAAGCTCACGATGGTCACCGTGCCTTCCGGGTAGAAGCGCGAAGCCAGCGTGTGGCTGTCGGCAAAGTCGCGGTAGGTGCAGTCGTGAATGAGGATGGCGCCGATCTCGCGCGCGCGGTCTGCAAAGGCACGGATCTCATCTTCGGTGTAGGTGGTGCCCAGCGGGTTGTTCGGGTCCACGAGGTAGATGACGGCTGTGTTCCCGTCGGTTGAAGCGGCCAGCGCCTCGGCCGACAACTTGAAGCCGTACTCCGGCCCGTAGATCGGAATCTCGGTGATCGCCGAGCCGGCCTTGGCTGCGAACTGCAGCGGCCATTTCCAGCCGGGGTCGGTGGTCACGAAGCCCTTGCCCGCCACGCAGAACGCACGGCAGGCCAGCGCCAGCGCCGACACCGCGCCGTCGGTCACCACGGCCGACTGGTCCGGCACGCCCAGGTCTTCCACGATGGCCGAGCGCAGCGCTTCCATGCCCAGCGGCGGCGCATAGGCGTGAAAGCTCTCGTCGTCGATGGCGTCGTGCAGCGCCTTTCGCACGGCGGGGTGCAGCGGAAAGTGGTTGGTGTTCTGGCCCAGCCACATCAGGTCTGGGTTGGTGAACAGCCGGTCGAAATACTGGTTGCGGGTTTCGGCGTCGCTCGTCACGGCCGGCACTGCAGCGGCGGGGTTCAGCGCTGCATTCATGCCGCGAGCCTCCGGGCCTGTTCGGCCTCGACCACCTTCTTGCTGGTCTTGATGATCGAGCCACGCGCCGCGATGCCGCCGTCGATGGTCACCACCGTGCCGGTGATGTAGCCCGCACGCGGCGAAGCCAGGAACACCATCAGCTCGGCCACCTCTTCAGGCGTGGCCGGGCGGCCGCCGGGGTAGTTGTCGAACAGCTCTTCCCAGCGGCCTTCGTCGCCATGGGTGTCGAAGGCGCGGCGCTTCATGAGCTTGACCATGCGGTCGGTCGCCACGGGGCCGGGGTTCACGCCCACCACGCGGATGCCGTCGTCCAGGCTCACGCCGCCCAGGGCACGCGTGAAGGCCATCACTGCGGCGTTGCCGGTGGAGCCGGCGATGTAGTTGGCGTCCCAGTTCTCGCCGGAGTTGCCGATGTCGTTCACGATCACGCCGCCGCCCGCGGCCTTCATGCGCGCGTAGTAGATCTGGCTGAGCTCCATGTAGCCCAGCACCTTGAGCTGGAAGCCCCGGCGCACCACGGCGAAGTCGAGCGATTCGATGGGGCCGGCCGGAATGTCGCCCGCGTTGTTCACGAGGATGTCGACGTGCCCGGCCGCTTCGGCCAGCTGCGCCATCGCGCCGGGCGCGGCCAGGTCCATCGGGTGGACGCGCACGTTGATCGGGTAGATCTTCTCGATCTCTTCCTTGGCGGCCGCCAGGGCGGCGCCGTCGCGTGCGGCCAGTTGCAGGTGGCAGCCTTCGGCCGCGAACGAATGGGCGGCCGCAAGGCCGATGCCCTTGGAGGCGCCGGTGATGAGTACGGTCTTGCCTTCGAGTTCGAGTTTCATGGAGTGATGTCCTGGGATGCGATCGAAAAAGGGTGGCGTTGAGTGCGTTGAAAGAAGAGGCTCAGGCAGCCCCGTTGTCCTGCTCGGACAGCGCGGCGATCAGGTCGACGATGTCGTCCTCGAGCAGGCTCACGTGGTCGATGGCGGCGTTGAACGCTGCCCCCGGGTCGTTGCGCCGGATGGCGTCGAGGATGGCGCCGTGCTCGCCGATGGTGGCGGTCATGCGGCCGGGCTGGAAGGTCACGTAGCGGCGGTACACGCGCACGCGCTTGCGCAGCGCGCGCGTCTGCTCGGCGAGGTAATGCGTGTTGGAGGCTTCGTAGAGCGCGTCGTGGAAGTCCTGGTTCACGTCGTAGAAGCGCGAGTGGTCGCCCGAGGCGAGGATGCTCGTCAGCTCGTCGTGCAGCTGGCTCATGCGCTGCTTCTGCGCCTCGGTGGCACGGCGCGCGGCGAACTTGGCGCACAGGCCTTCCATCACCGCCATCATCTGGAACATCTCGATGAGCATGGGCAGCGAGATGCGCGCCACGCACACGCCCCCCTGGCGGCTGCGCAGGTCGACGAGGCCGGTGGCGGCCAGCGCCTTGAGCGCCTCGCGCACCGGCGTGCGCGACACCTTGAAGCGTTCGGCCAGCTCGGCTTCGTCGAGCCGCGCGCCGGGCTTCATGACGCCGCTGACGATCAGGTCTTCGAGCGTGTCCTTCAGTTCGTCGGACAGCGTGGCACCCTTGCCGCGCTGGCGCTCGCGTCCGCGCAGCGCCGGAGGTTCTGCTGCCATCTCGGGTTCGTTCGGTTCCATGTTCTTGCCTTCCTTGTTGTGCTTGTCTTTGTCGGTTTTCAAACGCGGGGCCTGCTCGGCGGATCGGAATGTCAGAAGGGACGATCACCGGCAACGGTGGTGCGATGCATCACGCGGCGGTACACGTTGTCGTCGTACGGCGTGGCACGGTGCATGGTGCAGCGGTTGTCCCAAACCAGCAGGTCGCCCGCGAGCCACTTGTGGCGGTAGCTGAACTCCGGCGAGATGGCGTGCGCGTTCAGCTCGGCCAGCAGCGCGGTGCTCTCCTCCGCCGGCAGGCCGTCGATGTGCTTGACCACGTCTTCGCCCACGTAGAGCGAGAGGCGACCGGTTTCAGGATGCGTGCGCACCAGCGGATGCACCACGTCGGGCGTGGCCGCCAGTTGCTCGGGCGTGAGCGGGTTGCGGTCGGCAAAAGCCTTGCCGTAGTAGTTGGCGTAGCTGTGCGTGGCCGTCATGTGGCGGATGCGCGCCTTCATGTCGTCGTCAAGCGCTTCGTAGGCGGCGTGCATCGAGGCGAAGAAGGTGTCGCCTTCCACCGGCGGCACTTCGAGCGCGTAGAGCAGCGCGCCCATCGAGGGCTCTGCCTTGTACGAGAGGTCGGAGTGCCAGTTCCAGCCCTCCTTGTGGTTGCCGATCGGCTTGCCGTTCTCCGACACGTTCGACAGCACGTAGACCTCGGGGTGCTCCTTCTTCAGGAACTGCGTGAGCACGTGGCCCAGCAACGTACCGAAACGGCGCGAGAAGGCCACGTGCTGCGATTCGTTGATGCTCTGGCCGCGAAACAGCAGCACCGAGCGCTGGTTGAGCGTGTCGCGCAGCACCGCGAAGTCGGCGTCGCTCACGGGCTCGCGCAGGTCGATGCCTTTGACTTCGGTGCCGATGAAAGAGGTGAGGTTCTCGAGTTGCATGGTCGAAATGTGTCTCTGGGAATGAAGAGGAAAGTGCCGGCACTCAAAGCCGGTAGTCGGGTTGGGTGCGCTCCAGCATGCGCAGGAACGCAGGCCATTCGCGCGTGCCGGGCGGCCGGATGTCGCCGGCGAATTCGGTGAACTGGCGCGCGGCCAGATCGCTCACTTCGGGCTGCGGGTACACCAGCGATTCGCCGGGGGCCACACCGCCCTGTGCGAGCAGCTGCACCTTGGCCGCCTTCTCGAAGTAGTACATGAGGATGAAGGCCTCGGGAATCGTGCGGCCCACCGTCAGGATGCCGTGATTGCGCAGCACCAGCGTGTGGTGCGGGCCCAGGTCGCGCACCAGCCGCTCGCGCTCGCCGGTTTCCAGCGCCACGCCTTCGTAGTCGTGGAAGGCGGTATGGCCCTGGTAGCGCATCGCGAACTGGCTCAGCGGAGCCAGGCCGTTGGGCATGGCCGCGATTGCGGTGCCGGCCTCGGAGTGGGTGTGCAGCACGCACAGTGCGTCGGGGCGCCCTGCATGGATCGCGCTGTGGATCACGAAGCCGGCCTGGTTGACTTCGGCCTCCGTGTCGTCCACCTTGTTGCCGTCGAGGTCGATCTTCACCAGCGACGAAGCCGTCACCTCGGAGAACAGCAGCCCGTACGGGTTGATGAGAAAGTGATGTTCCGGCCCCGGCACGCGTGCCGAGATGTGGTTGTAGATCAGGTCGTCCATGCCGAAGTGCGCCACCAGCCGGTAGCAGGCGGCGAGCTGCACGCGCAGCCCGGCTTCGGTGTCGGGGTATGCCGCGGGATTCGTCTTTGCCATCAGCGCCACCACACCAGTTTCTGGTCGATCCACACCAGCAGGCCGTAGAAGACCATGCTCGCGATCGATGCAACGAGCACCGCCGACCACACGCTCAGCAGGTCGACCTGCTGCGTCGATTCATAGATCATTCGCCCGAGCCCTGCATAAGCGCCCAGCATCTCGCCGACGATCGCGACGATCATGCTGCGCGGCACGCCGATGCGCAGCGCGGTGACCACCGAGGGCATTGCCACCGGCAGGCGCAGGCGCCACACGATCTTCAACTGCCCTGCCCCGAAGCTGCGCATCAGGTTCACGGCCGCGACGTCGGCCTGCTTCAGGCCGTGCAGCGCGTTCACCAGCATGGTGAAGCCGACAGCCAGCGCCACCAGCGCGATCTTCGAAGCGGCACCGAGGCCGAACCAGATCAGGAACAGCGGCGCATAGGCCACGGTCGGCACGGCGTTCACCGCCACCGCCAGCGGCATCACGATGCGCTCCAGCGGCGGAGCCAGCAGCAACACAACTGCCAGCAACAGCCCGAGCACGCTGCCCAATGCATAGCCGCCGAGCGCCTCGCCCAGCGTGGCCAGCAATGCGCTCATCAAGCGCCCCGTGTCGGTGAACGCATGCTGCACGATCGTGCCCAGGCTCGGCAGCACGAACGGCGGAATATTGAAGAGCAGAATCGCGCCCTCCCACACCGCAAGCAGCACGACGATGCCCAGCACCACCGGCACGACGGGCGATTCCATCAGCTTTCGCTGCGCCACCATACGAGCCTCCTTTCCACGAAGGTGAGCAGCCCGTAGAGCAGCGCACCCATCAGCCCGCAGGCAAACATCACCACCCACAGGCGCACCACGAGGTCGGCGTTCATCGCCTCCATGAGCATCACGCCCAGGCCCACGGTTTCGCCGAACCATTCGCCCACGACCGAGCCGATCAGGCTCAGGCCGATGGCCACGCGCAGCCCGACCATGATTTGCGGCAGCGCCGAAGGCACGGCCAGCTTGAAGAACATCACCAGGCGGTTGGCGCCGAAGCTCTTCATCAGCGCGATGCGCTGCGGGTCGCACGACTTCAGGCCGCGCAGCGTGTTCACCGTGACGGGGAAGAAGGTCAGGAAGAACGCCGTCATCACCTTGGCCAGCAGCGAGTTGCCGAACCAGATGACGATGAGCGCGCCGAAGGCCACCACCGGCACCGTCTGCGACACCACGAACAGCGGGAACACCGAGCGCTCCATCCAGCGCGAATAGGTGAACACCGTGCCGCAGGCGCAGCCGAACACCGCGCCCATCGCGAAGCCGAGCACGGTTTCGAGCAGCGTGCGGCCGAAGCCACGCATGAGCTGCGGCCACACCGACCACGCGTCCTGCGCGATGGCGCTCAGCGCCGGCAGGTAGCGCGGCGACGGCGCGAAGGCGTGTACGCAGATCTCCCACACCAGCGCCAGGCCCACGAAGGCCAGCGCGGGCGAGCGCACTGCGCGCTGCAAGAGGGCGTTCACGAAGCGGTGCCCTCCTGTGCGAAGGTCTTCTGACTTTCCTCTTCGATCTCGGCCAGCAGGCGCTGCTTGATGCGGATGAACTCCGGCGACAGCACCACCGACGGGTCGCGCGGGCGCGGCAGGTCGATCACGGTCTCGCTCTTCACCGTGCCGGGGCGCGCCGTCATCACCAGCACCTTGTCGCCGAGCAGGATCGCTTCGTCGATGTCGTGCGTGATGAACAGCACCGTGCGACGGTGCCTGGCCCAGAGCTCCAGCAGCCAGTGCTGCATGCGGGTGCGCGTGAGCGCGTCGAGTGCGCCGAAGGGTTCGTCGAGCAGCATCAGGTCGCGCGCGAACAGGAAGGTGCGCATCAGCGCGACACGCTGGCGCATGCCGCCCGAGAGCTGGTGCGGATAGTGGTTGGCGAAACCCGCCAGGCCGAACTCAGGCAGCATGGCGCGGGCCCGTTCGCGCGCTTCCTTACGTGGCACGCCTTCCACCTCGAGCGCGAGGATGGCGTTGTCGAGCACGGTGCGCCATGGAAACAGCAAGTCGCGCTGCGGCATGAACGACACCTTGCCGAGCAGCTGGCCGTCGCGCTGCGGTGCGCCGCCGAACAGCAGCGAGCCGTCGTCGTCAGGCGGCAGCAGGCCCGCGATCATGTTGAAGAGGGTCGACTTGCCGCAACCCGAGGGGCCCACGAGCGTGACGAACTCGCTCTTCGCGATCCGCAGGTTGACGCCCGACACCGCGACGGTCCTGGCCTGCGCTTCGCCGAAGCGCTTCCATACGTTGACCAGCTCGAGCATGGGCGGCGCCGTGTCGCTCACGGCGGGCGGCATCACTTCGTGAGGCATGAATTTCATGGCTGCGGCGATGCGGCTCAGAACTTCTTGTCGGCCGCGGGCACCTGCGTCCAGAAGCTGGCGTCGTAGGCCTTCGACAGATCGGCCGGCGCCTTCAGCGCCTTGTAGCCGACGAGCTGCGCCTGCATCTTCTCCACCGTGGGCAGGTCGATGGCGAGGATGCCGTCGGTGGTGCCCTTGCCGGCCTTCACGAGCTTCTCGAATTCATCGAGCATGGCTTCCTGGTGCGCGCGGTTCAGGCTGGGGGCGGCGGCCATGACGATGTCGATGGCTTCCTTCTTGTTCTGCAGCGCGTACTTCCAGCCCTTGATGGTGGCGGTCAGGAAGGCCTGCACCTGCTGCGGCTTCTCGTTGCGGTACTTCTCCGACACGAGCACGGTGTCCTGCTGCACGACCACGCCGTAGTCGTCGGGCTTGATGAGCGTGAGCTTGTCGCCCAGGCCCTGCTCCTTCAGCGTGTTGAGCTCGTTGTAGTAGGTGGCCGCGGCCACGTCGAACTGCTTCTCGACGAAGGGCGCCATGGAGCCCGACTGGGGAACGATGGTGAGGTCGCTCTGCTTCACGCCGGCCGAGGCGAGCATCGAGTACAGCGTGTACTGCGTGCCGGTGAACCAGGTCGCGACCTTCTTGCCTGCGAAGTCCTTCACCTTGGTGATGCCGGAGTCCTTGTAGGTCACGTATGTGAAGGGCGTGTTCTGCACGGTCACGCCGATGCAGACCAGCGGCAGGCCTTTTTCGCGGGCGAGCAGCACGGTCTCGGTGCCGCCGGCGAGGCCGAAGGTGTCGTTGCCCGAGGCGACCAGCGTCTCGACGTTGAGGTTGGGGCCGCCCGGGTTGATCGTCAGGTCGAGGCCGCCCTGGTCATAGAAGCCCTTGGCCTTGGCTACGTAGAAGCCGGCGAACTGCGCCTGCGCCAGCCACTTGAGGCGCAGCGAGACCTTCTCGGCGGCAGACGCGGGCATGCCCGCCAGAAGAGCCATCGACGTTGCGACGGCGGCCAGAATACGCAAGGACTTGAAAGACATTGGATGGCCTCATGGATACAAAAAACTCTTTAAGCAGTATCCATGCCATGCAATTTCAGCCTGTTTTCTGGCGTCAGAAGCGCGAATTGGCCCGAAACATGCACCGGAGTGCAGCTTCCGCCCCACTTCGAGCCTTCATGAACCGAATCCATGCGCTGACCGATCTTTCCGCCCGCGAGGCCGCCGGGCAGATGGCGCGCGGCGAACTGCGCGCCACCGACTACGCGCAGGCGCTGCTGGAACGCGCCGGCGCAATCGCACCCTTCGGCGCCCTGCTCCACCTGGACCCCGCGGCGCTTCGCGCAGCCGCCGCCGCGCTCGATGCAGCGCCGCGCCCCGCGCCGGGAACGCTGCCTCTACATGGCGTGCCGCTCGCCTTCAAGGACAACATCGACGTCGCCGGCATGCCGACCACGGCGGGCAGCCCGTGGATGGCGGACCACCGGCCGCGCATGCACGCCGGCGTGACGCAACGGTTGATCGACGCAGGCGCGCTGGTGCTCGGCAAGACGAATCTGCACGAGTGGTCGCAGGGCGTTACCGGCAACAACCACGGCCTCGGGCCGTCGCGCAATCCGTTCGACGCCACACGCGTGACGGGCGGCTCCAGCGGCGGTAACGCTGCGCTGCTGGGTATGCGCGCCGCGCCGGTGGCCATCGGCACCGACACGGGCGGCTCGGTGCGCGTGCCGGCCGCGCTGTGCGGGCTGGTGGGCTTCAGGCCGACGGTGCACCGCTGGCCGGACGAAGGGCTGGTGCCGATATCGCCAACCTTCGACACCGCCGGCGTCATGGCGCGCTGCGTGGGCGACTGCGTGCTGGTCGACCACGCGGTGGCCGGCGGGCCGCTGCAGATTGCCCCGACACCGCTCACAGGTGTGCGCCTTGGCGTGCCCGAGGCCTACTTCTGGGAAGAGGTCGATCCGCCCGTGGCCGAGCTGGCCCGCGAGCGCCTCGAGCTGCTGCGCACAGCCGGCGCCGCGCTGGTGCCTTGCGACCTGGCCGAAGCCGGCGCACTGTTCCAGGAAGGATCGATGACGATCTCGCTGCACGAGATCCTGCCCGCGCTGGCCGCCTACTTTGCGCGGCACGACCGCCCCTTCGACGCGCGTGCGCTCACCGACGCGGTGGTCAGCCCCGACGTGCGCCCGCTGTTCGAACGCCTCTTCGGCGCGACGGCCATCACGCCCGAGGCCTACGCCCACGCGCTGCACACCCTGCGCCCGCGCATGCAGGCGGCGTACCGCGATTGCTTCGCGCGGCACGACCTGGCCGCCCTCGTCTTCCCGACCAGCCCGCTGACCGCCGCGCGCATCGGAGAAGACGTGGAAGTAACGCTGTGCGGCCGCCCCACCTCGGCTTTTTCGGCCTACATCCGCAACACCGGCCCGGCCGGCATGGCGGGCTTGCCGGCGGTGAGCCTGCCGATGGGCCTCGCCTCCAACGGCCTGCCTGCCGGGCTGGAATTGACAGGCGCGCAAGGCACCGACACGGCGCTGCTGGCACTGGCGCTCGGCATCGAAGCCGCGCTGCCTGAAGCACCAATCGCCCCAAGCGTGCAGAAGTTGGCAAGCAACTGAACGCGGCGTCGCCAAAACACTACGCCCCTTCGCGTAACAGGCCTTCACGGCTTGATGCGGGATCGGCGATGCTCAAGGCATGCCCGCAAATTCACGACCGCCCCAACGCCCCGGATGGCGCGCCGCCGCACTGATCTACACGATCACCGGCGCCGTCTGCATCCTGGCCTGCGCCGTCGTGCCCGACAGCGAGGCCGGCATGCTGGTCGCCATCGCGGGCGGGTTGCCGTGGTCGCTGAGCCTGCTGACGCTCGACCTCTCGCCCGGCGTCGCAAACACGGCGCTGATGATGCTGGCCGGCAGCTGGGCGATCAATGCCGCGCTGCTGTGGTGGCTGGCGCTGCGGCGGCCCGGGCACCATGGGCCGTCGCACCCGGCATAGCGCCACCCTCTGCGGCATCGGCATCCAGTCCCAGGTAGGCGCGCCGCAACTCCGGCCGCGCCATCAGTTCTTCCGGCCGGCCCAGCGCGACGATGCGCCCTTCTTCCAGCACCGCGGCGCGCTCGGCCACATCGAGCGCCATGCCCACGTTCTGCTCCACCAGCAGCACCGCGATGCCGTCGGCATGGATGTGCCGGATGGCGGTGAACATGTCGAGCACGATGCTCGGCGCCAGCCCCAGCGAGGGCTCGTCGAGCAGCAGCAGCTTGGGGCGCGCCATGAGCGCGCGGCCGATGGCCACCATCTGCTGCTGGCCGCCCGATAGCGAACCGGCCGGCTGCTCCAGCTTCTCCGTCAGCGCCGGGAACAGCGTGCAGACGTGCTCCATCGAGCGAGCACGCTCCAGCCGCGCCGCGCGCAGGTAGCTGCCGAGCTCCAGGTTCTCGCGCACCGTCATCTCGGTGAAGAGGCGCCGCCCCTCCGGCACCAGCGCGATGCCCTGGGCGCAGAAGCGATGCGGCGCCAGGCGCGAGATGTCCTGCCCCTCGAAACGCATGCGCCCGGCGCTGATGCGGTGCAGCCCCGCCACCGCATTGATGAGCGTGCTCTTGCCCGCGCTGTTCGGCCCGACGATGCACAGCAGCTCGCCCTTGCCGATGGACAGCGACACATCCCACAGCGCGGTGGCCTGCCCGTAGGCGACGCGGATGGATTCGAGTTCAAGCATGGGCCAGCTCCCTTTCGACACCCACCGCGGACGACGCGGCAGCTGGCGCGGCAGGCGCCTCCGGCTCCATGGCCTGGCCCAGGTAGGCCGACACCACTTCGGGCCGCTGCATCACGTCATGCGGCGCGCCTTCGGCCAGCACCTCGCCGCGATTGAAGACCACGATGCGGTCGCACAGCGCCATCACCGCGCGCATCACGTGCTCGACGAAGACGATGGTCGCGCCCTGGTCGCGGATGCGGCGGATGAGCGCCACGGCCTCGTCGATTTCTGACGGTGTGAGGCCCGACAGCACCTCGTCGAGCATCAGCACCTGCGGCCGCGAGGCCAGTGCGCGCGCGAACTCCAGGAACTTGCGCTGGTGCAGGTTCAGCTCCGCCGGCAAGGCGTGCGCGCGCTCGGTCAGGCCAGTGAAGGCCAGCCATTGCCAGGCTTCGGCCTCGGCCGTCCTGCGGTCGAGCGCGGCGGCGCCGAACATCGCAGGCAGCGCCACGTTCTCCAGCACCGTCAGGTGCGCGAAGGGACGCGGGATCTGGTACGTGCGCGCAATGCCGCCCTGCGCGATGCGGTGCGCCGGCACGCCCGAGATGCGTCGCCCCTCGAACTCGATGACCCCGGCAGTCACCGCATAGTGCCCACTCGCGACATTGATGAAAGTCGACTTGCCAGATCCGTTGGGCCCGAGCAGGCCGAGGATCTCGCCGCGCCGCACTTCGAGGCTCACGCCGCGCAGCGCATGCACGCCCTTGAAGGACTTGCGCACGCCCTCGGCACGCAGCAGCACTTCGCCGGTGATGCCCACGGGTTTCTGCGCTTCATCAGCCACGGCCACATGCACCGGCGCGGACGAGGCGGCGGGCGCACCGCGCCGAACGTTCCACCACTTCAGCGCCTGCCCCAGCAGGCCTTCGGGCATGAAGAGGATCACCACGATCAGCACCAGCCCCGTCATGCCCTTGCCGATGATCGCGCTGTCGCCGCCCGTGAAGGCATACAGCAGCAGCGTGATCGCCGTCGCGCCGACGATCGGCCCGGCCCAGTGGCGCGTGCCGCCGAGCACCGACATCAGCACCACCGTGAGCGGCATCGCGATGGTGAAGGTATCGCCCGTGGTCACGTACGACACGAAGAGCGCATGCACGCCGCCCACCACGCCCGCCAGCCCGCACGAGAGCGCGAAGGCGCCGAGCTTGAAGCGGTACGTCGGCACGCCCATCACCTCGGCCACGTCTTCGTCGTCATGAATGGCGAACAGCCCGGTGCCGAAGCGCGAGTGGTACACGGCCAGCGACGCCAGCACCGTCAGCACCGCCACGCCCAAGGCCAGCAGGTAGAAGGTGCCGGAAGCTGTCGGTCCGATCTGCGGCACCGCCACCGCGCTCATGTACACGCCGGGTCCGCCGTCGATGGGCGTGTTGAGGATGATGGTCGCCACCACGAAGGTGGCGGCCAGCGTGAGCAACGAGAACAGCTCGGCGCGCACCGCCTGCACGCGGAACGCCACGGCGCCCAGCAGCGTGCCGAACAGCGCGGCCACCGCGGCGGCGGCCGGCAGCGTCCAGAGAAACGGAATGTCGAAGCGCGTTGCCAGCGTGGCCGTCGTGTACATGCCGATGCCGAAGAACGCACCGTGCCCGAACGAGAAATACCCCGAGTAGCCCGACAGCAGGTTCCACGAGGTGGCCAGCGCGACCCAGTGCAGCACCAGGTACAGGATCGACTCGTAGAACGCCGGCAGCCCGAGCCACGGCACCACGGCAAGCCCCGCGCCGGCCGCAAGAATCAGCAGGAACGAGCGCTTCATGCCACCCTCCCCGGCCGCACCAGCAGCACGAACATCAGCAGCGAGAACGACACCAGCGGCGCCCACGATGGCGCGGTGACGGTCATGGTGACGGCCTCGGTCACGCCGATGATGCAACCCGCGATCAGCGGCCCGAGCGGGCGGCCGAGCCCGCCCAGCATCACGGCCGCGAACACCACGCCGATCCACGCATAGATCTGCGAGGGCGACAGCGTGTACGCCAGCGCAATGCACACGCCCGCCACGCCGGCCAGCGCCGCGTTGAGGCCCGAGAGCATCAGCGCCAGCGCGTTCTGGTTCACACCGAAGGCGGCGGCGATGGGTGCGTCTTCAGCGGCGGCGCGCATCGCCTTGCCCAGGTCGGTGCGGCGCAGTGCGAACCACACCGCAAGCGAGATGCCCACGCCCAGCGCCAGCGTGATGAGCTCGGGCACCGGCAGGTAGAGCGGGCCGATCTGCAGCTTGTGCTCCGCGTAGCTCGATTCGAGCTTGCGGTAGTCGGCCGTCCAGGTCCACTGCAAGAGCGCCTCGATGATCACTGTGATGCCGAAGGTCACAAGCAGCGAGTTGAAGGGACTCACGCGAAAGCGCGTCAGCACCCAGTGCAATGCCACGCCCAGCACGAAGAACAGCGGCACGATCACCACCAGCGTGAGCAGCGGATCGACGCCATGGTGGCTCGACAGTTCGTACGTGAGATAGGCGCCGAGAAAGGCGAGCGCGAAGTGCGCGAGGTTGATCTGCCGCAGCATCCCCCACGACAGGCTGAGGCCGAGCCCCAGCAGGCCGTAGAGCGCCCCGGTGAACAGGCCCGCCAGGATCGACTGGGCCAGCAGCGTGGCACTGGGGAAGCTCATCAGCTGGTCACCCCGCGCGTCTGCAGCTTCGCGCCGGGGGCGGCCCACTCCTTCGGCCACACCACCACCCACTTGCCGTTCTGCACCTGCTTCACCTTGCCCAGGTCGTCGCCGAAGTTGCCGCGCTCGTTGAAGCGCAGCTTGCCCTGGATGGTGTCGACCTTGTTGGCGCGCAGCCAGGTGGCCATGGCCTTGTCGTCGATGCCCTTGGTGGCGACCACGGCGGCCTCGATGATCTGCCAGGCCGAGAACGACGCGGCGGCCTGCGTCTCCACCGCCGTGTCGGGCATGCCGGCCTTGGCCGCGCGTTCGCGGTAGACCTTCACGAACTCGGCGGCCGTCGGGTTGTCGGTAAACGGCGGATGGTCTTCGAAGATGGTGGTGGCCAATGCGCCGTTGGCCTCGGGCGCCTTGAGCATCGGCGCGGGCGCAGGCACGTGATAGAAGTGATGCAGCGGCGCGTAGTCGATCTTCTTCATCGCATCGAGCAGCTGATTGCCCTCGAGGCCGATGGCGCCGTTCCAGATGAAGTCGGGGTTGGCCTCCTTCAGCCGGCCTGCGATGGGGCCGAAGTCGCGGTTGCCGAAGTCCCATTCGAGGAACAACACCTCCTTCAGGCCGCGCTGCTTCGCCACCTCGCGCGCGCCCAGCGCCACGAAGTGCACCGAGGGGAACTTGCTTGTGACGATGGCGATGGTCTTCGGCGGCTTGGGCGAGGTGGCCAGCGCGTCCATGACCATGGCGGGCATCGTCTTCTCGGGGTCGGGGCCGAGCGACCACGCCGGAAACTGCTGGTCGTACTTGGCCAGGCTCGGAATGCCGAAGGTGTGGTGCACCAGCGTCTTGTTGTAGCGCTGGGCCACGCCCATGGCCGAAAGAATCGCGCCCGTGGCATACGGGCCGATGAGCAGGTCGACCTTGTCGGCCGTCACGAGCTGCTCGTACAGCGTGCGCGCGAGGTCGGGCTTGGACTGGTCGTCCTTCAGCACCCACTCCACCGGCCGGCCCAGCAGGCCGCCGCGCTGGTTGAGCGACTCCACGTAGATCTCGCCCGTGAGCTTGTGCACGAGCCCCGTGGCCGAGAGCGGCCCGGTGAGCGCCAGCGTGCCGCCCACGCGGATGGGCTTGCCCGAAGGCTGCTGTGCGGCGGCGGTGCCGCTGAACAGCGCGCCAGTGCCGAGGGCACCGAAAGCGCTGGCGGCCGCGACGAAGGAACGACGATCGATGCTCATTTTTTGTCTCCGTAATTGTTTTGGTCAGCGCGGCCTTGGTGCTGCTGCCGCCGCTCAGTCGCCGTCGACGACGGGGTTCGAAAGAAGGCCCACGCCTTCGATCTCCACTTCGCACACGTCGCCGGCCTTCATGAAAATCTGCGGCTTGCGCGCCAGGCCCACGCCCGAGGGCGTGCCGGCGATGATGATGTCGCCCGGCTGCAGCGCGAAGGGCTCGGAGCACACCGACACCAGCGTGGCAACGTCGAAGATCATGTCGCGCGTGTCCGCGTCCTGCAGCACGGTGCCGTTCAGGCGCGTCTGCAGCTTCAGGCCGGTGGCGCCCGCGGGCAGTTCGTCGGCGGTGACGAACTCGGGGCCGAAGGAGCCCGAGCAGTCGAAGTTCTTGCCCATCATCCATTGCGCCGACTTGAACTGGTAGTCGCGGATGGAGCCGTCGTTGAACACCGAGTAGCCCGCCACGTGGTTCAGCGCATCGCCCTTCTTGATGTAGCGCCCGGCCTTGCCGATCACCACCAGCAGCTCGCCTTCGTAGTCGAACTGCGTCGACACGTGCGGACGCACGATCGGCTGGTTGTGGCCGACCCAAGACGACGGAAAGCGATGGAACAGCACCGGGTAGGTCGGCGGGTCGAATTTGCTTTCGGCCGCGTGGTCGATGTAGTTGAGGCCCACGGCAATGGCCTTGGAGGGCGATTGCACCGGCGGCAGCCAGTCGATGCCTGCGAGCGGCAGGCGCGTGCGGGCCGCGTCGCCGGCCTTCTTCGCGGCGGCCATGGCTTCGGGGCCGGCGCGCAGCAGTTCATCGAGCGTGGCGGGCAGGCCTTCGGCGGTGAGGTCGACGACCTCCTGGCCGAGGCGCAGGCCGAGGGCCGGCTTGCCGTTGTGGTTGAAGGCGAGGAGACGCATGGGATTCCTTTGTGATTCGGATGCAGAGAAGAAACGGTCTCAGGCCTTGGCGGCCTCGACCTCGAAATTGGTGACGAAGTCCTCGGGCACCTTCGGGCCCCAGGCGTAGAAAGAGTCTTCGGGCGGGTGGTCGGCGGCGCGCCAGTCGTAGTCGCCGGGCACGAAGTCCATGTCGCAGGAGTACTCCGAGTAGCTGCCCCACGGGTCGCGCACGTAGTGGAAGTAGTTCGAGCCCAGCACATGGCGCCCCACGCCCCAGCCGCGCACGTGGCCCGCTGCATACATCTGCTCCATGCCCCGGCCGACTTCGTCGATGTTCGCGACGTCCCAGCTCAGGTGGTGCAGCCCCGGGCCGTTCGAATGCGCCATCGCAATCAGGTGGTGGTCGCTGCCGTGCACGCCGTGCATGAACACGATGAGATCGCCCGAGCGGTCGGTAACGCGCAAGCCCAGCGCGTCTTCGTAAAAGCGCAAAGCCTCTGGCACCTTGGCGCAGAACATCAGGATGTGCGAGAGCCGGCGCGGATGCACCTTCGGAATGCGCGCGCGGTTCGGCGAGGCGCCAGTGCCCACGGGCGGGCGCGGCGCGACGACGGGCTCGCTGCCCGCGTCCGGCGCGCTCTTCGCGGCCACGACGACCTGCACCGGAAAACCCTCCGGGTGCAGCACCCACAGGCCGCGGTCGTCGCCCAGCGGATGCGGCGAGCAGCGCGGCACGCCCAGGCGCTCGATGCGCGCGGCGATGGCGTCGAAGTCTTCCGCGAAGCAGGCGAAACGCAGGTACTGCAGCTTCTTCACCCCGGGCGCCTGGTACAGCGAACCCCAGGCGTGCGGGTGGCCTGCGGTGTACAGGTCGAGCCGGTCGCCCTCGCGTTTCGGCTCCAGCCCGAAGGCGTCGTAGAAGCGCGCGGCCTCGTCGAGGTCGGGCACGGTGAAGACGAAGGCATCGAGCGAATGAACGCTGTGCAACGCCGCGCGCTCGGGGCTTTTGTGGGTGCGAAGCTGGATATCGGCCATGTCGTATGTCTCCAATCGGCTATCCATGTCGGAACAAATAATATATTCTTTCAACGTTAGTCTATTGTTTAGCCATCCATGGATCATTAGGGTTAACAAGTAACATCAGGCCGTTTTTCGCGGTGACGGGAGTGCAATGAACGAAAAAACGAAAGGCATGAGCCAGACACGACAGGTGTTCACCGAGCTGCGCACGGCCATCGTGGGCGGGCGGCTGCTGCCGGGCTCGAAGCTCAACATCGCCGCGCTGGCCGAAGAGCTGGACGTGAGCGCAGGCGCGGTGCGCGAAGGCCTCGCCATGCTGGAAGCCGAGGCGCTGGTGGTGTCGGAGCCGGCGCGCGGCTACCGCGTGAGCCCCATTTCGGCGACCGACCTCGAAGAGCTGGTGAAGGCACGCATCGAGATCGAAAAGCTGTGCCTCGCTGAAGCCATCCGCCACGGCGACCTCGCCTGGGAAGGCAGCGTGGTCTCGGCGCACCACCGCCTCTCGCGGCTGGCCGAGCGCGACGCGGCCATGCCCACGATGCTGAGCGCCGAATGGACGGCGAGCCACGCGGAGTTCCACAACGCGCTGGTGGCGGGCTGCCCGAACGGTTGGCTGCTGCGCATGCACCAGATGCTCTACCAGCAGAGCGAACGCTACCGGCAGCTGTCGGCGCCGCTGTCGAAGCAGGCGCGTGACGTGGGGGCCGAACACCAGGCGCTGCTCGATGCGGTGCTCAACCGCGACATCCAGGCCGCGCAGACGCTGATTGCCGAGCACCTGCAGACCACCGGCCGCCTGCTGATGACGGCGCTGAAGGCGAACCCGCCGGCCGACAGATAGGAGGCAGGCATTTCGGTGCGATCATCTCGCCCCGATCTCCTCCACAAAGCGCCTCCACGAAGGCTTTTCCCCGATGCCCCAAGACCTGCTGCAAGTCAACGCGCCGCTGATCGGCGTTCCCGGCGGACGCCATCTTCTCGACACCCCCGCCCTGCTGATCGAGCTGCCCGCGATGACGCGCAACATCGAACGAATGGCCGCCTTTGCCAAGGCCCGCGGCGTCAACCTGCGCCCGCACGTGAAGACGCACAAGTCGGTCGAGATCGCACGGCGCCAGGTGGCGGCCGGCGCCGTCGGCGTGAGCTGCGTCACACTGGGCGAGGCAGAGGTGATGGTCCAGGGCGGCATTCCGGGCGTGCTCATCACCTCGCCCGCCGTCACGCCGAGCAAGATCGCGCGACTCATCAAGCTGGCGCAGCGCGCGCGCCCAGGCGACGTGATGGTGGTGGTCGACAACCCGCAGAACCTGGCCGACCTGGCGCGCGCCGCGAGCGAACTCACGCACCCGCTCGACGTGCTGGTGGACTACGGCGCAGGCTACAACCGCACCGGCGCCGCCACGCAGGCGAAGGTGCTCGAGCTGGCGGCGCTGGCAGCTGCCGAGCCACGCCTGCGACTGCGCGGACTGCAGTCGTATGCGGGCAACCTGCAGCACATCGTGTCGCGCGACGAGCGCAGCGCGGCGGCGGCCGGCCTGCGCGAAACCGTGGCGGGCATCGTCGCGGCGGCAAAGCGGCAGGGCCTGAACTTCGACATCGTGACGGGCGCGGGCACCGGCACGCACGACCTCGATTCGCAGGAAAACGCGTTCACCGAACTGCAGGCGGGCTCGTATGTGTTCATGGACGCCGAATACACGAGCGTGCTGGCCAGCGGCGAACAGCCCTCGCCCTTCGACGTCTCGCTGTTCGTGCAGACGGCGGTGGTCAGCACGAATGCGCCCGACTGGGTGACGGTGGACGGCGGCACCAAGTGCTTCTCGACCGACAGCGGCGTGCCGCTGGTGGCGAAAGGCGCCGACGCGTCGAGCCGCTACGCCTTCTTCGGCGACGAGCACGGCAAGCTGATGCTGCCCCCGGGCTCGCAGGCGCAGCGGCCGGCGCTGGGCGCTCGCGTGGAGTTCGTGACGCCGCACTGCGACCCGACGGTCAATCTGCATGACGTATACCACGTGGTCGAAGGCGGCACGCTGGTCGCCATCTGGCCGGTGGACGCGCGCGGCCGGCGGTAAGGGATAGGAACGGGCGGCATAAGAAAACTCGAAAAGCGTATTTCACAAGGGCCCCGCCGCGGGGGACAGTCGGGCGCCTGTCTCTCTCCTTCCGGGCGCCCTTCCGGGGCCGCCCAGCCTCCATGGAATCCATCCAAGCAACGACGCGGCCCGCAACGCACGTCCCAGGCGTGCAAGCGCCTTCCTCGCAGCAGCTCGCAGCCCGCTTCCGCCCCATCTTCCAGCGCATCGCCGAGCATGCGGCGCAGCGCGAGAACGAACGCGAGCTCGCCTACGAGCCCGTGGCCTGGCTCAACGCAGAGCGCTTCGGCGCGCTACGCGTGCCGCTCGAACATGGCGGCCTGGGCGGCTCGGTCGAACAGCTCTACGACCTGCTCATCGAACTCGGCGAAGCCGACTCCAACCTGCCGCAGATCCTGCGCGCGCACTTCGGCTTCATCGAGCGGCTTTTCGCGGAGATCGACCCCGCCCTGCACGGCCCATGGATGCGCCTCGCGGCCGAGGGTGTGATCTTCGGCAACGCCACCACCGAGCTTGGCGAAGGCCCGCTCGGGGCACTGCAGACCACGCTGAAGCGCGACGGCGACGCGTGGCGGCTCGATGGCGACAAGTACTACAGCACCGGCACGCTGTACGCCGACTGGATCTCGGTTTCGGCCCAGCGCCTGAACGACGACGGCAGCAGCGATCGCGTGATTGCGCTCGTGCCGGCCGAAGCACAGGGCGTGGAGCGCGTGGACGACTGGCGCGGTTTCGGCCAGCGGCTGAGCGCATCGGGCACCACGCGCTTTCGCAACGTGCGGGTGAAAGCCGAGAACGTGCTGCTGTACGTGCGCGACCAGCCCACGCCGCTGACCGCGCATTTCCAGCTCACGCACCTCGCCACGCTGGCCGGCATTGCCCGCGCCATCGTGCGCGACGCCGTGGCCTTCGTGCAGCCACGCAAGCGCGTCTACAGCCACGGCAGCGGCGACACGCCGCGCGAAGATCCGCTGGTGCAGCAGGTCATCGGCCAACTCGCGAGCTCGGCGTTCATCGCGACCTCGACCGTGCAGGCCGTGGCGCGCGGGCTGGGCGAAGTCGACCGCTTCCGCCAACGCGGCGAGGCCGTGCCCGAAAGCCTGCTGTTCGAGGTGGAGCTGAACACCGCCAAGGCACAGGCCGGCATCGTTGATGCGGTGCTGCAGGCGGGCACGCGGCTGTTCGACATCGGCGGCGCCTCGGCGCTGCAGGAAGACCGACGGCTAGACCGGCACTGGCGCAATGCGCGCACGCTGGCGTCGCACAACCCGACCATCTACAAGGGGCGCGTGGTGGGCGACCATCTGCTCAACGGGGCAAGGCCGACTTTCTATTGGGCGGTGGGAAGCAGCAGCGCTTAAAGTCGCGGGTCTTTCACCGGACCCATCTTCTTTCATGCGCCGATTGCTGCTCGCCCTTCTTCCCCTCGCCACCGTCATTGCCGGCTGTGCCACTCCCGTGACTGGCGTGGTGCGTCTCTACGACGGGATCCTTCGGGCGGCGAGTCCGCAGGAAGCGGAGGCCTACTGCCGCAAGGACGGAAACCCGATCCGCTTCCTGGAGCAGGCCGATGCGCCGAACACACCCGGCAACGGCGTGCTCTTCAGGTGCGACTGAAGGGAGTGCGTCAGACGCGCGGAAGCGCCGCCAGGAAGGTGGACACGACAATCGCGGCGGCGCGGTCGAGCTGCAGGATGTCTCCCACTTCGAAAGCGTGCGGCGCTGTGCGTCCACTCGAACCGAGTGGTTTGCGGATCTCGACAAGAACTTCGGCCGCCAGCTCGCGGTCACTGCGCGGCTGGCCGTCGGGGTGCATCACCCATTCATCGACTTGATCGAATGGAATGCTGCGAAAGACCCCCACGATGGGGATGTACTTGTAGCGATCCTCGCCCACCAGAATGGGCACGCTGAGGTTACAAAAAAACGTGGTCGTCGACATGCAGGATCGCCGTCGCTAAGCAAAGCTTTCAATTGTTAATGAGTGCGCTGTCAGGAGCCATCCTCCGCGGAAGCCATCAGAGAGGAAGACGTGACCTTCTGCACACAAATTGCCTCCATTCCCGTTCATTCTCCCTTTAAAACAACTACTTAATTCTTACACAAAGACACCTAAAAAGCACTTTGCATTCTTTTCGGCTGTTTGGGCGCGAGATTGAAGGGCCCGCCCACAGGCAAACGCGGGCTCGACTGCACCCGTAGAAGATGGGGTGCGAGGGTGCGCGAAGTTCGGCCCCGGCGGGCTGGGGGATTACCCGGCTGCCCGGGCACAAATGATGAGTCGCACGGGCCCGGGAGCCCGGCGGATCAGGCCGGAGCGCTGAAAAGCGGCGCGCGCCGCTCGATGTTGGCCTTCACGGCTTCGACCTGGTTCGGGCTGCCGATCAGGGCCTTCTGCTCTACCGACTCGGCCAGCAGCATCTCGGCCGCGCTGTGCGATGCCGACGCGTTGAGCAGCCGCTTGCCGGCGCGGATCGCGTCGGGGCTCTTGCCGGCGATCTCGTGTGCCATCTGCAGCGCCTCGGCCAGCGGATCGGCTGCGACGCGGGTGGCGAAGCCGATGCGCAAGGCTTCCTCGCCCGAGAAGATGCGGCCCGTGAAGGTGAGTTCGCGCACCACGTCGCTGCGGGCGAGTTCGCGCATCAGCACCATGCCGGCCATGTCGGGCACCAGGCCCCACTTGATTTCCATCACCGAAAGCTTGGTGTCGGGCGCGACGATGCGGATGTCCGCACCCAGCGCTACCTGCAAGCCGCCGCCGAAGGCCACGCCATGCACGGCGGCAATGACCGGCACCGGCACCTCGCGCCAGACCATCGCCACCTGCTGCGCGGCGTTCGAGATACCGTGCGTGCGCACCAGCAGGTCGGCGCCGGCCGCGCCCTCGCCCAGCACTCCAGAGCCCGCGCCTTGCTGCTGCATGCGCTCGAAAGACGCCATGTCGAGCCCCGCGCAGAAAGCCTTGCCGCGGCCCGAGATCACCACGGCCCGCACCGCCTTGTCGTCGCGCAGCGCCTCGCCGGCTTCGATCAGCGCGTCGAACATCGCGGGGTCGAGCGCGTTCATCTTGTCGGCGCGTGCGAGCTGCAGTTCCACCACGCCGTCGGCGTGGCGGGTCCATTCGATGCGGTCGGTCATTCGATGTCTCCTGGGCGGTTGCCGCGCCAGTATCGCCGGGTGCGGCGCCCGGCGATGATCGTGGCTGTCGCCTACACAACAACACCCACTGCCATGCCCCTGGATCGTCGTCACTTTCTTCTGCAATCGGGCTCCGCCGCTGCCGTGGTGGCGCTCTTCGGCCAGGGTTGCGCCGTGCCTTCCTCGCCCACGGGCCGCGGCAACGTGCTGGGTTTCACGGGCGTGCCGGCCTCGTTGCGCGACGGCATCGTCGTGCCGCCCGAATACGAGTGGCAATTGCTCTATCCCTGGGGCACGCCCACCGGCGTCGCGGGCAGCATGCCGGCCTTCGCGCCCGATGCCGGCAACAGCGCCGACGACCAGGCCGTGCAGGCCGGCATGCATCACGACGGCATGCACTTCTTCGCGCTCGACGCAAGCGGCGACCGCGGCCTGCTCGTGATGAACCACGAATACACCGACGAGCAACTGCTGCACACCGACGGCGTCAAGGCGTGGACCGCCGAGAAGGTGCGCAAGTCGCTGCACGCCATGGGTGTCTCGGTGATCGAGATCCGGTGCACCGGCCAGGGGTGGCAGCAGGTGCGGCCCTCGCCCTTTGCGCGTCGCGTGCACGGCAACACGCCGATGCGCATCACCGGCCCCGCCGCGGGCACGCCGCTGATGCGCACTGCCGCCAACCCGGCGGGCGACGCGGTGTTCGGCACCTTCGCCAACTGCGCAATGGGCGTCACGCCCTGGGGCACCTACCTCACCTGCGAGGAAAACTTCCATGGCTATTTCGGCGGCCCGAAGGAAGCGGCTCAGGGCGCAACGGCGGCGCAGCGCCGCTACGGCACGGTGGCCGGCTCGCAGTGGGTCGAGTACTGGCGCTTCGACGAGCGCTTCGACCTGAGCCGGCATCCGAACGAGCCGCACCGCTTCGGCTGGGTGGTCGAAATCGACCCCTTCGATCCGACCGCCGCGCCCATCAAGCGCACCGCACTCGGCCGCAAGCGGCAAGAGAGCGCCACCTGCACCGTCGCCAGGGACGGCCGGCTGGTGGTCTACATGGGCGACGACTCGCGCTTCGAATACATCTACAAGTTCATCAGCCGCGAGAAGGTGCGTCCCGGCACCGATGCCGCCGCTCGTGCCGCCAACCGCCACCTGCTGGACGACGGCACCCTCCACGTGGCGCGCTACGACGCCGGCGGCCGCGGCCGATGGCTCGAGCTCGTGCACGGCCGCGACGGCCTCGACGCGGCGCACGGCTTCGCCGACCAGGCCGAGGTGCTGATCCATGCGCGGCTGGCGGGCGACGTCGTAGGCGGCACGAAGATGGACCGCCCCGAGTGGATTGCCATCCACCCGCAAAGCGGCGAGGTCTACGTCACCCTCACCAACAACAGCCAGCGCGGCGACGCCGGCAAGCCCGCCCCCGACGCGGCCAACCCGCGTGCCAACAACCTCTTCGGCGGCATCCTGCGCTGGCGCGAGGACGGCGGCGACGCCGCCAGCACCGGCTTCGCCTGGGACCACTTCGCGCTCGCTGGCGATCCGGCACAGCCCGGCAGCGGCGCACGCTATCCGTCGGGCGATGCCGACATGTTCGGTGCTCCCGACGGCCTGCACTTCGACCGGGGTGGCCTGCTCTGGATCCAGACCGACCTGAGCGGCCAGGTGCTCGGCAAGCCGCCCTACACCTCGCTGGGCAACAACCAGATGCTGTGCGCCGACCCGGCTTCGGGCCGCATCAAGCGCTTTCTTACCGGGCCCAACGGCTGCGAGATCACGGGCTGCGTGGTCACGCCCGACCGGCACACGCTGTTCGTCAACATCCAGCATCCGGGCGAGGCGCGCGACGACGGCGACACCAGGCACAACAGCGCCTGGCCCGATGGCACCGAGCCGGGCAGCGCGCGGCCGCGCTCGGCAACGCTGGCAATACGCCGGCGCGACGGCGGTATCGTCGGCACCTGAGACATCGGCTCAAAGCCCAAGGGAAAAGGAAGAACACCATGAGCATCCGCATCGTCCGCCTGGGCACCCCGCGTGCGCCCGGCGAAGGCCTGCGCGTCGGCACCGTGCGCCGCCCGCCGCGCGGCGTTCCGAAGACCGAGTTCGCCTCGCAGGACTGGTACGACGTGTGGTACCCGAACCTCGCGCCCTCCATCGAGACGATGAAGCAGGCGCAGGAGGCCCAGAAAGCCGACTCGCCCGCGCAATGGAACGCCTTCGTGCGCAAGTTCAGGGCCGAGATGGCCGAGTCCGACGCGAGCCGCAGCCTCGACCTGCTGGCCGCGCTGTCGCACGGCACGGCCCTGTCGGTAGGCTGCTACTGCGAGGACGAAGCGCACTGCCACCGCTCCGTGCTGCGCAGCCTGCTGGCCGAGCGCGGCGCGGACATTGCAGACTGAGCGGGGCAAGGCGAACCTCGCATGAACATCGACAGGAAAGACCGGCAGATCCTCGAAGCGCTGCAGGCCGACGCGCGCCAGAGCCTGGCCGCGCTGGGCAAGCGCATCGGCCTCTCGCAGCCGGCCATGAGCGAGCGTGTGCGCAAGCTCGAAGAGGCCGGCGTGATCGAGGGCTACGGCGCGCGCGTCAACCTGCGCGCGCTGGGCGTGGGCCTGCAGGCCATCATCCGCATCGACACCACGCACGCGGGCATCGCCAAGTACCTGAAGCTGTTCGACGCCATGCCCGAGGTGCTGAGCGCCGACCGCGTGACCGGCGAAAGCTGCTTCATCGTGCGCTGCGCGATCGCCGAGCCGGCCGACCTGGAGCGCGTGGTGGACGCGCTGGCGGTCGACGGCTCGGTGACAACGTCGCTGGTGCTGTCGAGCCCGGTGAACAAGCACATCACCGTGCAGGCGGCCAGGACGCCAAAGAAGTAGTCAGCGCTGCGCCTTGTCCTTCTGGTTCTGCGCCTCGATGCGTTCGCGCGCGGCCAGCCAGTCGGCATCGCTCCACTGGCGCAGTTCGTAGAAGTTGCCGCCGGTGGCCAGCGCATTGCCGCCGTCCATCATGATGCTCTGGCCCGTGAGCCAGTCGCACTGCCCCGGCGCCATCAGGAAGGAAGCGAGGTTCTGCAGCTCGCTCATGCGGCCGGTGCGCGCCATCGGGTTGCTCTGCTTGCTGCGCGCGCCGGGTTCCTCGCCAGGGTTCAGGCGCTTGCTCATGCCCTCGGTCGGAATCTCGCCGGGGCCGACGGCATTCAGGCGGATGCCGTGGCGCGCCCACTCCACCGCGAGCGACTTGGTCATCACCTCGATGCCGGCCTTGCTCATGGCCGAGGGCACGACGTAGGGGCTGCCGTTGTCGACCCAGGTGACGATGATGCTCATCACGCTGCGGAAGGCATCGCCCTGCTTCCACTGGCCCGACTTGGCCTGCGCCACCCAGCGCTTGCCCACGGCCTGCGTCACGTAGAAGCTGCCGTGGAACACGATGTTGGCGATGGCGTCGAAGGCGCGCGGCGAGAGGTTTTCGGTCGGAGAGACGAAGTTGCCCGCCGCGTTGTTGACGAGCCCCGTGAGGCCGCCGCTCTGGAACAGGCTCTCGACCATCTCGTCGACCTGCTGCGCGATGCGGATGTCCACGCCGAAGGTGTCGATGCGCCGGCCCGGGAACTGCTGCCGCCATTCGGCCGCGGTTTCTTCGCAGACCGACTGGCGCCGGCCGCAGATGGCCACGTCGGCGCCAAGGCTCAGGAAGCGCTCGGCCATTGCGCGGCCGAGGCCCGTGCCGCCTCCGGTCACGAGGATGCGCTGGCCGTTCATCAGGGAAGCTTCGAACATGCTTTGTCTCCTTGGTCGTTGCGGCAGCGGCAAGGACGAGCGCTGCCATGGCGCATGCTACGCGCGCCGCCTCGATGGCGGCTTGCGGAATCTGGCTTCCCACTCCGCACGGGTGAGAATGGCTGCTGGCCTGTTTTCCGGATCGACGCCCCATGTCCAGCCCCACCCAAGACTCCTTCCAGCCGCTCGAAGGCGTGCGCGTGCTGAGCCTTGCGCTCAACCTGCCCGGGCCGGCCGCGCTGCTGCGCTGCCGCGGAATGGGCGCCACCTGCCTGAAGCTCGAGCCGCCGGGCGGCGACCCGATGGCGCTCTACAACAAGCCCGCGTATGCCGCACTGCACGCAGGCATCGCCATCGAAACGGCCGACCTGAAGACGGACGCGGGCCAGCAGCAACTGCACGCCGAACTCGCGAAGACGGACGTGCTGCTCACCTCGTTCCGCCCTTCCGCGCTGCGCAAGCTCGGCCTCGATTGGCCTGCGCTGCAGGCGCGCCATCCGTCGCTGTCGCAAGTGGCCATCGTCGGCGCGCCGGGCGAACGTGCCGAGGAGCCGGGCCATGACCTGACCTATCTCGCCGAAAGCGGACTGGTCACCGGCACCGAACTGCCGCCAACGCTCTACGCCGACATGGGCGGCGCACTGCTCGCAAGCGAAGCGGTGCTGAAGGCCATGCTGCTGCAGTCGCGCAAGCCGGGCGGCGTGTACCTCGAAGTGGCGCTGAACGCCTCGGCCGACTGGCTCGCCCTGCCCCGCACCTGGGGGCTGACGCAACCCTCGGGCACGGTCGGCGGCGCGCATGCCGGCTACCGCGTCTACCCCTGCGCCGATGGCCGCGTGGCCGTGGCAGCGCTTGAACCGCATTTCGCCAGCCGGCTCTGCGAGGCGGCGCAGATCGACTCGCGCGACATGCTGGCACCGGCCACGCACGAAGCGCTGGCCGCATGGCTGGCGACGCGCACGCGCGCCGAACTCGAAGCCATGAGTCGCGAGCGCGACGTGCCGCTGCTCACGCTGGCCAGTTGATTCATCAGCGACTGGCGCCGTCGCGCTGCCGGTCTTCGCGCTTGAGCGCGAGGTAAGTGTCGAGATCGACTTCGTGCAGCTGGCGCGGGTACTGCTCGGCCGCCGCGAACCAGCGACGCTGACGACGGTCGGCCTGCTCCGGCCCCGGCGCCGAGAGGTAGGCATCCAGCGTCAGGAAGTAGCGCATCGCATTGCGCTCCACCAGCCCGCGCAGGCCGCGGATGTAGTCGGGCTGGCCTTCCGGCGTCTTGCCCAGCACGGTAAAGCCCACCTTGTCGCTGCCGAAGGTCGCCAGGTAGGCCATGGTGCCCAGCCGCACCATGGTGTTGTGGTCATAGCTGTAGCTGAAGTGCAGGAAGCTCTTGCGCTCGTCGAGCGCCACGGCCTCCAGCGTGACGCGATAGTTGCTGGTGCCCAGCGGCCCGCTCTCGGCCGACAACTCGACCATCAGGTGCTCTGGCGTGGCACTGGCGACCCGGTAGACGAACGGCAGCTCGAAGGCCTGGTCGATGGGCTTGTCATAGCGCCGCACCACGTAGAGCGTCAGCATCTCGCGCCCCTGCGGGCCGCTGGCCGTGCTGCAGCGCCGGTTGTTGATGTGCAGGGTCAGCACCTCGCACCAGTGGGCCGACCCCTTCAGCGCGGTGCTGATTTCCGCGAGCGGATGCTCGACCACGGCGTAGACGTCGCCCTGCAGGCCATCGGCCGTCTCCATGGAATCGAGCTGCACGGGCCGCCCGAAACTGCTCTTGTCGAGCTTGTCGCTCAAGCGCTGGTGGGTGGCGCGCAGCGCCTGGGCGGAAGAGTTCTCCGGCGCGGCGGCAAGCGCCTGTTGCGCCAAGGCTGCGAGCAGTAGCAGCAGCGCTCCCGCCAGGGTGCGCATCGTCCATGAAGCCGACGGGTAGTACGAACTGCTCATGGACCACACCATACAGCGGACCGCCCCACCCTCGCCTTCAGTCGGACTGCGTGGGCTTGCTGCGCCGCACCAACAGCGGCATTGCGCCCGCCATGGCCGATCGATACGGGATGTACCTTAGGCTTCCACTTTTTTTCGAGGAACCACAGATGCCACTCGTCCGGATCGATCTTTCCAATGACAGCCCCGAGACCCTGGGTCCGGCCATCGGGGATCTCATTTATCAGGCCATGCGGGACACCATCAACGTGCCGGAAGACGACAAGTTCCAGGTCATCACGCGGCACGAGGCACGCGAGCTGGTCCATCCGGCAAGCTACCTCGGTGTTGTCTACTCGCCGGGCTTCGTGCTGATCCAGATCACGCTGAATCACGGAAGAACGACGGAGATGAAGAAAGCCTTCTACAAGCGCGTCGCCGACGACCTGCACGCCCGGCTGGGCATCCGGCGCGAGGATGTCTTCATCAACCTCGTCGAGGTGGCGAAGGAGAACTGGTCGTTCGGAAATGGCGAGATGCAGTACGCATAGCGGCGAGAATCCCGCCGATGAAACGCCAGGGCACGCTAGTTCGATGGGAGAAAGATCGGGGCTTCGGCTTCATCCGCTGCCCCGAAATCTCCGCCGATGTGTTCGTGCACCTGCGCGACTTCACCGACCGGGGCACCGCGCCGCAAGTCGGCATGAGGGTGAACTTCGAGGAGATCCATGTGGGCGGCAAGGGGCCGCGTGCGATGTCGGTACAGGCAGCCGGTGCAGCACGGCAGCCGCAATCACAACCGCAGCGGAGGTCCGCGCCGCCTCGCCGGCAACCTGATCGCTCGGTGCGTTCCTCGGCCTCTTCTTCGTCCCCTTTGCCGATGGTTCTTCTGCTCGTGGCATATGGCGCGCTGCTCGGCTATGGCGTTTGGACCACACGCCTTCCGCCGATCGCGCTCGGCGTATTGGCGCTGCTCAGCCTGCTGACTTTCTTCATCTACGGCTTCGACAAGAACGCAGCCGAAACAGGCCGCTGGCGCACCGCGGAGAAAACGCTGCACCTGCTCTCGCTGATCGGGGGTTGGCCGGGCGCCTGGGTCGCGCAGCGGTTGTTCCGCCACAAGGTGCGCAAGGCGAGCTTCATGGCGGGCTACTGGGCCACGGTGCTGGCACACATGGCGGCCGTGGGCGCCTGGGTCGGCAAGCTGCTGCCAGCGGGACTGCTGGCGTTCTGAAACTCAGCGCGGCTTGCGGATGCTGCCGCGCACCGGGCCGGCAGCCTTGCGCGGCGCCGCGGCCGAACCGTTGTCGCGTGGCGGCAGGCCGGTGTGCTGCGTGAGGATGCGGCCCTTCGAGGGCTTCACCGGCGTCAGCTTGACCGGCGCGGACTTGTTGACCGCCGGTGCGACGGTCGAATTCTTGCGACGCGCGCTCGTGTAGCCGCCGTCGGTCAGCGGCTGCCACGTCGGGATGAGGTGGTGCTTGCCGTTGCCGATCAGGTCGGCGCGGCCCATGCTCTTGAGCGCCTCGCGCAGCAGCGGCCAGTTGTTGGCGTCGTGGTAGCGCAGGAAGGCCTTGTGCAGGCGGCGGCGCTTGTCGCCGCGCACGATGTCCACCGTTTCGCTCTCGCGCGTGATCTTGCGCAGCGGGTTCTTGTTGGTGTGGTACATCGTCGTGGCCGTGGCCATCGGGCTCGGGTAGAACGTTTGCACTTGGTCGGCGCGAAAGCCGTTCTTCTTGAGCCAGATCGCGAGGTTCATCATGTCCTCGTCGCTGGTGCCCGGATGCGCGGCAATGAAGTACGGAATCAGGTACTGCTTCTTGCCCGCCTCGGCCGAGTACTTCTCGAACATCTGCTTGAACTTGTCATAGCTGCCGATGCCGGGCTTCATCATCTTCGTGAGCGGACCCTGCTCGGTGTGCTCGGGCGCGATCTTCAGGTAGCCGCCAACGTGGTGCTGCACCAGCTCCTTCACGTACTCCGGCGACTGCACGGCCAGGTCGTAACGCAGGCCCGAGCCGATGAGAATTTTCTTGATGCCCTTCAATGCACGCGCCCGACGGTAGATCTTGATCAGCGGGTCGTGATTGGTGTTGAGGTTCGGGCAGATGCCCGGGTACACGCAGCTGGGCTTGCGGCAGGCCGATTCGATCTCGGGCGACTTGCAGCCGATGCGGTACATGTTGGCCGTGGGGCCGCCGAGGTCGGAGATGGTGCCGGTGAAGCCCTTCACCGAATCGCGGATGGCCTCGACCTCCTTGATGATCGAATCTTCCGAACGACTCTGGATGATGCGGCCTTCATGCTCGGTGATCGAGCAGAAGGTGCAGCCGCCGAAGCAGCCGCGCATGATGTTCACGCTGAAGCGGATCATTTCCCACGCGGGGATCTTGGTCGCGCCGTCGTGGCTGCCGTTCTCGTCGGCGTAGCGCGGATGCGGGCTGCGTGCGTACGGCAGGTCGAACACGTGGTCCATCTCGGCCGTGGTGAGCGGAATGGGCGGCGGGTTGATCCACACGTCGCGCGCCGTGGCGCCCTCGCCGTGCGCCTGCACCAGCGCGCGGGCGTTGCCCGGGTTGGTTTCGAGATGCAGCACGCGGTTGGCGTGCGCGTAGAGCACCGGGTCGCTGCGCACCTGCTCGTAGGCCGGCAGGCGGATCACCGAACGGTCGCGCGGCGGAACGGCGATCTTGCCGCGGGGCTGCAGCGCCGGGTTGGGCACGAAGTTCAGCGGCTTGATGGCCGGGTTGACCACCGAGCCGGCGGCCGACCCAGCGGCTTCGGCCGCCTTGGCAACGGCGTCAGCCTCGTCTTCCTTCACGCAGGTGGCGCCGTTGGCCTTGGCCTGGTCGGACACCATCAGGTAGGGGTTGACGTGCGCCTCGACGCGGCCGGGTTCGTCCACGCTGGTGGAGTTGATCTCGAACCAGCCCTCGGGCGTTTCGCGCCGCACATAGGCGGTGCCGCGCACGTCGGTGATCTGCTGCACCGGCTCCTTGGCGGCCAGGCGGTGCGCGATCTCGACGATGGCGCGCTCGGCGTTGCCGTACAGCAGCAGGTCGCACTTCGAGTCGACGACGATGGAGCGGCGCACCTTGTCCGACCAGTAGTCGTAGTGGGCGATGCGGCGCAGGCTGCCTTCGATGCCGCCGAGGATGATCGGCACGTCGTTCCAGGCTTCCTTGCAGCGCTGCGAATACACGATGGCCGCGCGGTCGGGGCGCGAGCCGCCGACGTCGCCGGGGGTGTAGGCGTCGTCGCTGCGGATCTTCCGGTCGGCCGTGTAGCGGTTGATCATCGAATCCATGTTGCCGGCGGTCACGCCGAAGAACAGGTTCGGTTTGCCCAGCGCCTTGAAGGGTTCGGCGCTCTGCCAGTCGGGCTGGGCGATGATGCCGACGCGGAAACCTTGCGCCTCCAGCATGCGGCCGATGACCGACATGCCGAAGCTGGGGTGGTCGACGTAGGCGTCGCCCGTGACCACGATGATGTCGCAGCTGTCCCAGCCGAGCGCTTCCATTTCCTTGCGCGAAGTCGGCAGGAACTTGGCCGTGCCGAAACGGGCCGCCCAGTACTTGCGGTAGCTGGTCAGCGGCTTGGCGGCGCGCGCGAAAAAGGAGACGTCGACGGGGGCGTTCATCGGAGGGAGTAGACAGCGCCGTGGGAGCGCCGTTGTGGGCAACCCTCGATTTTAGGGTTTTCCATCATGTCTGTCGCGGCAAACATCCTGTGACCGGGCCTCTTCGAAGCCTCAATTGATTGCCAAAGTCAACCTTCTGAATGACAATGGCAACCATGTCAGCCACTTTACCCTCCATCGACCCCGCCGCCGTCAAGGCGATCCGTCAATTCAACCGCTTCTACACCCGCCGCATCGGTGCCCTCGACCCCTACCTCGGCAGCGCCATGTCGTTGACCGACGTGCGCGTGCTGTACGAGCTGGCGCACCGCGAGGTGGCGGTCGCGAGCGAAATCGGGCGCGACCTCGGGCTCGACGCGGGCTACATGAGCCGCATCCTGCGCCGCTTCGAAAACGAAGGCTGGCTCACGCGCGAGCCGCATCCGCGCGATGCGCGCCAGAGCGTCCTGCGCCTGACCGAGGCCGGCCACGCCGCATTCGCGCCGCTGCAACAGAAATCGCGTGAAGAAGCCACCGCCCTGCTCGCCTCGCTCGCGCCGCCGCAGCGCCAGCAGCTGGTGCAGGCCATGGGCACGGTGCAGTCGCTGCTCGACCCCGAAGCCGCCCCGGCCAAGACCCAGGCCGCCATACTGCGCGACCCGGCACCCGGCGACATCGGCTGGGTGGTGCAGCAGCATGGCGAGATCTATGCGCGCGAGTACGGCTGGAACAGCACCTTCGAAGCGCTGGTGGCCGGCATCGCGGGTGAATTCCTGCTCAAGTTCCAGCCCGAGTGGGAGCGCTGCTGGATTGCCGAGCTCAACGGCGAGCGGGTGGGCGCGATCTTCGTGGTGCGCAAGTCGGCCGCGGTGGCGCAGCTGCGCCTGCTGATCCTCGCGCCCGCCGCGCGCGGGCTCGGCCTGGGCGGCAAGCTGGTGGACGAATGCATCGCCTTCGCGCGCCTCAAGGGCTACAAGAAGATGGTGCTGTGGACCAACAGCTGCCTGGTGGCCGCGCGCGGCATTTACGCCAAGCGCGGCTTCCAGCTCACCAAGTCGGAGCCGCACGAAGGCTACGGCTCGCCACAGGTCGGTGAGACCTGGGAGCTGAAGCTGTAGCGTCTGCTTATTGCATGAACCAGCCGTGGCTCACCACCAGCGACTGGCCGGTGAGTGCATTGGTCGGGAAGCCCGCGAACAGCAGCGCGACGCGCGCCACGTCTTCCGTGGTCGTGAATTCGCCGTCGACCGTTTCCTTCAGCATCACGTTCTTGATGACTTCCTGCTCGCTGATGCCCAGGGTCTTGGCCTGCTCGGGAATCTGCTTTTCAACGAGCGGCGTGCGCACGAAGCCCGGGCAGATCACGTTGGCGCGCACGCCGTGCTTGGCGCCTTCCTTCGCAACCGTCTTGGCCAGGCCGATGAGGCCGTGCTTGGCGGTGACGTAAGGAGCCTTCAGCAGCGAGGCTTCCTTCGAGTGCACCGAGCCCATGTAGATCACGCTGCCGCCGCGGCCTTGTGCATACATGTGCTTCAGGCAAGCTTTCGTGGTGAGGAAGGCGCCGTCGAGGTGAATGGCGAGCATCTTCTTCCAGTCGGCGAAGCTGAACTCTTCCACCGGGTGAACGATCTGGATGCCGGCGTTGCTGATGAGGATGTCGATGCCGCCGAAGGCCGCAGCGCCCTCTTCGACCGAGGCGTTGACCTGGTCTTCGTTCGTCACGTCGACACCCACGCCGATGGCCTGTGCGCCGGTGGCCTTGAGCTCGGCCGCGGTGGCGTCGGCCGCTTCCTTGTTGAGGTCGGCAATGATGATCTTGGCGCCCTCCTGCGCGAACAGGATGGCGATTTCCTTGCCGATGCCGCTGGCCGAGCCAGTGATGTAGGCGACCTTGTCCTTGAGTTGCATGGTGATGTTCCTTGGTAAGAGTCGGGTTTGAAAAGGGCAGCAAGAATCAGGCGAGATAGTCGTGCTCGACCGTGCCGAGTGCGAGCGTCATGTCCGCGATGTAGTGCACGGCCGATTCGACCTTGAGCACCGGCAGGTCGGCCACTGGCGCCAGCGCATGCGGGTGCAGTTCGAGCGAGCCGGGCCCGCCCCATGCGCCGTGCAGCGTGACGTCGACCATGTGATAGCGCACCAGTTCGCAGATGCGCGCCGTGCCGTCGACGTGCGGAATGATCTTGAGCAGAAAGTTCGGCTGCGCGATGCCCGCGAGGATGGGCTCGGGGTCGAGAGCGCGATGCTTGAAGCCCATCGTGGCCTTGGCGACGCGCACCTTGCCGTAGTCGAGCGTGCCGACCACCACGTCGGTCTCGTAGTCGAGCACCGGCGAGGCGAGCTTCTTCGGAAAGCCCCAGAGCTCGCGCCCGCCGGCAATGGGCGGATGGTCGTTGAGGTACATCGCGTGCACGTACGCGCCCTTCTCCACGCCCCTGGCGGTGCGCAGCTGCACCGGAATGACCTGGCCCGACTCGGTGTAGTCGCCGAAGCCGGTGGAGTCGGGCATGCGGATGAATTCGTACTTGACCAGCGGCTCGACCACTTCGAGCGGCTCGGGCACCACGGCGCGCAGGGCGTCCATGTCGGTGCGGTACGTGAGGATGAGAAATTCGCGCCGCACAAAGCGGTACGGACCGGGCGGAAAGGCGGGATTGGTCAGCGGCATCGCGAATGCCGTTCGTCGCACATCTTCAATGTTCATGAAAACATTTCCTCCTGTTGAAGTGACGGCCCAGTCTCGCGCTGGTTTCTTAGTTGAGGCTGAATCGTCCGTGTCAGCGCGACAGGCCCGGCCGCTTGACGCGCCCCGAGCCGTGCTCGCCAAGGTCGAAAGTGGTCACACCGTTGACGGTTGCATCGGCGCGCAGCGTCTCGGGGTGGGCCAGCGTGTTGCGCATGTCGCGCGCGCCCGAATCCCAGTGCTCTTCAACGGCGGCGCGCGAGAACTCGTAGTCCTTGGACTCCAACTCGTAGGGCTTGTCGCGGTAGATCAGGTGGAAGATGTCTATGGGCTCGTGCGTGAGCTGCGACTGCACCGCGAGCACGCTCGGGTCGTTGCGCAGGCCTGCCGGCAGCTTGGAGATCAGGTCGGCAATCGCCTGCTGCAGGTTCATGTTGGCGGCCAGCGCATCGGTGTTCATGCGGGTGCGGCTCGAGTAGGTGATGTCCTTCTGCCGCTCCATCACGCCCGCCATGGTGCGCGGCATCTCGCCGCGCGCATTGAACAGGTCGACCTGCAGCACCACCAGCGGCTCGCTGCGCGGATGCGTGTCGAGCACGTACTGCAGCGGCGTGTTCGACACGATGCCGCCGTCCCAGTAGTCGTCGCCATCGATGCTGATTGGCGCGAAGCCCGGCGGCAGCGCGCCGCTGGCCATGATGTGCTCGGGCCCGATGAGCTGGCGTGTGTTGTCGAAGTACACCGAATTGCCGGTGCGCACATTGACCGCACCCACGCTGAAGCGCGCCTCGCAGGCATTGATGCGGTCGAAGTCGACGAGGCGCTCCAGAGTGGACTTGAGCGCGGAGGTGTCGTAATAGCTCAGCAGCGGCGCCGCCCCGCCCATCAGGAAGGCCGGCGAGTACCGCGGCTCGAAGAAGCCCGGAATGCCCACCAGCGAGGCCATGGTGGCGCTGTACTGGTTCTGCAGGGCCCGGTCGCCCAGCCAAGAAGGCAGGCGCTGCGAGGGGCCCGAAGACACAAGGTGCCAGAACTCGCGCAGCCGGTCGACGCGCGTTTCCGGTGCATTGCCCGCAATCAGTGCCGCGTTGATGGCGCCGATGGAGACGCCGGCAATCCAGTGCGGCTGCAGCTCGGTTTCGCTGAGCGCCGCATACACGCCGGCCTGGTAGGCGCCGAGCGCGCCCCCACCCTGCAGCACCAGCGCCTTGCGGGCGGTGCGCATGTCTTCGCGGCGCGAAGCAAAAGGGTTGAGGGGCTTGGAGGAGGCGGCACGGGGTTTCTTCTTCGGTGGTGTCGTCGTCATGCGTTCATTTGACACCAGCCCCGCGACACCAACCTGACCAGGGGTTGTTGCCCCCGGGACGATGTCACATCTTCGGCAGCATCTGTCCGCGGATCTCGCCGCCCGGGTTGGCGGCGGTGTGCACATTGGCGTACCACTTGCCCGCGGACAAGTCGGCGGCCTGTGCCGGCGTGAGCGTGGCCTGGCCTTCGATCGGGCTCGCCGGGTTGGCAAAGGGCAGCACCACGCCCGCATTGGCGCCCGCGGCGGCCGGGCCGTGGAAGTGCGCCATGGTGGCCGGGCCGCTCAGGCCGGTGTAGGTGATCTTGTACTTGAGCACGTTGGTGTCGCGGTCGAGCCAGGCCTCGGCCATGCCGCTGCCGCGCGTCATGTTGGGCGGGACTTCGCTGGCTGCGTTCATCGCGCCGCTGAAGCTCGCGACGTTCGACTTCGACATCATTCCGCAGCCGACCAGCGCGGCACTGGCCACCCCGGTGATGAGGGCTGCGCGCAAAAGGGTGCCATATTTGGTCATGAGCTTGATCTCCTGAGTTATGAAAGCCTCCACAGCATAGGCAGCACGGCGGGCTTGGCTTGTCGGCCACCACCCCGACTTTGACGGCCGCCTAACGGCTGATAAAGGGCTGAAAGGCTGAAAGAAAATGCAACGATGACTTTCAACGCCCTCCCCACCGCCCGCGACGTGGTCGATTTCTGGCGCGAAGCCGGCCCGGACCGCTGGTTTGCCAAGAACGACGCCTTCGACGCCGAATTCGCCGCCCGCTTCTCGCACGCTCATCAGGCCGCAGCCCGTGGCGAACTCGACCACTGGACATCCGACGCCGAAGGCGCCCTGGCCTTGCTGGTGCTGTTCGACCAGTTTCCCCGCAACACCTGGCGCGGCAGCCCGCACATGCTGGCCACCGACGGCAAGGCGCTGGCCGTGGCGAAGCAGGCAGTCGAATCAGGCTTCGACCTGCAGTGCGAGCCGGTGCTGCGACGTTTCTTCTACCTGCCCTTCATGCATTCCGAAGTGCTGGCCGAGCAGGAGCGCTCGGTCGAGCTCAACGCCGCGCTCGACGCCAACACGCAGCGCTACGCGGTGCTGCACCGGGACATCATTGCGCGCTTCGGCCGCTTTCCGCACCGCAACAGGATGATGGGGCGCAGCACCACGGCGGAAGAGCAGAAGTATCTCGACGAAGGCGGCTTCGCCGGCTGAAGCGAGGCTCAGGTGTCGTTGTGCGGCAGCGGCACGTTGCGCGTCGGCGACGGGTTCAGGTCGGCAATGCCCTTCGTGTCCTTCATCGAGCCGTAGGTACGCGCATAGACCCAGGTGAACTCGGCCCCCAGCAGGAAGATCTGCGCCGAGTAGTAGACCCACACCAGCACCACCACCAGCGAGCCCGCCGCCCCGTAGCCCGAGGCCACGCTGCTCTTGCCGATGTACAGCCCGATCAGGTGCTTGCCCACGGTGAAGAGCAGCGCCGTGACTGCCGCCCCCACCCACACGTCGCGCCACTGCACCTTGGCGCGCGGCATGATCTTGTAGATCATCGCGAAGATCGCCGTCACCATCGCGAAGCTGAAGACGAAGTTGACGGCCTGCGCCGTTGTCTCCCAAGCGCCGAACACCGGCGACCACCACTTGCCCAGGGCCGCGAGCGCGGCGCTCGCCACCAGCGACACCATGAGCAGGAAGCCGATGCCCATGATCATGCTGAACGACAGCATCCGCACGCGCAGCATGTTGAACAGCCCCTTGTTCTTGGCGCGGGCCGGCGCGCGCCAGATGCGGTCGAGCGCGTCCTGCAGTTCGCCGAAGACGGTGGTGGCGCCCAGCACCAGCAGCCCGATGCCGATCACCGTGGCGACGATGCCTTCGGCCGGCTTGTTGACGGCCTTCAGCATGCCCTGCACCGCCGCCGCCCCCTGCTCGCCCATCAGGCCCGAGAGCTGCGCGAAGATCTCGCCGCGCGCGGCCTCCTGCCCGAAGACCAGGCCGGCCACCGCAATCACGATCAGCAGCAGCGGTGCAATGGAGAACACTGTGTAGTAGGCCAGCGCGGCGCCCATGCTCGGGGCGTAATCGTTCGACCAGGAGTTGAAGGCCCGCTGGCAGAGATCGAAGAGTGCGCGCAGTTGCTTGACCATGCTGAAGTGTCCCTGTGGAATCGCCCGGCGCCATGTCGATCCGGCGCCCGGCATGTTGAAAGCGTGCCTACGATAATCGCTCCACATGCACCCGTCTCCCCCCGCTGCCCAGCCCCAGTCGTCACGCGACCTTTTTGTTTCATTCACCTGGCTCGCGTTGCAGGGCTTCGGCGGTGTGCTCGCCATCGTCCAGCGCGAGATGGTCGAGAAGAAGAAATGGCTCACGCCCGAGCAGTTCCTCGAAGACTGGGCGGTGGCGCAGGTGATGCCGGGGCCCAACGTGATCAACCTCGCGCTGATGATCGGCGACCGCTACTTCGGATTGCGCGGCGCGCTCGCCGCCCTGGCGGGCATGTTGACCATTCCTCTGGTCGTCATTCTTGCGCTGGCCGTGCTGTATGCGCACTTCGCCGGCAACCCGCAGGTGGCGGCCGCGCTGCGCGGCATGGGCGCGGTGTCGGGCGGACTGATTGCCGCGACCGGCATCAAGCTGGTGCCGCAGCTGCGCAAGCATCCGCTGGGCTTTGCAACCTGCCTCTCCTTCATGGCGCTGGTGTTCGTGGCCATTGCGGTGTTCAAGATCCCGCTCGGATGGGTGCTGCTGGCGGTCGGCGGCGTCGCCTGCGTGTGGACCTGGAAGAAGATCGCGCCATGACCATCACGATGCAATGGCACGACTGGCTGGCCCTGTTCGGTCAATACGCGCTACTGTCGCTGCTGTCGATCAGCGGCGCCATCACCACGGTGCCCGACATGCACCGCTACCTCGTGGTCCAGCACAGCTGGCTCACCGACGCGCAGTTCAGCTCCTCGATTGCCATCGCGCAGGCCGCGCCCGGCCCCAACGTGCTGTTCGTGGCGCTGATGGGCTGGAACGTCGGGCTCAACGCGGGCGGCGGCATCGGCGCCGGGCCCTCGGCCTGGCTGCTCGGCTTCTTCGGGCTGATGCTCACCATGGTCGGCATCATGCTGCCGAGCACCACCCTCACCTACTTCGCCACGCGCTGGGGCCACCGCAACCGCACGCGCCGCGAGGTGCGCGCCTTCAAGCAGGGCATGGCGCCCGTGGTGGTGGGCCTGCTGATTGCCACCGGCTGGGTGCTGGCTGCGGGAAACCATGCCGGCAATGCGCCTGCCTGGCACCTGTGGCTGCTGACCGGCGTTTCCGCCCTTATCGTCTGGCGCACGCGCATTCACCTGCTCTGGCTGCTCGGCGCCGGAGCGGCGCTGGGCGCCGTGGGCTTCGTCTGATCCTTCGTCTCATCTATTTCTTCTTCAGGAACACTCGACATGTCGCAACTCCGCCCGCTCGGCCGCTCCGGCCTCCTGGTTTCCCCGCTCGCCTTCGGCGGCAACGTGTTCGGCTGGACCGTCGACGAAGCGGCGTCGTTCAAGCTGCTCGATGCCTGGCTAGATGCGGGCTTCAACTTCGTGGACACCGCGGACGTGTATTCGGCATGGGTGCCGGGCCACACCGGCGGCGAGTCGGAGACGATCATCGGCAAGTGGCTCAAGCACAGCGGCAAGCGCAACCGCGTGGTGCTGGCCACCAAGGTCGGCAAGCCGATGGGCGAAGGCAAGGTGGGCCTGGCACCAAAGTACATCCGCGAAGCCGTCGAGGCCTCGCTCAAGCGCCTGCAGACGGACTACATCGACCTCTACCAGTCGCACGACGACGATGCCGGCACGCCTCTCGAAGAATCGCTCGGCGCCTTCGACGACCTGATCAAGGAAGGCAAGGTGCGCGCCATCGGTGCCTCGAACTACAGCGCGCCGCGGCTGGCCGAAGCGCTCGACGTGTCGGAACGCCTGGGCATCGCCCGCTATGAAAGCCTGCAGCCGCTGTACAACCTGTACGACCGCGCCGTGTTCGAAGATGCGCTGGAGCCGCTGTGCATCAAGCGCGAAGTGGGCGTGATCAACTTCTACGCTCTGGCCGCCGGCTTCCTCACGGGCAAGTACCGCACCGAGGCCGATGCCGCCAAGAGCGCGCGCGGCGCCAACACCACGAAGAAGTACCTCAACGAGCGCGGCCTGCGCATCCTCGACGCACTCGACAAGGTGGCCCAGCAGTACAACGCCAAGCCGGGCCAGGTCGCCATCGCCTGGCAGATCGCGCGGCCGGGCGTGACGGCGCCCATTGCCAGCGCCACCTCCATCGCGCAGCTCGAAGAGCTCGTGGTCGCGACGCAGCTGAAGCTCGACGCGGGCACCATCGAGATGCTCGATCGCGCCAGCGCTGAAGCAGAACCCGCTGCCTGAGCGGCTCCCGGCGATGAGCGTGTTCGACACCATCGCAGCGCCCGCGCTCGAGCACTTCGTCGACCTGCGCGTCGAGGTGGGCCTGCCGCAGGTGCTGGGCAACAGCCCGCGCGGACTGCGCCGCGTGGTGCCGATCACGGGCGGCGAAGCCATCGGCCACGGCTGGCGGGCGCGCGTGCTGCCGGGCGGCAGCGACTTTCAGTTGATCGTGAGCGACACGCTTTCCGAGCTCGATGCGCGCTATGGACTGGAGACCGATGCCGGCGATATGGTCTACGTGCAGAACCATGCAGTGCGTTCGGCCTCGCCCGAGGTGATGGGCAAGCTGCTGCGCGGCGAGCCGGTCGATCCGTCGCAGGTGTACTTCCGCTGCAGCCCGCGCTTCGAGACCGCCTCGCCTTCGCTGAAATGGATCAACGAGCGCATGTTCGTCGGCGCCGGTGTGCGCCACCCGGCCGAGGTGGTGATGCGCTTCTTCGCGCTGATCTAGCTGCTAGCCGTCGACCGGATTCATCGGCGTCGCAAGAATGCGCTGGTAGAAGGCCACGTCGAGCCAGCGGCCGAACTTGAAACCGGCCTGCCGCACCGTGCCCGAATGCTCGAAGCCCAGGCGCTCGTGCAGCGCGATGCTGCCGGCGTTGGCTGCATCGATGGCACCGACCATCACGTGCACGTCGCGCGCGATGGCCTCGGCAATGATCGCTTCCATCAGCGTGCGGCCCAGGCCCTCGCCGCGGTGCGCGCTGTCGACATAGACCGAGTGTTCCACCGTGTACTTGTAGGCGGGAAAGGCACGGAACGTGCCGTAGCTGGCGAAACCCAGCAGGTTGCCGGCATCGTCCACGGCACCTATCACGGGAAAGCCGTTGGCACGCTTGGTGGCGAACCACGCGACCATGTTCTCTGGCGTGCGCGGCTTGTAGTCGTACAGAGCGGTAGAAGTGACGATGGCCTCGTTGAGGATGGCCAGGATCGCGGCGGAATGCGCTTCTTCTGTGCAGGGGATGAGACGCATGGTGTCCTCGTTGAAATTTCGTTCAATATAGGAGAATAATAATCTCATATGAGAAACGATTCATCTCCTGCCGACGCGCCCGGCCAGAACATCGACATGCTCATCGCCACCCGGCTGCTGGCGCTGAGGCAGGCGCAAGCACTGAGCCTCGCGGAGCTGGCTGAGCGTTCGGGCGTGAGCAAGGCCATGATTTCCAAGGTGGAGCGTGCGCAGAGCAGCCCCACGGCCGTGCTGCTGGGCCGGCTGGCCGCCGGGCTCGGGGTGCCGCTGGCGCAGCTCCTGACGGAAGAGAAAGAGCAGCCACAGCGCCTGCGCACGCGCGCCGAGCAGGAGGTCTGGCGCGACCCGAAAGCCGGCTACCTGCGGCGCCAGGTCGCCGAGCGTCATGCGGGCAGCGGCGTCGAGTTGGTCGAGGTCGAGCTGCCGCGCTCGGCGCAGGTCGACTACCCGCGCTGGAGCGGCAAGCCCTACCGGCAATGCCTCTGGATGCTCGAAGGCGCGCTGCGGGTGGACTACGGCGACGAGCGCTTCGAACTCGCACCGGGCGACTGCCTCGACTTCGGCGTGGACCGGCCGCTGGTCTTCAAGGCGCTGGGGCGCACCGCCTGCCGCTATCTGCTGGCGGCAAGCCCGGAGTAGCCGCACGCGCAGGGTAGGCAAGCTCCGACACGCACTGGCGGTCGACGCCTGTGTGGCACCTGCCACCCCTCGGGATACTGCAAGGCATCTCAGCTTCCAGAGGAACGACGATGTCATTCGCGCTCTACATGATCGGTTTCGTGATCTTCCTGGGCGGCCTCATCTGGGGCGCCTCCGTCGCCGGCGTGCCGACGCTCTACATCGGCATCGGGGCAGTGATCCTGCTGGGGATCGGCATCTTCAGCGCGGTGAGCCGCACGCGTGGCAAGGATCCGTCCTGACCGGCCGGGTGCATCCATCAGGTTCACACAGGCTTCACGCCGCACGCACATGGCGTAGCTAACTTCGCATGCGCACCGCAGACCGCGGTGCGCATCGAATCCAGTTGGCTGCCCCATGCACACTTCTTCCAGCTTCTTTTCTCCCCTCGCCTCCTCATCCTGCACAGCGCCCCAGCCGGCCCCGGCTCCGGCAGCAAGCCCCGGCAACATCAAGGTCGACCTTCTCGTCGTGGGCGCGAGCTTTGCGGGCCTGGCCTGTGCCCGGGCCGCGGCCCTTGCAGGCCTCAGCGTGATGGTGCTGGAGAAGAAGAGCAGTGCTGGCGCCAAGCTGCACACCACCGGCATCATCGTCAAGGACGCGGTCGACAGCGTGCCGTGGCTGGCCGAAGTGCCGCCCGCGCTAGTGCGCCGCATCGAAGGCGTGCGGCTCTATGCGCCCAACATGCGCCATGTCGACCTGCACGCGCCGGGCTACTGGTTCTGGGCCACCGACGCGCCCGCCCTGCTCGACTGGATGGTCGGCTCGGCCCGCGCCAGCGGCGTCGACGTGCGGCTGGACACGCTGTTCGAGCAGGCGCTGTGGCTCAACGGCCGGTGGGAAGTGCCGGTGACGCAAGGGCCCTGCATCACGGCCACCTACCTCGTGGGCGCTGACGGCCCCCACTCGCGCGTTGCCAAGGCCCTGGGCCTGTCGCGCAACACGCGCTTCCTCTACGGCATCGAGCACGAGTACCAGGGCGCGCGTATGGCGCCCGGCCTGCTGCATTGCTTCATCGACCGCAAGCTCGCGCCCGGCTATATCGGCTGGGCGCTCGACGGGGTCGGCGTGAGCCAGATCGGGCTGGCGCGCCGCACGGTGCACAACAGCGCGGGCGCGCTGAAGCTCGATCCGCTGCTGCGCAAGATTGCCTCGGTGGTCACGCCCGGCGACGCCCCGCCGGTCGCGGTGCGTGCGGGAATGATCCCGTGCGGCGGCGTGCTGCCGGTGGTGGCGCGCGAGCGGGCCCTGCTGGTGGGCGATGCGGCGGGCATGGTGTCGCCGGTGACTGCCGGCGGTATCCACACAGCGCTGCTGCACGGGGAGCGCGCGGGCGAGGCCGTAGCGCGCTTCGTGCGCGGCGAGGCCGGCGACCCGGCCACGTGGTTCGTTCGTGGCTACCCGGGCTTCCGGCTCAAGCGCGCGCTGCGCTGGGCCTTCGACCATTTCCAGAGCGACTGGATGTTCGACCACCTGCTGGGCACGCCGCAGATGCGGCGGGTGGCGGAGCTCATCTACTTCCACCGCAAGGGTGGATCGCTGCCCAAAAGCTAAAAGAGACGGCGCTCAGGCGCCGCGCTGGCGCATCGCCTCGTAGAGGCACACGCCACTGGCCACCGAGACATTCAGACTCTCGACCGCGCCGGCCATCGGAATGCTCACCAGCTCGTCGCAGGTCTTGCGCGTGAGCTGCCGCATGCCTTCGCCTTCGGCGCCCAGCACCAGCGCCAGGGGGCGCTTGAAGTCGCTCTGGTAGATGGTGCCCGGGGCATCGTCGCTGGTGCCCACGCACCAGATGTTGCGTTCCTTGAGTTCGTTCAGGGTACGCGCGAGGTTGGTGACCATGAAGTACGGCACCGTCTCGGCCGCGCCGCTCGCCACCTTGGCCACGGTGGCGTTGATGCCGGCCGCGTGGTCCTTGGGGGCGATGACCGCATGCGCGCCGGCGCCGTCGGCCACGCGCAGGCAGGCGCCGAGGTTGTGCGGGTCGGTCACGCCGTCGAGCACCAGCAACAGGGGCACGGTGCCGGCCTCTTCGAGGCCTTCGAGCAGTTCGTCGAGCGAGCGGACCTGAACCACGGGTTCGACCCGTGCCACCACGCCCTGGTGGCCGTGGCTGCCGCTGAGCTTGGACAGCCGCAGGCCGTCGGCCTCGACCAGCCGCACACCGGCCTCCTGCGCACGCGCGATGAACTGTTTCATGCGCGCATCGCGCCGGCTGGCGTCGAACATCACTTCGAGCACCGATTTAGGCGCGGTCTTGATGCGCACGCCTACGGCATGGAAGCCGAAGATCACTTTGGGGGAAGACATCCCTGGATTATCCCTACCCCCGGGACCTGGCCATTTCGCGTGGTCAGGCGATCGGCAAACCACTGAGCGCGCGAGTGCGCTCGTCGTGCAGTTCCTGCACCGCCAGCGCGCTCGGATGCACCTTCGCACCGTTGCCCACGCTCTCCAGGTACTGACAGGCCGCGTGACCCTCAGCTGCCTTTTCGTAGCGCGCGATCCAGGCGTCGCGCGCAGGCAGCTTCTCGGGCGACACCGGCCATATGCCCGGCTGGGGCCGCATGTGTTCGCCGATGCCGATGCGCCAGGGCTTGGCACTCACCCGGGCACGAAAGCATTTCTGGTTGCGGCACATGCGTGCGTAGACCTTGTCGACACCCATTGCATGAAAGCAGTCGGCCACCGCGGTGTCGGTCGGATCGAAGACATCGTGCATCGCCAGCACCCGGAAGCCTGCGGGCGTGCGGTAGATGCGCAGGTGCCAGTCGGGGTGCTGCTGCATGAAGCGCCCGATGCGCTCGGCCGCCCGCTTCTCAGGCGCGGGGTTGCCGCTGTGCTCGCCGCGCTTCTTGCGCTGGCCGATGACCCATGCCACGACGAAGACCACGATGCCCGCGATCAGCCCGCCCAGCCAGGTCTTGGCGGCCCAGCCACCGACCACCCCGGCGATCAGCGCCGGCACCAGCGCAAAGCCGAACACGCTGCCGCGCAAGGGCTCCTCGAAGTCGATGTCGACGAACAGCACGTCGGGCGTGTTGAGGCAGCGCGCGCCGTAGGTGTTGCGCGTGATGACGGTGTCGCCCTGGCGCTCGACGATTTCCTCGCGGATCGGCATGCCGTCGGCGCCGTTGTAGGGCATCTTGCGTTCGCGGCGCTCGAGCTTCTCGCCCTTGTGGACGATGCGATCGAAGGCATCGCGCGTGCGCTGGTCGGCGTGCGCCTGCGCGGCCAGCGGGCTCTCGTCGGACCAGCCGAAGCGGCGCACGGTGAACTGCTTGCCGGCCACGCTCTCCTGGATACGGCCTTCGGCCCAGAACTGGGGAACGATCATCGACTCAAGCCTTTCCGGCAATCAACAACCAGGCCATGACCGCCGCCAGCACGATGATCAACGCCGGCAGCCATTTGTAGCCGTCGCCATGCACGCGGCCCGGTTCGTCCATCTGGCGGCGGGGCATGTGCTGGGTCAGGGGGCTGAAACTTCCGAGCGCCGGATCGTCATGGTTGTCGACCAGCCGCTTGGCCGCGGACAGGCTCAGGCCCGTGGCTTCGCGCGTGAGGCGGATGGCCTCGATCTTGTTGCCCTGCGCCAGGGCTGCGAGTGCGATGGAGGGCATGGAGGCGAAGCCGCGGTCCTGCATGGCGGCGGCAGGCGCACCGCGTCCGCTGGCTTCGCCTTCTCCCCGCTCCAGCCTGTCGGCGTAGCGATCGACAGCGTCCTTGGCCGACTTGAGGTCCACGCCCGTGCGGGCGCGCACGATCTTGATGGCCTCGATCATCCTGCCGCGCTGCAGCGCCAGGACGGCGTCGGTCGGAAGCTCCTCCATGAATATCTCCTGTGTGGCTGGCTATTTACTTATGTTTAATAGCTTATTGCGCTTGTCAGGCGGGCGCCAGAGCCACTTTTTCATTAAGTGCGACACGACCGGCCTCGATGGTGATGCGTCGCTCGCATCGGGCCGCGATGCCCCGGTCGTGGGTGACGAGCACGAGCGTGGTGCCGAGTTCGCGATTGAGGTCGAACATCAGCCGCATCACCTGCTCGCCGGTGGCGAAGTCGAGGCTGCCGGTGGGTTCGTCGGCCAGCAGCAGCGCCGGCTGCACCACGAAGGCGCGGGCCAGCGCCACGCGCTGCTGCTCGCCGCCCGAGAGCACCTTGGGGTAGTGCCCGAGCCGCTGGCCGAGGCCGACGCGGCCGAGCATTTCGGTGGCAGCCTTGCGCGCGTCCTTGCGGTTGGCCAGCTCCAGCGGCAGCATCACGTTTTCGAGCGCGCTCAGGTTGCCGAGCAGTTGAAAGCTCTGGAACACGAAGCCCACGCGCTGCGCGCGCACGGCGGCGCGCTCGTCCTCGTCGATGGCGAAGATGTCTTCGCCGGCGATGCGCACCGTGCCGCGCGTGGGCGTGTCCAGCCCCGCGATGATCGACAGCAGCGTGCTCTTGCCGGAGCCCGAGGCGCCGACGATGGCCGCGGTTTCCCGCGCGCCGAGGGTGAAATCGATGTCCTGCAGAATGTCCAGCGTGCCGGCCGAATCGGTGACGGACTTGAAGACATGCTCGACGGCGACAATTGCATCAGACGGGGGTTGGGACATGGAAAGGCTTTGGTTTTGAATCGACGTGACTTTATCTTGACCACCGCCGCGCTCGGCAGCGCGGGGCTATGGACGACCGCGGCGCAGGCCCAGGCTCAGGCCCAGGTACCGATGGCTGGCAAGCCGGTGATCCTGGTGCTCGGCGATTCGCTGAGCGCAGAGTACGGCCTCAAGCGCGGCGAAGGCTGGGTACCCTTGCTGGAAAAAAGGCTTGCGCAGCAGAAGATCGCGGCCACCGTGGTCAACGCCAGCATCAGCGGCGACACCAGCTCCGGCGGGCGCTCGCGCCTTGCTTCGCTGCTGGCGCAGCACAAGCCCAGCCACGTGGTGCTGGAGCTCGGCGCCAACGACGCGCTGCGCGGCCTGCCGCTCTCCGACACCGAAAGCAACCTGATGCAGATCACCAAGGCCGCGCAGGCCGCGGGCGCGAAGGTGCTGATCGTCGGCATCCAGGTGCCGCCGAACTACGGCGGCGACTACACGCGGCGCTTCGAAGCGGTGTTCTCCAAGGTGGCGGGCGCGACCAAGTCCGCGCTCGTGCCCTTCCTGCTCAAGGGCGTGGCCGATGCGCCCGATGCGCTCTCGCTGTTCCAGGCCGACCGCATCCACCCGACGGCCGCGGCGCAGCCGCAACTGCTGGACAACGTCTGGCCCGAGCTGCGCAAGCTGCTGCCGAAATAATCAAGAAAAAAGCCGCCGCAGGCGCAGGCCTGCGGCGGCTTCTTGATGGGTACGCCAGGAGCGGATCAACCGTTCTTGGTGGGCAACTCGGGCACCGTGGGTGGATCGCGTTCGAGCGAGGCCACGTCGGTTTCCGGATCTCCGGGGGCCAAGCCGTCGCTGCTCGGATTGAGTTTGCGGTTCGCCTTTTCCCGGAGCTTTTCTTCCTTCTTCTTCTTCTTGGCCAGCTCTTTCTGGCGCTTCTCGTAGCCGTAATTGGGTGTTGCCACTGCTTCTCCTTGGGCGAGGCAGTCAGGGTGACTGCGCGTGGCCTACTGTAAGCGATAACGGTGCAGTCCCAAGACGGTACCCACTGACGCTCCCAGAGAGCGAGAAGCGATTTTTTACATCCGCGCCAGCGCCTGCTGCAAGTCGGCGCGCAGGTCCTCCACATCTTCGAGGCCGATCGAAAAACGAACGAGCGTGCCCTTGTAAGGCCAGCGTGCCACGGAGGCATCGCGCATCAGGCCGATGTCGTACGGCACCACCAGGCTGATGGGACCGCCCCACGAATAGCCGAGGCGGAACAGCTGCAGGCTGTCGCAGAAACGGTCGACCTGCTCGGTGCTGTAGCGCTCGTCGAACACCACCGAGAACAGGCCTGCGGCCAGGTCGGTCGCGCCGCACAGCGCGCGCCAGTGCACGTGCCCGGGCGAGTCTTCGAGCGCGGGGTGCAGCACCTGCGCGATCTCGTCGCAGCCGTTGAGCCAGCCGGCCAACTCGCGCGCCGCGCGGTCGTGGGCGGCATAGCGCAACGCGATGCTGGGCAGCGAGCGCAGCAGCGTCTCTACGTCGCCCACGCCGATGCCGAAGCCCATGCGCATGTGCGTGAGCTTGAGCGCGCGGTGCAGCCGCTCGTCGCGCGTGATCACGCTGCCCATGAGCACGTCGCCGCCGCCGCTCGGGTACTTGGTGAGCGCGTGCACCGAGATGTCAACGCCCTGCCCGCTGTCGTTGAAATCGAAAGGCGCAAAGGCCAGGCCCGCGCCCCAGGTGTTGTCGAGCGCGGTCATCACGCCGCGCGCGCGGCAAACGTTCACGAGCGCAGGCAGGTCGGGAAACTCCATCGTCACCGAGCCCGCCGCCTCGACCCAGACCAGCCGCGTGCGGTCCGACAGCTTGGCCGCGAGGTCGGCCGGATTCATCGCGTCGTACATGCGATGGGTAATACCGAAATTCGCCAGTTCGCCGGTGGCCAGCGCCTTGTTGGGGCCGTAGGCGTTGTCGGGGATCAGCACCTCGTCGCCGGTCTTGAGGAAGGCGAACGACACCAGCGAGATGGCCGCCAGCCCGCTGGGCACGAGCAGGCATTCGGTGCCGCCTTCGAGCGTGGCCAGGCGCTCTTCGAGCGTGAAGGTGGTGGGCGTGCCGTGCAGGCCGTAGGTGTAGCCGGCCTTGGTGCGCCAGTCGCGCGCGCGCATGGCGGCCACGTCGGCGAAGAACACGGTCGATGCCTTGAACACGCCGGGCTGCGGCGCGGCGAAGGTGGCTGGCGGAACGTAGGGGTGGTGGATCAGGGTCGTGGAAGGCTTGCTCATGGAGCGATGCTAGCGCGAGCGCCGCATCCGGGGATTTCGCGGGCGGGGTGATTGCGCCGCGTGGCGGCTCGGCAGACACTTCCCGCGCATGCAGCTGACCCGACCACCCTCCCCTCATCTGCGGCCCTTTGTGCGGCTCCTGTGGGCCTGCGCGCCCGATGGGCCGCACGAGGGACGGCCGGGCGCGCGCGAACACGTGCTGCCCACGGGTGGCATGCACCTCGTGTTCCGGCTTTCGGGGCCGCCCTTGCGCCTGTTCCAGGACGATGCCGATGCGCGGGGCTTCACGGTGGGCCATGCCATGGTGGGCGGAGCCCGCTCGGCGTTTTTCGTGCGCGACGTGTCGGTGCAAACGCGCTCGGTGGGCGCCATGCTGCAGCCGGGCGCGGCCAAGGCGCTGCTCGGTGTACCCGAGGACGCGCTGGCCGACCGGCACACATCGCTGGACGCGCTCTGGGGCGCGGACGCTGACTTCGCGCTAGAGCAGTTCCACGGCACCGACTCGCTGGCGCGGCAACTCGCGATCGCCGATGCCCTGCTGGGCGCGCGCCTCGCCGCCTCCGCCATGCACGGACTGCATCCTGCGGTGGCGCAGGCACTGGCCAGCATGGCAAGGGCGCGCGCCCGTGACGACGATGCGCAGGCCGGCGCCATCCGCGAACTGGTGAAGCAAAGCGGCTACAGCCACCGGCGCTTCATCGCTCTGTTCCGCGGCATGACCGGCCTGGCGCCCAAGCAGTACGCGCGCATGCTGCGCTTCGACCGCGTGATCGGGCAGTTCGCCATGGACCCCACCCAGCCCTGGGTCGATCTGGCGCTGCAGGCCGGCTACAGCGACCAGGCGCACTTCAACCGCGATTTCCTGGCCATCGCCGGCATGTCGCCGCAGGCGTACCGGCGAGCAGCGCCAGCATCGTCCCGGCATGTGCGAATCTGACTACTCACCCGCAGGTCAAATTTGTTCAAGACCTGAAAAGCAACGGTCGCCAGAATCGCAGCCGTCTCATCAACCCGACTGGACAAGAGCATGGCCATCCACGAACTGTTTCCGTACCTCTGCGTCCACGATGCCGGCGCAGCCATCGAGTTCTATTGCAAGGTCTTCGAGGTGAAGGAAATCTTTCGCCTGACCGAGCCGAGCGGCCGCATCGGCCATGCGGAGCTGGACTTCAACAATGGCGCGATCCTGATGATCTCGGACGAATTTGCCGAATTCAACATCCACAGCGCAAAGACGCTGGGCGGCACGGCCGTCACGTTGCACCTGCACGTGGACGATGCCGACGCGGTGGTGGCGCGCGCGGTCGCCGCAGGCGCCACGCTGAACATGGCGCCGCAGGATCAGTTTTATGGGGAACGTTCCGGCGTCTTTCATGACCCCTTCGGCCATCGCTGGAACGTGGGGCACAGCATCGAGAAGCTGACGCCGGAAGAAATGCAGCGGCGCTACACCGCGATGCTCAGCGACGCCGGGTGAGCCGGCGGCGCTGCTTATTGCCGAAGGGTCGGCCGATGGATCAGACCGACCACTTCTCGATCAGCTTCTCGGCGCCCATGGAGTCGTAGCCTTCGAAGGGCTGGTGGATCCACGGGTTGGTGGCAAGGAATTCCACCTGGTAGTCGGGCGTGAAGGTCGACAGCGCCTTGGTCCAGATCACCGCGCTGCGCAGCTCGGTGATGGGCGGGTAGTTGTTGCGCAGCATGTCCATCACGGCATGCAGCGTGTGCCCCGAGTCGGCCAGGTCGTCCACCAGCAGCACGCGGCCGGCGATCTCGCCCTTGGGCGTGGTGATGAAGCGGGCGATGTCGAGGTGACCCTGCACCGTGCCGGCGTCGGCGCGGTACGAGCTGGTCGACATGATCGCCAGCGGCTTGTCGAAGATGCGCGAGAGCACGTCGCCAGGGCGCATGCCGCCGCGCGCCAGGCACAGGATGGTGTCGAACTGCCAGCCCGACTGATGCACCTTGATCGCGAGCTTTTCGATCAGGTTGTGGTACTCGTCGTAGCTGACATAGAGATGCTTGCCGTCTTCGGTCAACATGGTTCTTCTTTTCCTCTTCAGTCGGCCAGGTAGGGGTGGCGCATCATGATCGTGTGGTCACGGTCGGGGCTGGTCGACACCATGTGGATCGGCACGCCAGTGACCTGCTCGATGCGCTGCAGGTACAGGCGCGCATTGATCGGCAGCTTGTCGTACTGCGTGACGCCAACGGTGCTTTCACTCCAGCCTTCGAGGGTCTCGTAGATTGGCGTGCAGCGCTCGATCTCGTCAGCGCCCATCGGCAGGATGTCGGTGATTTCGCCGTCGAGTTCGTAGCCGGTGCACAGCTCGAGCTTTTCGAGGCCGTCCAGCACGTCGAGCTTGGTGATGCACAGGCCCGACAGGCCGTTGACCTGCGCCGAGCGCTTGAGCAGCGCGGCGTCGAACCAGCCGCAACGTCGGCTGCGACCGGTGGTCACGCCCTTTTCGGCGCCCACGGTACTCATGTGGTAGCCCGGGGTGCCGGGCGTGGCCCAGTCGAGTTCGGTGGGGAACGGACCGCCGCCCACGCGCGTGCAATAGGCCTTGGTGATGCCGAGGATGTAGTGCAGCATGCCCGGGCCCACGCCCGAACCGGCAGCGGCATTGCCGGCCACGCAGTTGCTGGAAGTGACGTACGGGTAGGTGCCGTGGTCGACGTCGAGCAGCGTGCCCTGTGCGCCTTCGAACAGCAGGTTGGCGCCGTTCCTGTGCGCGTCGTTCAGCTCGCGTGAAACGTCAGCCATCATGGGCTTGAGCAGCTCGGCGTGCTTCATCGCTTCGTTGAAGACTTCGTCGAAGTCGATGGCCGGGGCGCTCAGCACCTGCGTCAGCACGTGGTTGTGCAGGTCGAGCAACACGCGCAGCTTGGCCGCGAAACGCTCAGGGTGCTTCAGGTCCTGCACGCGCAGTGCGCGGCGGGCGATCTTGTCTTCGTAGGCCGGGCCGATGCCGCGGCCGGTGGTGCCGATTTTCTCGATGCCGCCCTTTTCGCGGTAGGCCTCGCGCGCGATGTCCAGCGCGGCGTGGAACGGCAGGATCAGCGGGCAGGCCTCGCTGATGCGCAGGCGCGAACGCACCTCGACGCCAGCCTTCTCCAGCCCTTCGATTTCCTCGAACAGCTTGGCGGCCGACAGCACCACGCCGTTGCCGATGTAGCACTTGACGCCGGGCCGCATGATGCCGCTCGGGATCAGGTGCAACGCGGTTTTCACACCGTTGATGACCAGCGTGTGGCCCGCGTTGTGGCCGCCCTGGAAGCGGACCACGCCCTGGGCGCTTTCCGTCAGCCAGTCGACCAGCTTGCCTTTGCCCTCGTCGCCCCATTGGGTGCCGACGACGACCACGTTTCTTCCGGTGGTTACGCTCATGCTCGTTCCATTACTTCAAAAATTCAGATCGCTCGGACAGTCCACTGGCCAGCTTGCTCGACGAGCTCGCGGTCGCAGTGGAATTCATCGATTTCGCTGCCATGGCCCGGCAGCACGCAGACTACCGTTTCGCCGGCCTTGCGCAATTGGGCAATTGCCTGACGCAGCCCGGCCGCGTCGCTCCAGGGTGCACGGATGGCGGCGCGCAGCGGGCGGGCCGGCAGCACGCCGACCAGTTCGCGCACGTCGAGGCTGAAGCCGACCGCCGGACGGTTGCGGCCGAACACGGCCCCCACTTCGTCATAGCGGCCGCCGCGCACCAGCGAATCGGCCGCGCCGGGCACGTAGATGCCGAAGCGCATACCGCTGTAATACGCATAGCCGCGCAGGTCGGCCAGGTCGAAGCTGATCTGGCGACCGGCCACGCCCTGCAGACCGGCGGCGAGCTGCTTCAGGTCGGCCAGAGCAGCGCCCACGGCGGGCGTGCCTTTCAGGGCCTTGGCGGCCTCGTCGAGCACCGACGCGTCGCCGTACAGCTGGATGAGGGCACGCAGCCCCTCGCGCGAGGCGGCGGGGAAATCCTTGGTGAGCGATTCGAGTTCGCTCGCGTCCTTGGCGGCCAGCGCTGCATGCACCCGGGCCAGCGCGGCCGCATCGACCGGCACGCCAGCGAACAAGGCGCGCACGATGCGAGCATCGGCCAGGTCGACGATCACGCCGTCGCGCAGGCCGGCGGCATCGAGGCAGTCGAGCGCCAGCAGCAAGGTTTCGATGTCCGCTTCGAGACCGGCATGGCCGTAGATCTCGGCGCCGAACTGCAGGGGCTCACGGGTGGCGTGCGGGCGATCTGGCCGGGTGTGAAGCACCGGACCGCAATAGCACAGGCGGGCAACACCGTCACGGTTCAGCAGGTGGGCATCGATGCGCGCCACCTGGGGGGTGGTGTCGGCACGCAGGCCCATGCTGCGGCCGGAAAGCTGGTCGACAAGCTTGAAGGTTTGGAGATCGAGTGCCTCGCCGGTGCCCGAGAGCAGCGATTCGAGATGCTCGAGCAGCGGCGGCATCACCAGCTCGTAGCCATAGCCACGGGCGGTATCGAGCAGCTGGCGTCGAAGTTCTTCGATGTGGCGCGCCTCGGAGGGCAGCACATCGGCAATGTGATCCGGGAGGACCCAGGCGGACATGGGGATCGGGGGCGTGGTTAAACCGGGATTCTACCGGGACCGCGACCAGCCCAAGACTAGGCCAGGATCCAGAGCAGTATCAAACCCAGCAGGATGCTGCAAAGTCCGAAGAAACGAAGCTGGCCGTCGCGCAGCTGCATGAGCTGCCCGAAGCCGCGCCGCCACCCTCCCGGCGAGACGAAAGGCAGGATGCCTTCGATCACCAGGACGAGCGCCAATGCGCTCCAGAAAGTGTCGGCGCTCACGGCTCCTGGCGAAGAATCAACGACGAGATGCGTTGGTGGTGGAGCCCGAGCCTTGCATGGCGCGGAAGAAGTCCGACGATGGGTCGAGCACCATCACGTCGCTCTTCTTGTTAAAGCTCTGCTTGTAGGCATCGAGGCTTCGGTAGAACTGCGCAAACTGCGGATCGCGGCCGAAGGCCTCGCTGTAAGCGGAAGCGGCCTGGGCATCGCCCTCACCCTTGATCTTCTGGGCGTCGCGGTAGGCGTTCGCCACGATCACCTCGCGTTGGCGATCGGCATCGGCGCGAATCTTTTCGCCTTCAGCCGTACCGGTCGAACGCAGCTCGTTGGCCACGCGCTTGCGTTCGGCTTCCATGCGGCGATAGACCGATTCAGTGATGGCTTCCACGTAGTCGACACGCGTGATGCGCACGTCGACCACGTCCACGCCCCAGGGCTTGGCACCCTTCACCACCGACAGCACTTCGCGCTGCACGTCGGCCATGAGGGCTTCGCGGCGCACCGAGATCAGGTCACGCACGGTGCGCTTGTTGATATTTTCCTGGAACGCATTGCGCACCACGCGGTTGAGCTGCATCGCACCGGCGTTCTCGTCGAGGCCGACGTTACGGATGTAGGCCTGCGGGTCGGAGATGCGCCAGCGCACGTACCAGTCGATCACCACGCGCTGCTTCTCGGCGGTGAGCATGGGCTCGGTGTCCACGCTCGACAGCGTCAGCAGGCGCTTGTCGATGTACGACACGTTCTGGAACGGCGGCGGCAGCTTGAAGTTCAGGCCGGGCTCGGTAATGACCTGCTTGATCTGGCCGAGGGCATAGACCACGCCGAACTGGCGCTGGTCGACCACGAAGAGCGTCGAGCTTGCCAGCACGAGCAGCACGAGGATCGACGTGGCGATGAATCCGATTCTGTTCATATTCTTTCGGGCCTTTCTCAACGCACGTCGCGGTCACGCGAGCGGCCATCGCGGCCACGCACATCGGTCGTCGCGGGGGCCACCGGGATCACCGAGGACTGGGCCGGCGCGGTGCCGGCAACGTTGGGACTGGCCGCATCGACCGGGGTGGCCGCGGCGGCGCCGCTGTTGCCGCTCATCTGCATGAGCTTGTCGAGTGGCAGGTACAGCAGGTTCGAGCCCTGCTTGCTGTCGACCAGCACCTTGGTCGTGCTGGCGTAGATCTGCTGCATGGCGTCGGTGTACATGCGATCGCGCGTCACCTGCGGGGCTTTCTGGTACTCGGCCAGCACCGCGCTGAAGCGGCCTGCATCACCCTGGGCCTGCGCCACGATCCGCGCCTTGTAGGCCTCGGACTCTTCCTTCAGGCGCGAAGCCGTACCAGTGGCGAGCGGCACCACGTTGTTGGCATAAGCCTGCGCGTCGTTCTTGGTGCGCTCGCGCTCCTGGCCAGCCTTGAGCACGTCGTCGAACGCGGCCTGCACCTGCTCGGGCGGACGCACGCCGCCCTGCTGCAGGTTGATGCCGACGACTTCGACGCCGATCTTGTAGCGGTCGAGGATGGTCTGCATCAGCGCACGCACGCGCGGTGCGATCTGGTCGCGCTCTTCGGCCAGCGCGGCGTCCATCTTCATCTTGCCCACCACCTCGCGCACGGAGGTTTCGGCCACCTGCACGACGGTGTCGGCGGGCGACTTGCTCTCGTAGAGCCATGCGCGCGGGTCGCTCAGGCGGTACTGCACGGCGAACTTGATCTCGACGATGTTCTCGTCTTCGGTCAGCATCGCCGATTCGCGCAGGCCGGTGGAGCGCACGATGGCATCGCGGCCCACGTCGGCGGAGCGGATCTGCGTGGTCACCACCACTTCGTGGCGCTGAATGGGATACGGCAGGCGCCAGTTGAAGCCTGCACCCACGGTGCTCTTGTAGCTGCCGAACTGCGTGACGACGGCCTGCTGGCCTTCGTTCACGATGAAGAAGCCGGTGCCGAGCCAGATCAGGACGGCCACTGCGGCCACGAGGCCGAGGCCGAATCCTGCGTTTTTCATGTCGGGCCTGTAGCCGTTGCCACCACCGCCGCTGCTGCCGCCGTTGGGACGGTTGCCGCCACCCTTGCCGCCGAAGAAGCCGCCGAGCTTGCGATTGAGGTCGCGCCAGAGTTCGTCGAGGTCAGGCGGGCCCTGGTTGGGGCCTTGTCCACGGGGACGGTTGTCGTTGCTGTTGTTGTTGCCCGGAGGCGGGGGCGTCGGTGCGCCGGGGGGATTGGCATCGGGGGGGCGGTTGCCGGCCGGGCGGTCGCCGTTGGAGGACGACGGCTCGTCGCCGCGCCCCCATCGGCCATCGTTCAGGTTGAACATGCCCAGAAACCCTCTCCGCGCTGGCTTTGAATTCATTCGCTTCGTTCTCTTGTCAGTGGCGGGATTGTGCCCAATCAATCGGCTGCATCGTGCAATTCAGCGTTTGCCCCAGGGGTCATCGTATCGGCTACGGAACCCGACTGCCGGGCGAGCTCGGCGCGCAACAGCGGCACGCCCTCACCGCTCTTGGCGCTGAGGAAGATGCGGGGGATCTGCACGCCGTCGATTTCCATCTCGTCCTGCAGATGCAGCGGATGTTGCGCGCTTTCAAGGGCGTCGAGCTTGTTGAATACCAAAAGCTGCGGAACGGTGTCGGCACCGATCTCGCGCAGCACCGCCTGCACCTCGGCCATCTGCTCGGGGTAATGCGGGTTGGAGGCGTCGATCACGTGCAGCAGCAGGTCGGCGTCGACCGCCTCCTGCAGCGTGGCCTTGAAGGCATCGACCAGGCCGTGCGGCAGGTCGCGGATGAAACCCACGGTGTCGGAGATCGATACCTGCCGCCTCCGTCCATCTTCGGTACTGCCCAGGTAGAGGTTGCGCGTAGTGGTATCGAGCGTGGCGAACAGCTGGTCGGCCGCATAGGCGCGGGCCTTGACCAGCGCATTGAACAGCGACGACTTGCCCGCGTTGGTGTAGCCCACCAGGGAGATGTTGAAGGTCTCGCGGCGCTCGCGCTGGCGGCGCTGCGTGCCGCGCTGCTTCTGCACCTTGGCAAGACGCTCGCGTGTGCGCTTGATCGACTCGCTGATCATCCGGCGGTCGAGCTCGATCTGCTTTTCACCCGGGCCGCCGCGCACACCGGCACCGCCGGTCTGGCGCTCCAGGTGGGACCAGCGACGGACCAGCCGCGTGCTGAGGTACTGCAGGCGAGCCAGCTCGACCTGCAGCTTGCCTTCGTGCGAACGCGCGCGCTGGGCGAAGATCTCGAGGATGAGGAAGGTCCGGTCGTAGACGGCAACGTCGAGCTGGCGCTCGAGGTTGCGCTGCTGCGCGGGGCTCAGGGCCTGGTCGAAGATGACCTCGCTCGCCCTGTACAGGGCAGCCAGCTCCTTGATTTCTTCGGCCTTGCCGCTGCCAACGAACAATGCCGCATCGGGCGCCTTGCGCTTGCACGCAAGACGGGCGACGGGCGTCAGGCCCGCGGTCTGCGCAAGCAGGCCGAGTTCCTCGAGTTCGCTGTCGAAATGGGGCAGCCCGAAATCGACGCCGACGAGAACGGCGGCGCCTTCCTGGCGGGGGATCAGTTCAGACAAGCGGGATCAGAAATTGGGAAAAAGCGCGGCAGCAGAGCCGCCGCGCTCCGCGCGATCAGGCTGCGGCGTCGTCGTTCTCGGCAGCCGAGAAGTTGACGGCACGACCCGGCACGATGGTGGAAATGGCGTGCTTGTAGACCATTTGCGTCACCGTATTGCGAAGCAACACGACGTACTGGTCAAAAGACTCGATCTGGCCCTGCAGCTTGATACCGTTCACCAAATAAATGGAAACCGGCACGTGCTCACGACGCAGGGTGTTCAGAAACGGGTCTTGCAGGAGTTGCCCTTTATTGCTCACGATATTCTCCGTGTTCAAGAGTAGTTGTTGGAGAGATGACCTTAACACAGGGTTTCTGCGCTGCAGCAATCGGGGTCAAAAGCCTTGAGAAAATAACGGTTCTCAAAAGGCGGAACTTCCACTCCTGCTGCAACTCATTGGCCGCCATCGGCCGCCAAGCCCCCTCAATCGTCCTTGTCGGCAAATGGATTGTGCGAGCTCTTGAACTCGATGCGCAAGGGGGTACCCACAAGGTCGAATTCCTTGCGGAAGCGCCCCTCGAGGAAGCGCTTGTAAGCGTCGGTGACATGCTCCAGCGAATTCCCGTGGATCACGATCACCGGCGGGTTCATACCCCCCTGATGCGCATAGCGCAGCTTGGGGCGGTACATGCCGCCGCGCTTGGGCGCCTGGAACTGCACCGCCTCCAGCAGCAGGCGTGTCAGCACAGGGGTCGACATCTTGCGCGTGGCCGACTTGTGGGCCTGCGCAATCGCCTGCCACACCGGGCCCAGGCCCTGGCGCTTGATGGCCGAGATGAAATGCAGCGCCGCGAACTTCAGGAACGGCAGCCGGGTCTCGATCTGCCGCTGGATCTGCTCGCGCTGGTAGCTGTCGACCGCGTCCCACTTGTTGATGGCGATCACCACCGCGCGGCCACTCTCGAGGATGTAGCCGGCAATGTGCGCATCCTGGTCGGTCACGCCCTGCGTGGCGTCGAGCAGCAGCAGCACGACATTGGCCGACTCGATGGCCTGCAGCGTCTTGACCACCGAGAACTTCTCGATCGCCTCGAACACCCTGCCCTTGCGGCGCAGGCCGGCCGTGTCGATCAGCTCGAAGCGCTGGCCGTTTCGCTCGAAAGGCACGGAGATGGCGTCGCGCGTGGTGCCCGGCATGTCGAAGGCCACCAGGCGCTCTTCACCCAGCCAGGTGTTGATCAACGTGGACTTGCCCACATTGGGCCGGCCGGCCACGGCCAGCTTGATCGGCTTGTTGACCTCGTCCTCGTCCGTCTCGTCGTCGGGATCAGGCAGGTTCAGCGGCTCCAGCGCAAGCTCGACAAGGTCGCGCATGCCCTGCCCGTGCGCAGCCGACACGCCATGCACGTCGCCGAAGCCGAGTTCGTAGAAGTCGACCAGCTTGGTGCCGTCGTGCATGCCCTCGGCCTTGTTGGCCGCCAGCACACAGGGCTTGCCAAGGCGGCGCAGTTCGTTGGCAATGTCGTGGTCTTGAGCCGAGAGGCCCTCACGGGCGTCGACCACGAAGATCACCACGTCGGCCTCGGCCACGGCCTGCCGAGTCTGCTTGGCCATTTCCTTGTAGATACCGCTGCCCGCGTCAGGCTCGAAGCCGCCGGTGTCAATCACGATGAACTCGTGCTTGCCCAGGCGGCCGTTGCCGTAGTGACGGTCGCGCGTGAGTCCGGCGAAGTCGGCGACGATGGCGTCGCGCGTCTGGGTCAGGCGGTTGAAGAGGGTCGACTTGCCAACGTTGGGCCGCCCGACCAGGGCCACGACCGGCTTCATGGCCGGCCTTTCGATGGCTCGGTATTCATGGTCGGGCCTTGGAAAAAGAAAGAAAAGTTATTCAGGGCGATAGCCAAAAACGCCACCCTTGGCAGTCACCACCACGACCGTGTTGCCGGCCAGTACCGGCGTGACGGTGATGGCCGAGCCATCCGGCGTGATGCGATTGAGCAGCGCACCGTCTTCGCGCGAGACGAAATGCAGCGTGCCGGTGTCTTCGCCGACGATCAGTGAACGGCCCACGGCCAGCGGTGCGGTGAGGTTGCGACTCTTGAAACGGCTCATCTGCCAGGCGCGTTCACCATCGGCACGGCGCCAGGCCACGACGCTGCCGTCGGACTCGGTGCCGTAGACAAAACCGCTGTCGCCGCTGACGCCGTCCGCGCCCGAAGCCGGCTTGCTCCAGACCAGCGAACCTCGCACGGTCTCGACGCAGCCGACGCTGGCGTAGTAAGCGCGGGCGCAAACCGTGTCTCCAAAGCGGCTCACGCTACCGGTCAGGTCGACCAGGCGCTCCACGTCGTTGGTGCCGCGCGGAGCCGCAATGGGCGACTCCCAGCGCGAAGTGCCGTTGGCGGGGTTGATGCCAACCAACCGGCCGCCGATGCCGGCCACCAGCGTGTCGCCCACGGCGATGAGTACGCCCGACTTGCGCAGCACCAGGTTTTCTCCGGCGCGCTGCTGAATCCAGAGGCGACGGCCGCTCTGGCCGTCCCAGGCGCTGATGCTGCGGTCGGCGGTCTGCACGAACACGCGGCGGCCTGCCACCAGCGGTGCGGTGAAAGCCTGGGCCGAGAGCTTCTGCTTCCACAGGACCTTGCCGTTCTCGATGGCGACCAGCTCGTTGCTGGTGGTGACGACCGCAGCCATCGACCCGTCGCTGCCGACACCTGCAGCCAGTGGGGCACCGGCACTGACGCGCCAGGTTTCGCGGCCGGCGCGGGCGTCGATGGCGACCACCGTGCCGTCACTGCCAGCCACGGTAACCGTGTCGCCGCTGACGTCGGTGCTGAGCGGGAACTGGACATCGGGGATGCGCACAGTCCAGGCCTGGCGCACGCCCATCAGGGCCGGGTTGGCAGGCAGCTCGGCCGGCTTCGGCTTGCTGGTGCCAGAACAGGCGGCGAGAAACGCTACCAAAACAAGAGCTGATCCCGCACGCAGGGCGGTCGATTCAGGCATGAAACGCTTGAAATTCATGATGCGGTCAGGGAGTTTTGGGGGCTGCGGGTGTGACGGTGACGACGGGTGCCAGGCTCTTCGGATCGACACCGACCGCGTTGAGCTTGATTTCAACCAGACGGCGATAGTCCGAGGTGGCGCCAAGGCCGGTCCACGCCTTGCGGTATTCGGTCTGCGCTTCGGCGCGCTTGCCTTGAGCCAGGTAGATGTCGCCCTTGCGGTCGGCCACCAACGGTTCGAATTCCTTGGGCACGCTGCCGTCGAGCTGCTTGAGGGCATCGTCGTAAGACTTGCTGTCGAGCAGTTCGGCCGCCAGCCGCAGCCGGGCGATGGCCTTGTAGCCAGGGTCGATGGCGTTCTGCGCGACCCATTCGAGCTCGGCGCGCGAGCCTGCGGCATTGCCCTTCTCGTACAGCGTCTTGGCGACCAGCAGGCCGGCCTGCTGCGCATAGGCAGTGCCGGCGAAGCGCTTCTTCATGTCGTCGAGCACGAGAGCGATGCGTGCCGGGTCGCCCGCCTGCGCGGTCTTCTCGACCTCGTCGTAGAGCGACGAGGCCTGCGCCGCCTTGTTGCGGCCATACCATTGCCAGCCGTTCCAGGCCACGAAGGCGCCAGCGACGAGCAGCACGACCGAAGTGATCAGGGTGCCGTAGGTATTCCAGAAATGCTTGAGCTGGTCGAGCTGTTCCTGTTCTTCGAGGTCGAGATGGGTTGCCATGCGCTGTCAGTTGTTGGGAGCCGGCGATTGTAGGGTGGCGGCCCAGGCGGCCACTTCAGCAAGTGGCCGGGAGGTTTGCGCGCCGCTTCCGTCGCGCAGCGCCTTGAGAGTCACTTCGCCGCGTGCAAGTTCATCGGCGCCGAAGATCAGGGCGTAGGTGGCGCCGCTGTTGTCGGCCCGCTTGAACTGCGACTTGAAGCTGCCGAGGCCATCCGCCGTGGCGGCGTGCATCTGCACACGCACGCCGGCGTCACGCAACTGCTGCAGCGTGCGCAGCGCCACCGGCATGGCGGAAGCATCGGGCACGACGGCATAGACATCGGGGGCCCGTACCGGGATCTGGGTGCCCTGCTCCTTCATGAGGTCGAGCACGCGCTCCACGCCGATCGCCCATCCCACTGCAGGCGCAGGCTTGCCGCCGAGTTGCTCGAACAGGCCGTCATAGCGGCCGCCGGCGCACACCGTGCCCTGCGAGCCGAGCCGGTCGGTCACGAACTCGAACACGCTGAGGTTGTAGTAGTCGAGGCCGCGCACGAGGCGCGGGTTGATGGTGTAGGCAACGCCGTTGGCATCGAGGATGGCCTTCAACCCCTCGAAGTGCGCCAGCGATTCGGCACCGAGGAAATCCATCAGTCTCGGCGCCGACTCGACCACGTCCTTCATCGCCGGATTCTTGGTGTCGAGGATGCGCAGCGGGTTGCTGTGCAGGCGGCGCTTGCCGTCCTCGTCGAGCTTGTCGGCATGTGCCTCGAAGTGCGCGATGAGCTGGGCACGGTGCTGCGCCCGCTCTGCCGGTTGGCCAAGGCTGTTGAGTTCCAGCCGCACGTCGGTCAGGCCGATCGCCTTCCAGAGCGCGCTCGCGAGCAGGATCAATTCAGCGTCGACGTCGGGACCGGCAAAGCCCAGCGCCTCGACGTCGATCTGGTGGAACTGCCGGAAACGCCCGCGCTGCGGCTTTTCGCGCCGGAACATCGGCCCGATGGCCCACAGGCGCTTGCCGCCGTCGTAGAGCATGTTGTGCTCGATCGCGGCCCGCACGATGCCGGCGGTGTTCTCGGGGCGCAGCGTCAGGTGGTCGTTGTCGCCGTACTTGTCCGAACGGTCGTGGAAGGAGTACATCTCCTTCTCGACGATGTCCGTCACTTCGCCGATGCCGCGCACGAACAGCGCCGTGTGCTCGAGGATCGGCGTGCGGACGTTACGGTACGCATAGCGCCCCATCAGGTCGCGCACGGTGGCCTCGAGCCATTCCCAGCGCGCCGATTCGGGCGGCAATATGTCGTTCATGCCTTTGACGGCATTCAATTTTTCAGCCATGAGTCTGCGGAGGTGTCAGGCCGCGACAGCGTGTTCGCCGCCGAAGCGCTTTTCGATGTAGGTTTCGACGAGCTGGTGAAACTCGTTGGCGATATTGTCGCCGCGCAGCGTGAGTGCCTTTTCGCCGTCGATGAAGACCGGCGCGGCGGGCGCCTCGCCGGTGCCGGGCAGGCTGATGCCGATGTCGGCATGCTTGCTTTCGCCAGGGCCGTTGACGATGCAGCCCATGACGGCCACCTTCATCGTCTCGACGCCCGGATATTTCTTGCGCCAGACCGGCATCTGCATGCGCAGATAGTCGTCGATCTGCTTGGCCAGTTCCTGGAAGGTTGTGCTGGTGGTGCGGCCGCAGCCCGGGCAGGCCGTAACGCTGGGCACGAACACGCGCAGCCCCAGCGCCTGGAGGATTTCGGAGGCGATCACCACCTCCTGCGTACGCGACTCGCCCGGCTGCGGCGTGAGCGACACTCGAATGGTGTCGCCGATGCCCTCCTGCAGCAGGATCGACAGCGCCGTGGCCGATGCCACCGTGCCCTTGGTGCCCATGCCGGCCTCGGTGAGGCCCAGGTGCAGCGCATAGTCGCAGCGGCGGGCCAGCTCGCGGTAAACCGAGATCAGATCCTGCACACCGCTCACCTTGCACGACAGGATGACCTGGTTGCCAGCCATGCCCATCGATTCGGCGAGCTTCGCGGACTCGATGGCCGAGGTGATCAGCGCCTCGTACATCACCTGCTTGGCGTCCCACGGCTCGGCGCGCTGGCTGTTGGTGTCCATCAGGCTGGCGAGCAGTTCCTGGTCGAGGCTGCCCCAGTTGACACCGATGCGCACGGGCTTGTTCCAGCGCATGGCCGCGTCGATCATCTGGCCGAACTGGCGGTCGCGCTTGTCGCCCTTGCCCACGTTGCCGGGGTTGATGCGGTACTTGCTCAGCGCTTCGGCGCAGGCCGGATAGTCGGTGAGCAGACGGTGGCCGTTGTAGTGGAAGTCGCCGATCAGCGGCACGTCGATGCCCATGCGATCGAGCTGCTCGCGGATGTAGGGCACCTGCGCCGCGGCTTCGGGCGTGTTGACTGTGATACGGACCATTTCCGAGCCGGCGATGGCCAGCTCCTTCACCTGGATCGCGGTGCCGATGGCATCCACGGTGTCGGTGTTGGTCATGGACTGCACGCGCACGGGGGCGTCGCCACCCACCGTAACCACACGCGAGCCCCAGGTCACGCTGGACTGGCGCGAGCGGCGCGCCTTGGGCGCCGCCGATGGAATGGGATCGGGATAGCAGTCGGTCACGATTTCACCTCGAAACGCGCCACGCCACCGCCGCGCGTGACAGGCGTCAGATCGTAAGGCTTGCCGCTTACCTGCACATCGACCGCCGACGCACGGCCCACCACCACCGACAGTGGCAGCGCGCCCGACAGGCCGACCGTTTCGCCGGCCTGCAGGCTGCGACGCAGCAACTGCTTGCCGCCGGCTTCGGTTACGGTGATCCAGCACTCTTCACGTGCCACGAAAACGAGTTGCTGACTACTTGCGCTTGCGGCAGTCGCCACGGGAGCGGCGGGGGCAACCGCAACCGCCGCGGGGGCAGATGGCGCATTGGCAGCGACTGCGGCGGGCGCCTGGCCCACCGGAGCGCTCGGTGCCACAGCCTGCGAGGGCACCGTTTCGGCCACGGCGCCAGTTGCGCTGGCCGAAGCCGGTCCGTTCGCTGGCGCCGATTCGGTATCAGTCTCGCTGCGCGCCGTCAGGCGCGACACGGAAGCACTGATCTGGTCGAACACCGATTGCGGCAACCAGAACAACGCAGCCGCGCCAACCAGCAGCACCAGCACCACGATCAGCAATCCGCGCGAAGGCAGCCCGCTGGAGCGTCCGCTGCTGTTCCAGCGCGGCGTGCCCGAAGTGATGTTCGTTCGAAGGGTTCGGTCGGCCTCGGCCAGCGACACCCTTTGCGTGCTGGGCAGCTTCGCAAGCACGGGCGCCGGGTCGATGCGCAAAGCACGGCAGACACTGCTCGCCAGGGCGCGAGCGAAGACCGGGTCCGGCAGCGAGGCAATGTCGTCCGCTTCAAGCGCCATGAGCTTCTGCGGCGGCACCTTGAGGGCGGCCGCCACCATCTCGACGTGCAGGCCATGCGCTTCGCGCGCCTCGCGCAGCAGGTCGCCGGCCGTCTTGTGCGTGATGTCGCCTTCTTCCAGCGGCAGTGCTGCGGAAGTGCCGAACTCCGAAACCCGATCAGTCATTGAAATTCCCGCGCTCGTACGCTGTTGCCTCCCGCGACTGGGGGAAGCGTCGTTGCAGTTGGCCTCCCAACTGCGCGACTGCCTCGCGGTTGTTCAGCTTTCGTTCGATCTTGATGCCGAGCCAGAGCGTCTCGGCGCTGGCCGAGGCACTGTTGTTGACGCGGCGAATATAGAACTGCGCGCGCGACCATTCTTCGCGCTGCGCCAACACCGAAGCAAGGTTGAAGCCAACAACCGGATTGCCGGCGTCGATCTCGTAGGCCTGCATGAGGCTGCGCTCGGCCTGCACGCGCTGCCCGGCCTTGAGCTCGCACACGCCCTGCGTCATGAGCGTCTTGGCGCGGTCGGCATAGCTCGGCACTGCCAATGCCTCGGTGAACTGCGCAGCCGCATCGCCATAGCGGTTCTGCTGGCACAGCAGCCAGCCGTAGTTGTGGCGCGCGTTGGGGTCGCGCGGATTGATGGCGATGGCGCGGCGGAAGCTGTCTTCGGCCATGCCGGCGTCGTCGAGCCGCATGTAGACCAGGCCGCGCAGGTTGTAGGCGTCGGCGTTGTTGGGGTCGGCGACCAGCGCCTGCTTGATCTCGTCGAGCGCGACGGTGGTCTGGCCATGCTCGAAATAGCCGGCGGCCAGTTCCATGCGCAGGCGCGCGCGGCGCTGCCGGCTGGACTCGTCGGATTCGGTGACCACCTCGGTCCCCTTGCCCGAGCTGGTGTCGGCCAGGCTGGTGGTGGTGGTGCGCGTGTTCACGCAGCCCGCAAGCAGCAACGCCACGGCGACACCCGCGAAACCTGTAGTCAGCATCCGCTGCACATTCGCGGTCGTCGTCGGAATGACCATGCTCATCAGTTCAATGCTCCTGGGGGGCGGCCTTGCGGACCGGATGCAAAACAACGGGGCGCTCAGTTGCACGGCGCTGGGCCATGCGCTCGGCCGCGCGGGTGCGGTCCTTGACGTCGCCGGCGAGCTGGCCGCAGGCGGCATCGATGTCGTCGCCGCGCGTCTTGCGCACCGTAGTCACGAGACCAGCTTCGCTCAGCGTCCTGGCGAATGCCAGCACGCGCGGCTGCGGCGAGCGCAACAGACCCGAGGCCGGAAACGGGTTGAAAGGAATCAGGTTGAACTTGCACGAGATGCCGTGCGTGCGCACCAGTTCGACGAGCTGCCGCGCATGCTCGGGCTGATCGTTCACGCCATCCAGCATGCAGTATTCGAAGGTGATGAAGTCGCGCGGCGCATGCGCCAGATAGCGCTTGCAGGCCTCGATCAGTTCGGCGATCGGGTATTTGCGATTGAGCGGCACGAGGTCGTCGCGCAGCGCGTCGTTCGGCGCATGCAGCGAAACGGCCATGGCCACCGGGCAATCGGCGCCCAGGCGGTCGATCATCGGCACCACGCCGGAGGTCGACACCGTCACGCGGCGGCGCGACAGCCCGTAGGCGTTGTCGTCGAGCATGGTGCGCAGCGCGGGCACCAGCGCCGAGTAGTTCTGCAGCGGCTCGCCCATGCCCATCATCACCACGTTGGAGATGACGCGCTCGTCGCGCTTCAGGTGCTTGCGCAGGAAGTGTTCGGCAAACCAGAGCTGGGCGACGATTTCGCCCGTGCTCAGGTTGCGGCTGAAGCCCTGATGCCCAGTCGAGCAAAAGCGGCAACCGACCGCACAGCCGGCCTGGGACGACACGCACAAGGTGCCGCGGTCATCCTCGGGAATGAATACGGCTTCGACGGCATTGCCGTCACCGACGTCGAACAGCCACTTGATCGTGCCGTCCTTGGATTCGTGCTGCGTGATGACCGGCAGGGCCTCCACGCGCGCAGTGGTCGCGAGTTTCTCGCGCAGCGACTTCGCCAGATCGGTCATCTGGGTGAAGTCGCTGGCGCCACGCTGGTGAATCCAGCGGAACAGCTGCGTGGCGCGGAATTTTTTCTCGCCGAGTTTTTCGCAGAACGCAGCCAACCCCTCGAGATCGAAGTCGAGCAGATTGGCCGTGGTCATGGAATCGGTCGAGATGCGGCTTCAGCGTGCGTAGACGTTGAGGCCGGCGAAGAAGAAAGCGACTTCGTTCGCTGCGGTTTCGGCAGCGTCCGAACCGTGCACTGCGTTGGCGTCGATGCTGTCGGCGAAGTCGGCGCGGATGGTGCCGGCGGCTGCCTTCTTGGGGTCGGTGGCGCCCATCAGATCGCGGTTCTTGGCGATGGCGTTTTCGCCTTCGAGCACTTGCACGAACACGGGGCCCGAGATCATGAACTCGACCAGGTCCTTGAAGAAGGGACGCTCCTTGTGCACGGCGTAGAACTGTTCGGCTTCGTTGCGCGACAGGTGCACCAGCTTGGCGGCGACGATCTTGAGGCCAGCAGCTTCAAAACGGGAAACGATCTTGCCGATGACGTTCTTGGCAACTGCGTCGGGCTTGATGATGGAGAGGGTACGTTCGATAGCCATTGAAATGCTTCCTGGAGCTTTGATTTTGAAGTGTTTTGTCACAACTGCAACGAATTTGTTGCGTCACATGTCGACAAAGCCTCTGATTTTAACCGGCGCAGCCTTGCGGATTGGTGAAAACCCCGCGAAAGGCCGCGCTCCGACGGCTGGCTTTCAGCGCCCGCGACGGCGTCCGCCGCCTTGGCCGCCCTGACCGCCGAAGCCGCCACCACCGCCCCCGCCTCCACCACGACGCGGGCCTCCGCGCTGCTCCTTGCGCTGGCGCGAGAAGCTGTCGGCACCGATGTACCCCAACGAGGTCTTCATCGGATCGGGCTGATTGGCGCCGCTCGGTTGACGGTCGTCGCCCTGCTGGCGATTGCCGCCGCCCTGGCGGTTGCCGCTGTTGCCACGGCGTCCCTGCCCCTGGGGCGGGCCGCCATTGCCACCGCCACGATTGGGGCGGGCACCCCGGTCGCCGCGCGGCGGACGGCCATCGCCAAGCGGATTCGGAATCGGCGCTTCGCGTCCGCCATCTTCGCGTGCATCGCGCATGTCGCGCGGCGGCTGTCCACCACCGCCACCATTGCGGTTGCCCCGGCGCTTCTTGTTGCGCCCGTTGCGGCCATTGCCGCCACCGCCCTCTTGCCCGGGGCCGCGCTGCTGCTGCGGACCGGGCCGGGCAGCCGCGCCACCGGAGGCCTGGAACAGCGCTCGGATGTCGCGCTCGTCGAGCTCCATCCAGGCACCGCGCTTCAGGCCGCGCGGCAGCACCATGGCACCGTAGCGGATGCGGATCAGCCGGCTGACCGCATGGCCCACCGACTCGAACAGGCGGCGCACTTCGCGGTTGCGCCCTTCGGAAATGGTCACGCGATACCAGCAATTCGAGCCCTCGCCACCACCGTCTTCGATGGTGCCGAACTGCGCCATACCGTCGTCGAGGCGCACGCCGTCGAGCAGCTTCTGCTTTTCTTCGCTGGTGAGCGCACCCAGCACGCGCACCGCGTACTCGCGCTCCAGGCCGAAGCGCGGGTGCATGAGCTGATTGGCCAGGTCGCCGGAGCTGCTGAACAGCAGCAGGCCTTCGGTGTTCAGGTCGAGACGGCCGACCGACTGCCACTTGCCCTGCTGCAGGCGCGGCAGCTTGCGGAACACGGTCGGGCGGTTCTGCGGATCGTCATGCGTAACCACCTCGCCCACGGGCTTGTGATACGCGATCACGCGGGGCGGCGGAGGCGCGATGCGGTAGCGGATCGGCTTGCCGTTGATCTTGACCTGGTCGCCGAACTGGATGCGCTGGCCGATGTGGGCCGGCTCGTTGTTGACGGAAATGCGGCCCTGGAGAATCAGCTGCTCCATTTCGAGCCGCGAGCCGAGGCCGGCTTGCGCCAGCACCTTGTGCAGTTTGGGCGAATCGGCCTCGGGCAGCAGCACGCGCTTGAGCGGCGGGACTTCGGGGCTTTCTTCGTCGGCATCGAACTGGCCGGAGATGACGTCCGCGAAGCGGATCGGCTCGGGCGGCAACGCATTGCGCTGCTCGCGCTCGGCGGCGCGACGGGCACGGTCGAGGTCGTCTTCTTCCTCGTCGGGCTCTTCTTCGTCTTCGTCCTCGTCCCGTTCTTCGTCGTCCTGGTCGTGGATGCGATCGGCTTGTTCGGGCCGTGGCGCCTGGCGGGCGGCCTCGACCGGCGCCGGATCTCGAGCTTCTTCTTCGACGGCAGCGAAAACAACCGGAGCTTCCTCTGCAACAACAGCTACCGGCACGGCCATCTCGGACGCTTCCGCGACGGGCAACGCCGCCGCCTCATCCGCCACAGCCTGCTCCACCGGCTTCTTCTTGCGAGGCGCGCGTGGCTTCTTGGGTGCTTCAGCCTCCGCCGGCGCTGCGACTTCCTGCGCCGCAACCTCTGGCGCTACCGATTCAATAGCATCACCTGCAGCCTTCTTGGGCGTGGTCGCCCTCTTCTTCTTTTTGACTTCGGGCTCGGCCGGCAGCATCGCCGCGTCTTCGGTGTCGGTTGTGCTCATGAGGTTTTTCCGGGAGAGGGAGCGTGAGGGTCGGCCTCGTCCTGGGACGGGGCATCGGGTTCTGGCGACGGCGCCTGGGCGGGCTCGGCGGGGGATTCGGTGTCTGCCGCGTTCTCGGCAAACTGCGCTTCGGCGGCTTCGACCGCTTCTTCGGCGACTTCTGGCGCCATGTCGATGACGGCGGGCTCTTCTGCCGGCACTGCTTCGTCTTGCTGCGAGGCAGCGACTTCCTGCTCCGCCTCAGTAACTTCGGCGTCGGCTTCGGCTGCGGCGGGCTCCAGCTCTGCCATCGCCGATGCATCCGCATCGCCCTCGGCCAATGCTTCAGCCTCCGGCACGGCATCGATAGGCAGCCCCTGCTGCTCACCCGACGCCCGCTCGAGCGCATCGACCAGCGCGGCCTGCTGCGCGGGCGTCTCGATCAATGGCAGCTGATCGAGCGAGGCCAGGCCCAGGTCGTCAAGAAACTGGCGCGTGGTTGCATACAGCGCCGGGCGGCCGACCGTTTCGCGGTGGCCGATGACTTCGACCCAGCCGCGATCTTCCAGTTGCTTAAGGATCAACGAATTGATCGTCACGCCGCGGATGTCTTCCATGTCGCCGCGCGTGGCCGGCTGCCGATAGGCAATGATGGCCAGCGTCTCGAGTGCGGCGCGCGTGTAGCGCGGCGGCTTCTCGGGGTGCAGGCGGTCGAGGTGGTCGCGCATCTCCGGCCGGCTCTGGAAGCGCCAGCCGCTGCCGACGCTCACAAGTTCCAGGCCGCGTTGCGCCCAGTCTTCCTGCAGTTCAAGCAACAGCACCTTGATGGTGTCCACACCCAGTTCGTCGTCGAACAGCACGCGCATATCGCGCACCGGCAACGGCTGGCTCGAACAGATCAAGGCGGTTTCGAGAATGCGCTTGGCATCCGCCGTATTCATGGTTCGCGTTATCCGGGAAAAGGCGCCTCAGGGACGCTTGTTCAGAAGGATGAAAGGAGTAGGCGCTGCAGGCACGCGGCAAATGCAACGCAAGGCCGGCCTTGGGTGACCGGCGCGGCCCTCGGGCCGTCAGGCGCGATTGTAATCCAGCCCCCAGGACTGCAAAGCCTGGACGAGATCTGGCGGTGGCGGCGAACGGAACTCCATCGCCTCTTGCGTGACGGGATGCACGAAGGCCAGCCTGAATGCATGCAGCGCCTGGCGAGACAGCCCGGCAGCCGGCGCGCCGCCATAAAGCGCGTCTCCCACCAGCGGATGACCGATCGACGCCATGTGCACGCGGATCTGGTGGGTGCGCCCGGTTTCGAGCGTGCAGCGCACAGCGCAGCCTTCGGCGTTGCTGTCGAGCCGCTCGATCAGCGTGCGCGCCGTCTTGCCCGCATGCCGCTCAAGATCGACCACGGCCATGCGCAGCCGGTTGCGCGGGTCGCGGCCGATGGGGGCGTCGACCTGGCGGGCCGCGGCGCCCTCCCACGGCTTGTGGCCGATGGCCAGGTACTGCCGCTTGACCTCGCGGGCGGCGATCAACGCCACCATCGCGTCCATGGCGGCGCGGGTGCGCGCCACCACCATCAGGCCGCTGGTGTCGCGGTCGAGCCGGTGCACGATGCCGGCGCGCGGCAGCAGCACCGCCTTCGGGTCCAGCGCCAGCAGGCCGTTCAGCAGCGTGCCGCTCCAGTGCCCGGGCGCCGGATGCACCACGAGGCCGGCGGGCTTGTCGACGATGCGCAGGTGCTCGTCCTCGTACACGGTGACGATGTCCATCGCCTCGGGCCGGAAGGCCTGGCTCTGGGGCGTGGGGCGCAATTCGATGCGACCGGCCTGCCCCGCCTTCACTGTGGCCGAGACCTTGGTGAGTGTGCGGCCCTGCAGCTCCACCGCGCCAGCCTCGATCAATTGCTGCAGGTAACTGCGGGAAAACTCGGGTACCAGCGCGGCAAGCGCGCGGTCCAGCCGCTGGCCGTGCTGGGCCGGATCGATGACGAAAGGCCGTTGCTCGCTGGGCTCGATCGGATCGGCGCCCTCTTCGAGCTCGGCCACCTCGGCGGTCTCGGGGATATTGCCCAAAGGGTCGGTCGATATAATTGAGGGCAACTGTTTCACGAAAGCCGTATGTGATGTTTCGCGCCAAATTATCGGTCCCCAGCTGGATCGCGCTCAGCGCGGCGGCTCTGCTGGCAGCTGGCTGCTCGTCGACCTCCGTCGACAAGACTGCCAACTGGAGCCCCAACCGCATCTACTCTGAAGCCAAGGAAGAGGCCGGATCGGGCGCCTACGACAAGGCCGTTCCGCTCTACGAGAAGCTCGAAGGCCGCGCTGCCGGCACACCGCTCGCGCAGCAGGCGCAGCTGGAAAAGGCCTACGCCCAGTACAAGTCGGGCGAAAAGGCGAGCGCCATCGCCACCATCGACCGCTTCATGAAGTTGCATCCGGCGAGCACGGCTCTCGACTACGCGCTGTACCTCAAGGGCGTGATCAACTTCAACGACGACCTCGGCATGTTCGCGTTCATGACGCGCCAGGACCTGTCCGAGCGCGACCAGAAGGCCGCCAAGGAATCGTTCGAATCGTTCAAGGACCTCGTCACGCGCTTCCCCGATTCGCGCTACGCCCCTGACGCGCGCCAGCGCATGAACTACATCGTGAACTCGCTCGCGCAGTACGAAGTTCACGTGGCACGCTACTACTACTCGCGCGGCGCCTACCTGGCAGCCATCAACCGGGCCCAGATTGCACTGGCCGACTACCGCGAAGTGCCGGCGCTCGAAGAAGCCCTGTTCATCATGGTGAAGTCGTACGACGCCCTCGGCATGAAGGACCTGCGCGACGACGCCCAGCGCGTGCTGACCACCAACTATCCGCAGAGCACCTACCTCGCTAACGGTTTCAAGGGCAAGGACGACCCTTGGTGGAAGCTCTGGTAAGCCACCAGAGCACGCGCTCTTCCTGGCCAGAAGCTAGGTCTTGAGCGCGTCCAGCGCGGCCTCGAAATCCGATTCGTTTTCGAGCCGCCGCATCGGCGGCAGCGCCGACAGCAACCGGCGGCCATAGCCCATGGCCACCAGCCGCGTATCGCAGATCGCCAGCACACCGCTGTCGGTTTCCCGCCGAATCAACCGCCCCGCCCCCTGCTTGAGCGCCACGGCCGCCTCGGGCAGCGAATAGTCGGCAAACGAACTGCGCCCCTGTGATTCCAGGCGCTGCGAGCGCGCCTCGACCAACGGATCGTTCGGCGGCGGGAACGGCAGCTTGTCGATCACCACCAGCTGCAGCGCATCGCCCGGCGCATCGAAGCCCTCCCAGAACGAAGCCGATGCCACCAGCACGCAGCCAGCCCGCCCGGCGCTCGCGCCTTCGCGAAAGCGGTCCATCAGCACGCGCTTGGGCAGCTCGCCCTGCACCAGCACTTCGGGCCGCACCTGTGCGTCGAGCAGTTCGAACTGCTGCTTCATCGCATCGCCGATGGTGCGCAGCGCGCGCAGCGTGGTCGTCAGCACCAGCGTGCGACCGCCAAGCTCCGTCGCACCGCGCGCAGCCAATTCCGCGACGCGCTGGCTGTGCGACGGATCGTTGGGCTTGGGAAACGCGCGAGGCACATAGAGCGCGGCCTGCGAGGCATAGTCGAACGGGCTCTGCACGCGCAGCACTTCCGCGTCCTGCAGTCCGCAAGGCTCGGTGAACCAGCGCAGCGTGGGCTCATCGCCCAGCGTGGCCGAGGTGAAGACCCAGGCGCGGCCGCTGTCTTCCTGCACCGCCGCTGCCTCGCGCGCCGGCCGCTCACCGTAACCGTCGAGATCTTCGTCGTCGTCATCGTCGCCAACATCAGCGTCTGCGTCGACGATCTTGAGCACCCGCTTGCGCATGGCATCGGCGATGTCCAGCGGCGATTCGATGAGCCGCAACTGCGTGCCGACGTCGACCCAACGCACCGAATCGACCTCGCATGGCAAGGCGAAGCGCGCCGTGCGTTTCGCGAGTTGGCGAGCCCGCTCGTGCAGCCGCACGAAGTCGGGCGAGATTTCGCTGACGGTGGCAAGCCCCTCTGCAGCCAGCTCGAACGCGTGCAGCAGATCGTCCAATGCGCGCTGCCATGCGTCGGGATCGATGCCCTCGGGCGACGCACCCAGCCAGCGCAGCTTGGCGCCCGGCCATTGCTTGCCGACCACCAGCCGCAGTTCGCGCGCAGCCCGTTCGAGCGCGCCGACCAGTTGCTGCCAGTCGACGAGGCCGCGCGCATGCTGCAAGCCGGCCGCCAGCATGTCGCGCGCGAAGTCGAGCGCCTGGCCGCTGCCGAGCTGCGCGCCAAGAAACTGCACGCCGGTTTCGTTGAGCTGGTGGGCTTCGTCGAACACCACCACGCTCACTGTCGGCAGCAGCTCGGCCATGCCGGTCTCGCGCACCGCGAGGTCGGCAAAGAAAAGATGGTGGTTGATGACCACGATGTCGGCCGCCAGCGCCTCGCGCCGCGCCAGGTTGACATGGCAGGGCTTGAACTGCGGGCATTGCGCGCCCAGGCAGTTCTCTCGCGTGGAGGTGATCAGCGGAATCAGCGGCGAGCGCTCGTCGAGCCCCGGCAACTCGGCCAGGTCGCCCGTGCGCGTGGCCTTCGACCACTGCTCGATCTTGGCGAGCGTGCGCAGGCTGCCGCGCTCCGGCAATGAAGCGTCATGGCGCGCCTGGTCGAGCCGGTGCAGGCACAGGTAGCTGGCGCGCCCCTTGAGCAGCGCCGTGCGCACCGGCAGGCCGAAAGCTTCGACAAGACGCGGCAGGTCACGGCCGAACAGCTGGTCCTGCAGCGTCTTGGTGGCGGTCGACAGCAGCACGCGCTCGCCGCTCAGCAGGGCCGGCACGAGGTACGAAAAGGTCTTGCCCACCCCGGTGCCCGCCTCGACCACCAGCACGCCGCCCTGGTCGATGGTGCGGGCCACGGCCATTGCCATTTCGGTCTGGCCCGAGCGTTCGCGGAACTGGTCGGCGGCACGCGACAGCGCACCGTCCTGCGCGAAGGCGTCGCGCACCTTGTCTTCAAGCGCACCTGTCACGCCGGCTCTTTCGGATCGAGGTCGTTTTCGAGGCGCGTGATCTGGTCTCGCAGCGCGAGGCGGCGCTTTTTCAGGCGCCGCAGCAGCAGCTCGTCTTGCGGCGAGCCCTCGGCCAGCCGGTCGATGGTGGCGTCGAGGTCGGCGTGCTCGATACGCAGTTCGATCAGCTGACGGGAAAGGGAGTGAAGATTGGAGTCCAACGGTGGGGAGCGCACGCGAGGTTTTTGCGGCACATGTTCATTCGATAATACGTCCTGACACGAATCTCCGAGCAGACAGAAACACGCGCTTCAGGCGCATATGCCTCATGACCCAAGGCTTTCGACTCGCCGCGGCCACCGGACTCCACAAGGGAGACCGCCCGTACCAACAAGACCAGGTGCTGCTGATGAGCCATCCGCGCGTGCCTGGCTGCGTGCTGGGCATCGTGGCCGACGGCATGGGCGGCCGCAGCGGCGGGCGCAAGGCCTCCGACCAGGTGCTGATGACGGCACGCCAGCTCTTCACCCGCTACCAGCCCGGCCGCGACGACCCGGAAGCCGTGCTGAAGCAGATCCTCGAAGACTCGCACACGGTCATCAAGCTCACCGCCGTCTCCAGCGAACAGGAGCCGCACAGCACGCTGGCGGCCTTCCTCATGACCCCCAAGGGCGACTGCGCCTGGATCCACGCCGGCGACTCGCGCATCTATCACTTCCACGACGGCCAGCTCATCAGGCGCACGCGCGACCATTCGTACGTGCAGGTGCTGATCGATCGCGGCCAGATCACCGAGGCCGAGGCCAACATCCATCCGCAGGGCAACATCCTGCTCGGCTGCCTGGGCATGACGACCACGCCGCCGCCCATCGACCCCTACTACATCCCGAAGCTGGCGCCGGGCGACCTGCTGATGGCTTGCAGCGACGGGCTCTGGCACTACTTCAGCCCGGAAGAACTGGCGAGCGTGCTGTATGCACAGCCGCCGCGCGATGCGGTCGAAATCCTGGTGGGTGAAGCGCGCCGCCGCGCCCGGGGCACGGGCGACAACATCTCGATTGCCGTTCTGAAGCTCGATCCGCTGCCGGTCGCCGCCTGAGCGGTGCCCGGTCAGGGTCAGGGCGTGGGCGACGAAGCTGCCGGCGCCGGCAATGGTGCCCCGCGCGGCTTGCTGCGGTTGGCATTCTGCCGCTCGCGGCTGGCCCTGTGCTCTTCGGCGCGTTTCTGCTTGTCTTCGAAACGCTTGGCGGCCGTGGGCGCCTCGGCCTGACGCTGGGCCGCCTTGGCCTGCTCATCGGCATGCGCCTGCTGCTTGGACTGGAACTGGCGCTCGCGCTCGGCCGCCTCGGCCGCTGTAGCCGCGCGGCTGGTCGCGTGGTCGGCAGCGCGCTGCTCGCGCTCCTTCTGGCCCTGGATCGACTGTTCCTGCTTCTCGCGAGAGTCCTGCGGGCGCTGGGTGCCAGCCTTCTGGTCGAGCTTCTGCAGCTCGGCCGCGCCGCTGCGCTGGCGCAGGATGTCGTTGATCGCGGTTTCCTGCCGCTTGATGTTGTCGGTTTCCGTGCGGCGACGGCTGCGGCTCTCGCGCAGGCAGTCTTCCACCGCGAACTTCTTGTAGCAGGCAGCCCGCTCTTCGACGAAGCGCTTCTCGATGGCCTCGCGCTCGGTGGAAAGCCGGCGCTTTTCGCCCTCGAGGTCGGCATTGCCCGCGGCGGCGTTGGACTGCGCCCACAGCGGCAGGCTGGCCAACGTCATGAGCAGGGCAAGAGCGAATTTTTTCATGTGAGTCGGGTGTCGACGATGCGGCGTTCCAGGGCGAGAAACTCGCTCGATTGCATTTCGGTGAGCCGGGAAACCGTGCGCGGAAACTCGTGCGACAGCGGCCCCTCGGTGTACAACGCCTCGGGCGGAACCTCAGCCGACATGATGAGCTTGCAGCGCCGGTCGTACAAGACGTCGACCAGCCAGGTGAAACGACGTGCTTCCGAAGCCATGCGCACCGGCATGTGCGGCACATCGGACAGCAGCACCGTGTGGAACTGGCTCGCGATTTCGAGATAGTCGTTCTGCGAACGCGGACCACCGCACAGCGTCTTGAAATCGAACCAGACCACGCCGCCGGCCTTGCGCCGCGCGCGGATCTCGCGTTGCTCGATGTGCAGCACCGGGTTTTCGTCGGCCGTCTCGGCCAGCTTGTCGAAGGCCTTGCGCATTTCCTTCTCGGCCACCGCGTCATTCGGCGTGAGGTACATGCGCAGTTGTTCGAGCGTGCGGCGCCGGTAGTCGGTGCCGTTGTCGACGCTCAGCACTTCGAGCTTTTCGTTCAGCAGTGAAATGGCCGGCAGGATGCGGTCGCGGTGCAAGCCACCGGGATACAGATCGTCCGGCTTGAAATTCGAGGTGGTGACGAAACCCACGCCGTTCTCGAACAGCGACACCAGCAGCCGATGAAGAATCATCGCGTCGGTGATGTCCGCCACGTGGAACTCGTCGAAGCAGATCAGCTTGTAGCGCTTGGAAATGCGAAGCCCAAGCTCGTCGAGCGGATTGACCGTGCCCTGCAACTCGCGCAGTTCGCGGTGCACCTCGCGCATGAATTCGTGAAAGTGCAGGCGCGTCTTGCGCCGCAGCGGCACAGCGTTGAAGAACAGGTCCATCAGGAAGCTCTTGCCCCGCCCGACGCCACCGTACATGTAGACGCCGCGCGGAAGCTCCGGCCGGTTGATGAACTTCTTCAGCGCATTCGAGCGCTGGGCCTTGTACTCGGCCCATTCGTTGGCGCAGCGATCCAGCGCCTCCACGGCGTGCAGTTGCGCTGGATCGCTGTGGAACCCGCGCGCTGCGAGTTCCGCCTCATAGGCCTGTTTGACGCTGGTCAAAAGAAAGATCGCGAGATCAGAAGTTCAGCGTGCGCTTGTCCACGGCGAGTGCCGCTTCCTTCGTTGCTTCCGACAGCGACGGGTGAGCGTGGCAGATGCGCGCGATGTCTTCGGCGCTGGCCTTGAACTCCATCGCCACGACGGCTTCGGAGATCAGCTCGCTGGCCTGCGGGCCCACGATGTGCACGCCCAGGATCTCGTCGGTGGCAGCATCGGCCAGGAACTTGACCATGCCGGTCGTGTCGCCCAGCGCGCGCGCGCGGCCATTCGCGAGGAACGGGAAGGTGCCGGCCTTGTAGGCGCGGCCCGCGGCCTTGAGCTGCTGCTCGGTCTGGCCGACCCACGCGATCTCGGGGTTGGTGTAGATCACCCACGGGATCGTGTTGAAGTTGACGTGACCGTGCTGGCCCGCAATGCGCTCCGCCACTGCAACGCCCTCTTCCTCGGCCTTGTGCGCCAGCATCGGGCCGCGCACCACGTCGCCGATGGCCCAGACGTTGGGCAGGCTCGTCTTGCACTCGTCGTCCACGGCAATGGCGCCGCGCTCGTCGAGCTTCAGGCCCACGGCTTCGGCGTTCAGGCCGATGGTGTTGGGCACGCGGCCGATCGACACGATCAGCTTGTCGACTTCCAGCGTCTGGGCTTCGCCCTTGGCATTGGTCCACGCAACGCTCACGCCCTTCTTCGACGACTTGATCTCGCCGACCTTCACGCCGAGTTCGATCTTGAGCTTCTGCTTGTCGAAGGCCTTCTTGGCTTCCTTGGCGATCTGCTCGTCCACCGCGCCCAGGAAGGTCGGCAGTGCTTCGAGCACCGTGACTTCCGCGCCGAGGCGACGCCACACCGAACCCATTTCGAGGCCGATGACGCCCGAGCCGATCAGGCCCAGCTTCTTCGGCACCGCGCCGATGCGCAGCGCGCCGTCGTTCGAGAGGATGTTCTCCTCGTCGAACGGCGCACCGGGCAGTGCGCGGGCGTTGGAGCCCGTGGCCACGATGATGTGCTTGCCGCTGATCGACTCTTCGGCGGCGCCCGCCACCTTGATCTCATAGCCGGCTTCGTCGGTCTTCACGAACGAGCCACGGCCATGGAAGAAGGTGATCTTGTTCTTCTTGAACAGGTACAGGATGCCGTCGTTGTTCTGCTTCACGACCTGGTCCTTGCGGGCCAGCATCTTGTCGAGGTCGAGGCCCAGGCCTTCGACCTTGATGCCGTGGTCGGCAAAGTGGTGGCCGGCCTGGTCGAAATGCTCCGACGATTGCAGCAGCGCCTTCGACGGGATGCAGCCGACGTTGGTGCAGGTGCCGCCCGGTGCGGGGCCGCCCTTGCCGTTCTTCCACTCGTCGATGCAGGCGACGTTGAAGCCGAGTTGCGCGGCGCGAATAGCCGCGATGTAGCCGCCGGGGCCGCCACCGATGACGACGACGTCGAATTGCTTGTTTGCCATCTGGTTCTTTCTCCTCAGATGTCGAACAGCAGGCGCGACGGGTCTTCCAGCGCTTCCTTCATGGCAACCAGGCCCAGCACGGCTTCGCGGCCGTCGATGATGCGGTGGTCGTAGCTCATGGCAAGGTAGTTCATCGGACGGATCACGATCTGGCCGTTTTCAACCACGGCGCGGTCCTTGGTGGCGTGCACGCCCAGGATGGCCGACTGGGGCGGGTTGATGATCGGGGTCGAGAGCATCGAGCCGAAGGTGCCGCCGTTCGAGATGGAGAACGTGCCGCCGGTCATGTCTTCGATGCCCAGCTTGCCGTCTTGCGCCTTCTTGCCGAACTCGGCGATCTTCTTCTCGATGTCCGCAAAGCTCATCTGGTCGGCGTTGCGCAGGATCGGCACCACCAGGCCGCGCGGCGAACCGACGGCAATGCCGATGTCGAAGTAGCCGTGGTACAGGATGTCGTTGCCGTCGACCGAGGCGTTGATCACCGGGTACTTCTTCAGCGCATGCACAGCGGCCTTCACGAAGAAGCTCATGAAGCCGAGCTTCACGCCGTGTTCCTTGGTGAAGTTGTCCTGGAAGCGCTTGCGCAGCTCCATGACGGGCGCCATGTTGACTTCATTGAACGTGGTCAGGATGGCGTTGGTCGACTGCGATTGCAGCAGGCGCTCGGCGATGCGAGCGCGCAGGCGGCTCATCGGCACGCGCTGTTCCGGACGCTCGCCCAGGTCGGGTGCGCCGGTCGGTGCAGCGACTTGCGGCAGAGCCGGCTTGGCGGCCGGTGCCGCGATGGTGGCGGCAGCCGCGGCAGGCTTGGCGCCCGAGGCAACAGCGCCGAGCACGTCGCCCTTGGTGACGCGGCCGTCCTTGCCGGTGCCGGCAACGTCGCTGGTCTTCAGGTTGTTGTCGGCCAGCAGCTTGGCTGCGGCGGGCATGGCCACGTCGGACTTCGAACCACCGGTGGCGGCTGCAGCTGCTGCCGGGGCAGGCGCGGCGGCAGCCGGAGCTGCTGCTGCGGGCGCTGCCGCCGGGGCGCCAGCCGAAGCCTTGCCTTCGGTGTCGATCTTGGCGATCAGCTGATCGGCCACCACGGTGGCGCCATCGGGCTGCACGATTTCGGCCAGCACGCCAGCCGAAGGCGCGGGCACTTCGAGCACGACCTTGTCGGTCTCGATCTCGATCAGGATTTCATCGACGGCGACGGCTTCGCCGGCCTTCTTCTTCCACGTGAGCATGGTGGCTTCGGCCACGGATTCGGAAAGCTGGGGGACTTTGACTTCTACGATAGACATTTGGAGTGAGCTCCGTTTTGTTCTTCAGGGTATTCGTGTGAAAGGAAACTGGTTTTACTTGGTCAGCACGAAGCCCTTGAGCTTGCCAAACGCGCCATCGACGAGCGCCTTCTGCTGTTCCTGGTGCAGGTGCGAGTAGCCCACCGCCGGCGATGCCGAAGCGGCACGGCCGGAGTAGCCGAGCTTCTGGCCGTCCTGCATGTTTTCGTGGATGTAGTGCTGCACGAAGAACCAGGCGCCCTGGTTCTGCGGCTCGTCCTGGCACCAGACCACGTCGACGAGGTTGGGGTACTTCTTGATCTCGGCGGCGAATGCCTTGTGCGGGAACGGATAGAGCTGCTCGACGCGGATGATCGCCACGTCTTCGTCGCCGCGTTCTTCGCGCTTCTTGGCCAGGTCGTAGTACACCTTGCCCGAGCAGGCGATCAGGCGCTTGACCTTCTCGGCCTTCAGGCCCTTGCTGTCGGGAATGACGGTCTGGAAGCTGCCCTTGGTGAACTCGGACAGCGGCGAGGTCGCGTCCTTGTTACGCAACAGCGACTTCGGCGTCATGATGATCAGCGGCTTGCGCAGGTTGCGCACCATCTGGCGGCGCAGCACGTGGAAGATCTGGCTGGCCGTGGTCGGCTGCACCACCTGCATGTTGGTGTCGGCGCTCAGCTGCATGAAGCGCTCCAGGCGTGCCGAGCTGTGCTCGGGGCCCTGGCCTTCGTAGCCGTGCGGCAGCATCATCGTGATGCCGTTGACGCGGCCCCACTTCACTTCGCCCGAGGCGATGAACTGGTCGATCACCACTTGCGCGCCGTTCACGAAGTCGCCGAACTGGGCTTCCCAGATGACGAGCGTGTTCGGGTCGTTCGAGGCGTAGCCGTATTCGAACGCGAGCACGGCTTCTTCCGACAGGATCGAGTCGATCACGACGAACGGAGCCTGGTTGTCGGCCACGTTCTGCAGCGGCGTGTAGGTGCCGGTGTCGAACTTCTCGCGGTTCTGGTCGTGCAGCACGGCGTGGCGGTGCGTGAACGTGCCGCGGCCCGAGTCTTCACCCGACAGGCGCACCGGGTAGCCGCTGGCCACCAGCGAGGCGAAGGCCATGTGCTCGCCCATGCCCCAGTCGACGTTGACGTCGCCGCGGCCCATGGCGGCGCGGTCGTCCAGCACCTTCTTCACGAGCGGATGCACCGTGAAGCCTTGCGGCACGGTGGTGATCTTCTCGGCCAGGCGCTTCCATTCGGTGGACGGGATGGCGGTATCGCCGGCGTCGGTCCACTTCTTGTTGAGGTACGGGCTCCAGTCGACGGCGTACTTGCTCTTGAAGTTGGTGAGCACGGGGTCGACGGTGTTCTTGCCTTCGTCGAAGGCGGCGCGCTGCGCCTTGACCATGTCGTCGCCGAGCGTGTCGCCCAGGCCTTGAGCGGCCAGCTTGTCGGCGTACAGCTTGCGCGTGCCGGGGTGCTGGGCGATCTTCTTGTACATCAGCGGCTGGGTGAGCGAAGGCGTGTCCTGCTCGTTGTGACCCAGCTTGCGGAAGCAGATGATGTCGACGACCACGTCCTTCTGGAATTCCATGCGGAAGTCCAGCGCGATCTGGGTGGCGAGCACCACGGCTTCGGGATCGTCGCCGTTCACGTGCAGCACCGGCGCTTCGATCATCTTGACGATGTCCGAGCAGTACAGCGTCGAGCGGCTGTCGCGCGGGTCGCTGGTGGTGAAGCCGATCTGGTTGTTGATGACGATGTGCACCGTGCCGCCAGTGGAGTAGCCACGGGTTTCGGCCAGCGCCAGCGTTTCCATCACGACGCCCTGGCCTGCGAAGGCGGCGTCGCCGTGCACGATCACGGGCAGCACCTGCTTGCCCAGCGGGTCGCCGCGGCGGTCCATGCGGGCGCGCACCGAGCCTTCGACCACGGGGTTCACGATTTCAAGGTGCGAGGGGTTGAACGCGAGGCTCAGGTGCACCGGGCCGCCGGGGGTGGTCACGTCCGAGCTGAAGCCCTGGTGGTACTTGACGTCGCCGCTGGGCAGGTCTTCGGGGGCGGTGTGGTCGAACTCGGCGAACAGGTCGGCCGGCATCTTGCCGAGCGAGTTGACCAGCACGTTCAGGCGGCCGCGGTGGGCCATGCCGATCACGATCTCCTGCACGCCCTTGACGCCGGCCTGGTTGATCAGCTCGTCCATGGCGACGATGAAGCTTTCGCCGCCTTCGAGCGAGAAGCGCTTCTGGCCGACGTACTTGGTGTGCAGGAAGCGCTCGAGGCCTTCTGCCGCGGTCAGGCGGTTGAGCACATGCTTCTTCTGCTCGGCGCTCAGCTTGGGGTTGGTGCGGGCGCTTTCGAGCCGCTGCTGCCACCAGCGCTTGTGGTTCTGGTCGGTGGTGTACATGTACTCGGCGCCCATCGTGCCGCAGTACGTTTCGCGCAAGGCGTTGAGCAGGTCGCGCAGCGACATGGTCTCCTTGCCGAAGAAGGTGTTGCTGGTGTTGAACACCGTCTCGAGGTCCGCGTCGGTGAAGCCGTAGAACGAGGGCTCGAGTTCCGGAATGGCGGGACGCTCGGCGCGCTTGAGCGGGTCGAGGTCGGCCCAGCGGGCGCCGACGTTGCGGTAGGCGGCAATCAGCTGCTGGACGGAAGTGCGCTTGCGGCCGAGTTCGGAATCGGCGCCGCTGGCCTGCACGACCTTGGTCGTGCCCTGCTTCGCGCGTTCGGCGAAAGCGTTGATGACCGGCAGGTGCGGGACGTCGCGGGTGTTGGTGCCGTCGGCGGCGGGAACGTTCTGCAACGCGTCGAAATACGAACGCCAGTTGTCAGGCACGCTGCCGGGGTTGGAGAGGTAGTTCTCGTACATCTCCTCGACATAGGGCGCATTGCCGCCGAAGAGGTACGTGTTGCCTTGATAGGCGGTATACGCCGATGGCGTCGATGAATCGCTCATGATCCGCTGACCTTCGCTTCCCTGAAGGAAGCACTAGCTGGTTAAGAAACCTTCCGCGACACGGCTGAACCGATTGGCGGATGCGACTGTGGCTGGGGAAGGGCCTGAGTACCTTGGCATTGTGCCACGTCAACCATATGACGGTTCGACGGGGCTTCGCAACCCCCTGCCCTGCTCACTCAGCCCGAAGAAAGTAACTGTTTGATCTGCTGCAGCGTGGCGGGGTCGTCGATGGTGGTGAGGTCGCCGGGGTCGCGCTGCTCGCACACGGCCTGGATGGCGCGGCGCAGCAACTTGCCGCTGCGGGTCTTGGGCAGGCCGCTGACGAAGCGCACGCGGGCCGGCCGCGCCAGGGCGCCGAGCTGGTCGGCGACTACTTTCATGATCTCGCCTTCGAGCTTGAGTGCCACGTCGGCGTCAATCACGGCCTTGCCGTCCCTGGGGACCACGAAGGCCATCGCGACCTGCCCCTTCAGGGCATCGGCCACGCCGACCACCGCCACTTCGGCCACGTTGGAATGGCCCGAAATGCTTTCCTCAATCTCGCGCGTGCCAAGGCGATGGCCCGCCACGTTGATCACGTCGTCGGTGCGCCCGAGGATGTAGAAATAGCCATCCTCGTCGCGAATGCCCCAGTCGAAGGTCGAATAAACCATCTTGCCGGGCACGCTTTTCCAGTACGTATTGACGAAGCGCGCGTCGTCCTTCCACACGGTCTGCATGAAGCCCGGCGGGGTCGGCCCCTCGACCACGACCACGCCCTTTTCGTTCGCGCCGGTCAGCTCTTCGCCGGTCGATTCGTGCAGGATCTTGATGCTGTAGCCGTACATCGGCACGCCCGGGCTGCCGAACTTGCTGGCCTTGGCCTCCACACCGTTGGCGATCGTGATCATCGGCCAGCCCGATTCGGTCTGCCAGTAGTTGTCGATGATCGGCACGCCCAGGCCTTCGCTGATCCAGCGGGCGGTCGGCTCGTCGAGCGGCTCGCCGGCCAGGAACAGCGCGCGCAGTGTCGACAGGTCGTGTTTTTTCAGCAGTGCCGGATCCTGCTTCTTGAGCACGCGCACGGCCGTGGGCGCGCTGAACATCACCGTGACCTTGTATTTCTCGACAAGGCGCCACCAGATGCCGCCATCGGGCTGCCGGTCGATGCCCTGCGTGGGCAGGCCCTCGTACATGATCGTCGCCATGCCGGCGATCAGCGGGCCGTAGACGATGTAGCTATGGCCCACCACCCAGCCGATGTCGCTGGTGGAGAAGTAGGTTTCCCCGGGCCGGCCATCGAAGATGTGCTTCATGCTCGCAGCCAGCGCGACCGCATAGCCGCCCACGTCGCGCTGCACGCCCTTGGGCTTGCCGGTCGTGCCGCTCGTGTAGATGGTGTAGCTGATGTCGGTGGAGGCGAGCCACGTGCAAGGCACCTTGGCATCGATGTGCTTCTGCCGCAGTTCGGCGGCGAGATGGTCACGACCCGCCGTCAGTTCCATCGGCGCGAGACTGCGGTCGGTCAGCAGCACCGCCGAAGGCTTGTGCTTCGACAGCCGGATCGCCTCGTCGAGCAGCGGCTTGTATGCGATGACCTTGCCGCCGCGCGAGCCGGCATCGGCGCTCACGATCACCTTGGGCTCGGCGTCTTCGATGCGCGTGGCCAGCGAGCCGCTCGCGAAGCCGCCGAACACCACGCAGTGGATCGCGCCGATGCGCGCGCAGGCCAGCATGGCAAAGGCGGCTTCCGGAATCATCGGCATGTAGATGAGCACGCGGTCGCCCTTGCCCACACCCAGCTCGACAAGGCTGGCGGCAGTGCGCTGCACCTCGGCGTGCAGCTCAGTGAAGCTGTAGCTCTTCTCGACGCCGGTTTCGGTGGAAACGAAGATCAGCGCGGGCTGGTCGCCTCGTGCCGCCAGATGACGGTCGATGGCGTTGTGGCAGAGGTTGGTCGTGCCGCCCACGAACCAGCGCGCGAACGGCGGCTGGCTGGCGTCGAGGATCTGTTGCGCGGGCGCCTGCCAGTCGATCAGCTTCGCCTGCTCGGCCCAGAAGGCCTCGGGCGCATCGACGGATTGGCGATAGAACTCTTCGTAGCGGCTCATCTTGATTTGTCTCCTGTTATTCGTTCCGTTCCGGCGGCAGCGCCAAAACTGAATTCATAATTATGGAGACCGATCTTGCAGCAAGCTGACGGCCGGAACAATCCGGCCGAGCCCTGCCGCGCAGGCTGCAGGGCCTGCGGTGCGATTACCGGACGAGAGAAAGCAATTCAGGAAATGCGGGGTGCTCCGCCGTGCGCAGCCACTCGAAGCCGACCATCTCGGTCGTCACGAGCTCGGCGCCGGCGCCGGCCAGCCGGTCGAAGGCGGCGTCACGGTTGCGCTCGGTGCGCGAACTGCAGGCATCGGTGACGACCCAGACTTCGAATTCGTCTTCCAGCAGGTCGAGCGCGGTCTGCAGCAGGCAGACATGGGCTTCGCAGCCGGCGATCACGATGCTGTTGCGCTCCTCGGCCGCGGCAGCGGGCTTCTGCAGATGCTTGGGCAGGCTGCGTGCGTTGCCCTGCGGCGCCTTGGCCGGCACGCGCAGCCACTCGCCCAGGCCCTCTTCCACGCCGCTGAAATGCATCTTCGACAGGGTGCGCTGGCACAGCGCACGGATGTCGGGCAGGTTCTCGCCCAGGCTGGAGGGGTTGTGCTCGGTGCCGAACACCGGCACCTGGAACAGCCGCGCCATCTTGCCGAGCCGCACTGCGTTCTGCGCGACCGCCTCCCCCTCGAAGATCGCCGGCATCAGCCGCGCCTGGTAGTCGACCAGAACGAGTTGGGATTGCGAGGCGTCGAGCAGCATGAACAGTTTCTTTCAGGTATCGGTTGAATTGGGCTGAACCGTACCACCGAAAAGACCGGCTTGGCGCGGGCCGCCATCGACGCGTTGCACGAGTTGCGCCACGTAGGCTTTGAACAGCGCATCGGCCGACTGCCTGAACATGCGGATGCGCCCGGTGTGCTGCATCAGCAGCAGGCCGACGCCGTGTGCGAAGAGCGAAGTGTTTTCCTGCAGGGCGCTGTTCGCATCGAGCCCCATCGCCTGCAGCGCTTCTTCGCACGGGCGCAAGGCCTGGTAGAGATGGTCATTCAGTTCGTGATCGAGCTCGCTGGTCAGGCCGCGCGGGCGCATGCCCTGCACCAGATAGAAGCCCAGGTCGAGTTCGCGCGGGTTCGCGGCGTAGAAGTCGAACCACGCCTGGGCCTTGGCGGCGAGCGTCTGGTCGGGGCTGTCCGGCGCCACGGGGGCATCGGCCACGGCCGCCTGCAAACGCTGTATCGACTCGCCGAGCAAGGCCGCGTAGATCGCCTCCTTGCTCTCGAAGTACGAATAGATCGCGCCCGGCGTGTAGCCGGCCTTGCGGGCAATTTCGCGAATGCTCGCACCTTCGATGCCGGCCTCCAGGAAGACCGCGCGAGCGGCGTCGAGCACGAGCGTGCGGCGGGCGTCGGTGAGCGCCTGGCGGCGTTGGAGCTTGGCGTGCATGGGCGGGACTATAGCCCCTGGATTGATCGCTGCTCCATTTTTTTAATCGTTGATTGAAAAATTGAACGGTGTTTAAATTTAGGCCAGAACCAGGAGACAAGCACGATGAACGCCCCGCTCCCCAGCGCCACCCTCATGTCCGGCACCGACTACCGCGAGTCGCTGCGCCGCTACACCCCCAACGTCTTCGTCGACGGCCGCCGCGTCGACAGCGTGGCCGACGAACCGGCCTTCCAGCCCGGCATCAATGCCATCGCCCTCACCTACGACTACGCCCTGAAGAAGGAATACGAGCCGCTGATGACCGCCGTGCAGCACACCAGCGGCAAGCGGGTCAACCGGCTGTCCCACATCAACACGGGCTCCGGTGACCTGCTCAACAAGCTCGAGGCCGTGCGGCTGGTCTGCCAGGAAACAGGCTGCGCCCAGCGCTATCTGACGCACGATGCGCTCAACGCCATCGCCCAGGTGTCGGCACGCATCGACGACGCCCGCGGCAGCACCGAGCACACCGCCCGCTTCCACGACTACCTGCACCGCGTGCAGGACCAGGACCTGACGCTGGGCGTTGCCATGACCGACGCCAAGGGCGACCGCAGCCGCCGGCCGCACGAGCAGGCCAACGTCGACAGCTACCTGCACGTGGTGGAGCGCAACGCACGCGGCATCGTCATCTCGGGCACCAAGGCCATCGTGACCGGCGCGCCCTATGTGCACGAACTGTTGGTCATGCCCTGCCGCAACATGGGCAAGGAAGACGCAGATTTCGCCGTCTGCTGCGCCGTGCCGCTGGACGCGCCCGGCCTCACCATCGTCGCCCGGCCAGCCGGCCGGCCCGGTGAAAAGCTCGAGCACGGCGATGCGCTTTTCAGCCGCAAGTACGGCCAAAGCACCGGCGTGTGCATGTTCGACAGGGTCTTCGTGCCGTGGGAGCGCGTGTTCTACGCCGGCGAATGGGAGCACTCCGGCCACCTGACCTACAGCTACGCCACGCACCACCGCCACAGCTGCATCGGCGCCCGCGCCGGCTTCGGCGACCTGCTGATCGGCGCCGGCGCACTGATGTGCGAGGCCAACGGCTTCGACCCGGGCAAGGAAAGCCACCTGCGCGAGCAGATGGTCGAGCTCATCACCATCACCGAGAGTTTCTTCGCCTGCGGCGTGGCGGCCAGCGTCTACGGCAAGGCCGACGAGCACTGCGACGTCTTCATGCCCGACCCGGTATTCAGCAACATCGGCAAGCTGCTGCTGGCCACGAAGATCTACGACATGCACCGCATCGCGCACTACGTGAGCGGCGGCCTGATCGTCACCCTCCCCGGCCCCGACGAAGACCACAACCCCGAGACCGCCGCCCGCCTGTCAGACGTGCTGCGGGCCAACCCGGCCATTCCCTACGAACAGCGCATCGAAACGGCCCGCTTCATCGAAGACCTGACGGCTGGCTATCAGGGCGGCTGGTACAGCGTGATCAGCCTGCACGGCGGCGGTTCGCCCGCAGCGATGAAGCAGGAAATCTGGCGCAACTACCCCGTCGGCTCCAAGGTCGAGTTGGTCGAACGCATCCTCGAACGCGGCATCGCGGCCGACGGCTCGCCCGCCGCCGCGCCGCACGACCCGGGCCGTGCCATCACCAGCAACCGCCAGCCCGGCAAATGCTGCGACACCGGCTGCACCACGCCCGGGCAACCCGTGATGGTCGATCTGCCGGCATCGCGGCGCGCCTAGACTCAGGCGGATGAAGATCTTCTCGAAGCGGCTGTGCCTCGCAGCGCTGGGCGTGGGTGCCGCGCTGCTCGTCGTGGCCTGCGGCGGCGTGCGCAAAGCCACGGCGCCGATGGCGACCTCGCTCGAAAAAAGCAGCTGTGCGCGCAGCGATGTCGACACGCTGCTGGTGATGCTTCCCGGCGCGTACTCGACGCCCGACGAGTTCGAGCGCGAAGGCTTCGTCCGCGCCGTCCGCGACAACCGCATCGCGGCGGACGTGATGCTGGTCGACGCGCATCTCGGCTACTACAACAACAAGACCATCCTCGATCGCTTGAGCGCCGACGTGATGGCGCCGGCGCGCAACCAGGGCTACAAGCACATCTGGTTCGTCGGAATTTCCCTCGGCGGCTTCGGCGGAATGCTCTATGCGCAGACGCACCCGGGCGAGCTTGCGGGGCTGGTGACGCTCGCGCCCTACCTCGGCGAGCGCACGCTCGGCACCGACATCGCCAATGCCGGCGGCCTTGCCAAGTGGAACGGACCGCTTGTCGATCCGGCCGAGAGCCCTCCACGCACGCCCAACGAAACACAGCTCTGGCAATGGCTGCGCGGCTATACGGGATTCACGAACACGGCGGGCGCCCGGCCGCCGCTCTATCTCGGCTATGGCGTCGACGACCGCTTTGCCTTCAGCAACCGCTTGCTTGCGGAAGTGCTGCCGGCCGAACGCGCATTCACGACCGAGGGCGGCCACGACTGGCCCGAATGGACTCGCCTCTGGCGCCGCATGCTGCCGACCCTGCCGCTGCCGGGCTGCCCCGGCTGAACGCGCGGCGCTTCAATTCGGCCGCAGGCGCAGCAGCTTGCCATCCGCCTCGTCGGTCAGCACGTAGAGCAATCCGTCGGGCCCCTGCTTCACGTCGCGGATGCGGGCACGGCCCTCGGCCAGCAGCTTGTGCTCGGCCACTACCTTGCCGCCCTTCAATTCGATGCGGTCGAGGTAGCCGAACTTGAGCGAACCCACGAACAGATTGCCCTTCCAGCCCGCGCCATATCGGTCGCTGGTCAGAAACGCCATGCCGGACGGTGCGATCGACGGCACCCAGTAGTGCAGCGGCTGCTCCATGCCGTCTTTGGCGGTGATGCCGTCGCCGATCTTGCCGCCGCCGTAGTTCTCGCCGTAGGTGATCACGGGCCAGCCGTAGTTGCGGCCGGCCTGCGGGATATTGATTTCGTCGCCGCCTTGCGGGCCGTGCTCGGTCATCCAGAGGCGGCCGTCGGGCGCGAGCGTGGCGCCCTGCCCATTGCGGTGGCCGTAGCTCCAGATCTCTGGCAATGCACCCGCCTTGCCGACGAAGGGGTTGTCCTTGGGCGCCGCGCCGTCCTTGCCGATGCGCACGATCTTGCCAAGGTGGTTGTCGAGCTTCTGCGCATCTTCCTTGCGGCTGAAACGGTCGCCGAGCGTGAGGAACAGCGTGCCGTCGCGCGCCTCGACGATGCGGCAGCCGAAGTGATTGCGGCTCGCCACCTTGGGCTGCTGGCTGAAGATGATTTTCAGGTCTTCGAGCTTCGTGCCGTCGGCCGACAGATTGGCGCGGGCCAGCGCCGTGCTGTTGGCTGAGCCGCCCGCGTCGGGTTCGGAGAAGCAAAAGTACAGCGTGCGGTTTTTCTCGAAGCCCGAGTCAGCCAGCACGTCGAGCAAGCCACCTTGGCCGCCCGCCGCGATAGGAGGCAAACCTGTGATGGGTGCGCCGATCTTCCCGTCGGCACCGATCAGCCGGAGGCGGCCGGGCCGCTCCGTCACCACAAATCGACCGCCCGGCAGAAAGGCGACGCCCCAAGGGTTTTCCAGGCCCGCAGCCACTGTTTCGGGGCGCATCTGCGCCATCGCATTGACACAAAAACCCAGCGTGGCAACCGCTGCAAAGCGGTAAACAAGAGAAAAGGACGGCTGGATCTGCAAGTTCATGACTTTTCCGGGTAGTTGCGGCGATCTTGGCGAGAAATAGCGACCGAATCCAGCCTGACCGCCTGTTCACCCGAAGTCCGAGGGCCCATTCGCGGTCAACCACTTATGGGCAATAAACGTTCACCGTTACATTTTTTCTTCGGCCGGATCAAAATTTTTCATGTAAATCAATGACTTACAGATGCATTCGCTAATTCTGATTAAATTGACATAACCGCGCGTCATCAATATCCTACGCGCCATGCGTTTTTTCGTCCTACCCGCGTCCCTCCTATTTGCCGTCGCTGTTCATGCGGCCCCCCAACAGGAAAAAACCGATGACGAGTTGGCACGAATGCTCGCCGACAAAGGCATCATCGGACAGCTCAAGCAGGTTCGCCAAACCGTCACAGAGCGCACCTCCGACTTGGTGGTGACCGCCATCGGTTTCCTGGGCGTCCCCTATCGCCGCGGCGGCAACACCGCCGAATCGGGTTTCGATTGCAGCGGCTTCGTCCGTGCCATGTACAACCAGACGGTCGGCCACATGCTCCCGCGCCGCGCCGAAGAGCAAGCCGCCGCCACCGAGAAGATCGACGCCAGCCAGCTCAAGCCCGGCGACCTCGTGTTCTTCAACACCATGCGCCGCGCCTTCAGCCATGTCGGCATCTATGTCGGCGAAGGCAAGTTCATCCACTCGCCCCGCTCCGGCGCGCAGGTTCGCGTGGAAGACATGAACGGCAGCTACTGGCAACGCCGCTTCGACGGCGCCCGCCGCGTGCTCGGCGGCCCGACGGATGAAGTGAAGGCTGCGGCCGTCGCCAATACCGGCAACTGAGCCTCCCCCCGAATTCAGAACGAAAAAAATCCCGCCTTGGCGGGATTTTTCATGGGCGCTCGATCAGCAGCGCCCTTCTGTCTTGTCAGCCCTTCTTCGCAGGCGGCAGATCGGTACAGGTACCGTGCGCCACTTCCGCCGCCATGCCAATGCTTTCGCCCAGCGTCGGATGCGGGTGGATGGTCTTGCCGATGTCGATCTCGTCCGCACCCATCTCGATGGCCAGCGCGATCTCTCCGATCATGTCGCCGGCATGCGTGCCGACGATGCCGCCGCCAAGGATGCGGTGCGTCTCGGCGTCGAACAGCAGCTTGGTGAAACCTTCGTCACGGCCGTTGGCGATGGCGCGGCCCGAAGCAGTCCACGGGAAGTGGCCCTTCTTGACCTTGATGCCTTCGGCCTTCGCCTGGTCTTCAGTGAGGCCGACCCACGCCACCTCGGGGTCGGTGTAGGCCACGCTCGGGATCACGCGGGCGTTGAAGGCGGCGCTGGAAAGCTCCTTGTCGCCCTTCTGCTCGCCGGCAATGACTTCGGCCGCCACATGCGCCTCATGCACCGCCTTGTGCGCCAGCATGGGCTGACCCACGATGTCGCCGATGGCGAAGATGTGGGGCACGTTGGTACGCATCTGGATGTCGACTGGAATGAAGCCGCGGTCGCTCACGGCCACGCCGGCCTTCTCGGCACCGATCTTCTTGCCGTTGGGGCTGCGGCCCACGGCCTGCAGCACCAGGTCGTACACCTGCGGCTCCTTCGGCGCCTGCTCGCCCTCGAAGGTGACCTTGATGCCCTCCTTCGTGGCTTCGGCGCCGACCGTCTTGGTCTTGAGCATGATGTTGTCGAAGCGCGGCGCGTTCATCTTCTGCCAGACCTTCACGAGGTCGCGGTCGGCGCCCTGCATGAGGCCGTCGAGCATTTCGACCACGTCCAGGCGCGCGCCCAGCGTGGAATACACCGTGCCCATTTCCAGGCCGATGATGCCGCCGCCCAGCACCAGCATGCGCTTGGGGTCGGTGCCCATCTCGAGCGCGCCGGTCGAGTCGACCACGCGCGGGTCCTTCGGCATGAAGGGCAGGCTCACCGACTGCGAACCGGCCGCGATGATCGCGTTGCGGAACTTCACGGTCTGCTTGCTGCCCGTGGTGTCCCAGCTGGCGCCGGAGGTTTCTTCGACCTCGATGTGGTACGGGTCGATGAAGTTGCCGACGCCGCGCAGCACCGTCACCTTGCGCATCTTGGCCATGGCCGTGAGGCCGCCGGTGAGCTTGCCCACCACCTTGTTCTTGTGGCCGAGCAGCTTGGCGCGGTCGACAGTGGGCGCGGCAAAGCTGACGCCGAGGTCGGCGAAGTGCTTGACCTCGTCCATGACGGAAGCCACGTGCAGCAGCGCCTTCGACGGGATGCAACCGACGTTCAGGCACACGCCGCCGAGGGTGGCGTAGCGCTCGATCAGCACGACCTTCAGGCCGAGGTCGGCTGCGCGGAAAGCGGCCGAATAGCCGCCGGGGCCGGCGCCGAGCACGATCACGTCGCACTCGACGTCGACCTTGCCGCCGTAGGTGGATGCCACGGGTGCCGATACCGGAGCCGGCGCAGCCGCCTTCGGTGCCGGGGCTGCAGCCGCTGGCGCAGGCGCCGCCGCTGCGGGCGCGGACGCCGCGGCGCCGCTCACCTCCAGCGTCAGCACGACCGAGCCTTCCTTGACCTTGTCGCCCACCTTCACGGCCAGCGCCTTCACCACGCCGGCAGCGGACGACGGAATCTCCATCGAGGCCTTGTCCGATTCGACCGTGATCAGCGACTGCTCGGCCTTGACCGTGTCTCCGACATTGACCAGCACCTCGATCACCGCGACTTCGTCGAAGTCGCCGATATCGGGCACCTTGATTTGTTGTTCGCTCATTTGGACACTTTCAGTTTGAGTGTGAGAACGTCGACCGGTGGGGCCGAATTGCGATCGAATTCGCAGGCGGCGGCAATGCCTGCCTCCGCCACGTCGCGCGAGCTGCGCGACTTGATGTCATAGGCCGCGTGCATGGCGCCGAGTGCGAAGCTGCGTCCCGAGCCGATGGCCCAGAACTCCTTGAACTCGAACACCTCGCGGTAGCTGTAGATGCCGTAGATGCCGCTCTGGTTGGCCATCAGCATCGTGAACTGGCTCGACTCGTAGGGCTCGTGCTCGTCTTCCTTGGTCTGCATGAAGAACGTGTCCTTCAGCACCGGATGCAGCATCGTGAAGGTGCGGAAGATCTCGTGCTTGCTGCCGAACAGCAGTTTCTCGCGCTCCTGCGCGGCCAGCGCGTGCTGCAGCACCAGGAAGTGCGCGGCGGCGCCGGCCATCGCGAACAGGCTGGTGCCCGCCGCGTCCTCGACGGTGAAGATCTTCTGGTTGGCTTCGGCGCGGTGCGAAAGCCGCGTGTCGCCGAAGGTCACCAGAGAATCGGCTGCCATCGTGACCTGGCCGCCTTTGCGGACGGCCACTACGGTGGTCATAGCAGGATTCGACGGTAGTCCGCGAGCACCTGACCCAGGTAGGCGTTGAAACGCGCAGCCAGGGCGCCGTCGATCACGCGGTGGTCGTACGACAGCGACAGCGGCAGCGTGAGACGCGGCACGAACTGCTTGCCGTCCCACACCGGCTTCATCTGGCCCTTGGAGAGGCCGAGGATGGCCACTTCAGGAGCGTTGATGATGGGCGTGAAGTGCGTGCCGCCGATGCCGCCGAGCGAGCTGATCGAGAAGCAGCCGCCCTGCATGTCGGCCGAGCCGAGCTTGCCGTCGCGCGCCTTCTTGGCGAGTTCGCCCATCTCGGCGCTGATCTGCAGGATGCCCTTCTTGTCGGCATCTTTCAGCACCGGCACCACGAGCCCGTTGGGCGTGTCGGCCGCAAAGCCGATGTGGAAGTACTGCTTGTAGACCAGCTGGTCGCCGTCGAGGCTGGCGTTGAAGTCGGGGAACTTCTTCAGCGCCGAAACCACCGCCTTGATCACGAAGGCCAGCATCGTGACCTTGACGCCCGACTTCTCGTTCTCCTTGTTGGTGGAAACGCGGAAGGCTTCGAGCTCGGTGATGTCGGCTTCGTCGTTGTTGGTGACGTGCGGAATCATCACCCAGTTGCGGTGCAGGTTCGCGCCGCTGAGCTTCTTGATGCGCGACAGGTCCTTGCGCTCGACCGCGCCGAACTTGGTGAAGTCGACCTTCGGCCATGGGATCAGGCCCAGCGCCGCGCCATCAGCGCCGCCACCTGCCGGCGCCTTGGCCGCCGAGGCCTTGGTGCTGGCCTGGCCACTCATCACGGCCTTGGTGAAGCTCTGGACGTCTTCCTGCGTGATGCGGCCCTTGGGACCGGAGCCCTTGACCTCTTCGAGCGGCACGCCGAGTTCGCGGGCGAACTTGCGCACCGAGGGCGAGGCGTGCGGCAGGCTGGCGCTGGGCACGACCGTCGGCTGGTGGGCCGGGGCGGCTGCAGCAGGCGCCGATGCGGCGGCCGCCGGTGCGGGCGCGCTGGCGGATGCGGTTGCCGGTGCGGCAGCCTGCGCAGGCGCCGGGGCTGCAGCACCCGCAGCACCTTCAAGCACGGCAATCAGGTCACCGATGTTGACCGTGTCGCCCACCTTGACCTTGAGTTCCTTGAGCACGCCGGCAGCCGACGACGGAATCTCCATCGAGGCCTTGTCCGACTCCACCGTGATCAGCGACTGTTCGACCTTGATCGCGTCGCCCGGCTTCACAAGCACTTCAATGACGGCGACGTCCTTGAAATCGCCGATGTCCGGCACCTTGATCTCGACCGGGCCCGAGGCTGCCGGGGCGGCAGCAGGAGCTGCGGCGGCCGGCGCAGGCGCGGCGGCTGCGGGGGCCGCTGCAGGCGCAGGGGCCGGCGCTGCAGCAGCACCCGCTCCCTCGGCCTCGAGCACGAGCACCACCGAGCCCTCCTTCACCTTGCTGCCGACTTCGACCTTCAGTTCCTTGACCACACCGGCCGTGGACGACGGGATTTCCATCGACGCCTTGTCCGATTCGACCGTGATGAGCGACTGTTCGGCCTTGACCGTGTCGCCCACCTTCACGAGCACCTCGATCACCGCGACTTCATCGAAATCGCCGATGTCCGGCACCTTCACTTCCACTGCTGCCATATCGTTGTCTCCCGCCGTAAGGCGCCGTTCGTTCGTTGGTTGTTGATGTTCAAGCGTAAAGCGGGTTGACCTTGTCGACATTGATGCCGTACTTCTTGATCGCTTCCACCACCTTGGCAACCGGCACGGTGCCATCTTCGCTCAGCGCCTTGAGCGCGGCCACCACGATGTAGTGGCGGTTGATCTCGAAGTGCTCGCGCAGCTTGTTGCGGAAGTCGCTTCGGCCGAAGCCGTCGGTGCCGAGCACCTTGTAGGTGCGGCCCTTCGGGATGAAGGGGCGGATCTGCTCGGCATAGGCCTTCATGTAGTCGGTCGATGCGACCACCGGGCCGGTCGAGGCCCCGAGCTGCTCGGCCACGAAGGGCACGCGCGGCGTCTGGTCCGGGTGCAGCAGGTTCCAGCGGTCGGCATCCTGGCCGTCGCGGGTGAGCTCGTTGAAGCTCGGGCAGCTCCACACGGAAGCCGACACGCCCCAGTCCTTTTCGAGCAGCTCTTGCGCAGCGAAGCTTTCGCGCAGGATGGTGCCGCTGCCCAGCAGTTGCACCGTGGGGGCTTTGGCCTTGAGCGCTGGGCCCTGCTTCGACAGGTACATGCCCTTGATGATCTGCTCTTCGGTACCGGGCTGCAGGCCGGGCATCGCGTAGTTCTCGTTGAGCAGCGTCAGGTAGTAGTAGACGTTGTCCTGCTTCTCGACCATGCGCTTGAGGCCGTGGTGCAGGATGACGCCGACTTCGTGCGCGAAGGTCGGGTCGTAGCTCACGCAGTTCGGAATGGTGTTGGCCAGGATGTGGCTGTGACCGTCTTCGTGCTGCAGGCCTTCGCCGTTCAGCGTGGTGCGCCCCGAGGTGCCGCCGAGCAGGAAGCCGCGCGCCTGCATGTCGCCGGCCGCCCAGGCCAGGTCGCCGATGCGCTGGAAGCCGAACATCGAGTAGTACACGTAGAACGGCACCATGATGCGGTTGTTCGTGCTGTACGACGTTGCCGCCGCGATCCAGCTCGACATGCCGCCGGCTTCGTTGATGCCTTCCTGCAGGATCTGCCCGCCCTTGTCTTCCTTGTAGTACATGACCTGGTCTTTATCGACCGGGGTGTACTGCTGACCGTGCGGGTTGTAGATGCCGATCTGGCGGAACAGGCCTTCCATGCCGAAGGTGCGCGCCTCGTCCACGAGGATCGGCACCACGCGCGGGCCGAGCGCCTTGTCGCGCAGCAGTTGCGTGAGGAAGCGCACATAGGCCTGAGTGGTCGAGATCTCGCGGCCCTCGGCCGTAGGCTCCATCACCGCCTTGAAGGTGTCGAGCGACGGCACCGTGAAGCTCTCGTCGGCCTTGACACGGCGGTGCGGCAGGTAGCCACCCAGGGCCTTGCGGCGCTCGTGCAGGTAACGCATTTCCGGCGTGTCGTCAGCCGGCTTGTAGAACGGCAGCTCGGCAATCTGGCTGTCCGGAATCGGGATGTTGAAGCGGTCGCGGAAGGCCTTGATGTCCTCGTCGCTGAGCTTCTTGGTCTGGTGGACCGTGTTCTTGCCCTCGCCGATCTTGCCCATGCCGAAGCCCTTGACGGTCTTGACGAGCAGCACCGTGGGCTGGCCTGTGTGGTTCTGGGCGGCGTGGAAGGCGGCAAACACCTTCTGCGAGTCGTGGCCGCCGCGCTGGAGGTTCCAGACCTCGTCGTCGGTCAGGTGCTCGACCATCTTCAGCGTGCGAGGGTCTCGGCCGAAGAAGTTCTTGCGGACGTAGGCGCCGTCGTTGGCCTTGAACGACTGGTAGTCGCCGTCGTTGCACTCCATCATGATCTTGCGCAGCGCGCCGTCATGGTCCTTCTCGAGCAGGGCGTCCCAGCCCTTGCCCCAGATCAGCTTGACGACGTTCCAGTTGGCACCGCGGAACTCGCCTTCGAGCTCCTGGATGATCTTGCCGTTGCCGCGCACCGGGCCGTCGAGGCGCTGCAGGTTGCAGTTGATGACGAAGATCAGGTTGTCGAGGTTCTCGCGTGCCGCGAGGCCGATGGCGCCCAGCGATTCGACCTCGTCCATTTCACCGTCGCCGCAGAAAACCCAGACCTTGCGGTTCTCGGTGTTGGCGATGCCGCGTGCATGCAGGTACTTGAGGAAGCGCGCCTGGTAGATCGCCATCAGCGGGCCCAGGCCCATCGACACGGTGGGGAACTGCCAGAACTCCGGCATCAGCTTGGGATGCGGGTAGCTCGACAGGCCCTTGCCGTCCACTTCCTGGCGGAAGTTGAGCAGTTGCTCTTCGGAGAGGCGGCCCTCGAGGTAGGCGCGGGCATAGATGCCGGGCGAAACGTGGCCCTGGATGTAGAGCAGGTCGCCGCCGTGGTTTTCGCTCTCGGCGTGCCAGAAGTGATTGAAACCGGCGCCGAACATGCTCGCCAGCGAGGCGAAGGAGCCGATGTGGCCGCCCAGATCGCCGCCTTCGGCCGGATGGTGGCGGTTGGCCTTGACCACCATGGCCATGGCGTTCCAGCGCATGTAGGCGCGCAGGCGCTGTTCGATCTCGAGATTGCCGGGGCTGCGAGCCTCCTGCGAGGGCTCGATGGTGTTGACATAGCCGGTGTTGGCCGAGAACGGCATGTCGACCGTGTTCTGGCGGGCATGCTCGAGCAGCTGCTCGAGAAGGAAGTGGGCCCGCTCCGGACCCTCGCTCTGGATGACGGAGGACAGTGCATCCATCCATTCACGGGTTTCCTGGGCGTCCGCATCGTTTGCGGCCGAGCCGAACAGGTTCTCGGGATTTGCCGACATGCTTGTCTCTCCTTTTAGGGCTGTGGCGGTAATTTAGTGCGCTATGGGATCAGCGCGGCGGAGTTTCTCATAGAAACATTGGGATTTCAAATAGTGCGTGACGATTTCTTAATATGATATTTATGACAATGCACCGATCGGGACGGCAACCATCCCGCAACCGCTACCGAGCTCATCCCACGGCAGCCCACATCGCTTCCGAGAGGGGCTTCACCTAAACTCGGGTGATGCCTCTTTCCTCCCCGCTGGCCGTTGCCCGCAGTGCCTCACCCCTGTCCTGGTGGCGCAGGTGGTGGCGCCGGCAGACGCCGGTGCTGCAGGATGCGGTCGCCATGCTCGCGCCGATGGCGGCTGTGCTGTTGTTTCTTGCCGCCATCGTTTCCGCCTTCTGGTACCTGCGCACTGAAGAAGTCGAGCGCGAGCAGGAGTCGGTGCGCCGCGACGTCGAATACGCCCAGCAGCGCATGCGGCTGCGGCTGCTGGAGCGGCAAGAGCAGTTGATGCGCATCGCGCGCGATGCCTCTAACCGCGAGATCGACCCGGTCGAATTCACCAGCCGCGCCGAGTCCCTGGTGAGCCAGTTCCCCGAACTGCAGACCATCACCTGGATCGACGACCGCCGCCGCTTCAAGGCCGGCTATGCGGCGCCCAGCGTGCACCCGGCGCAGCAGCACCTGATCGGCGATGTGCTGCGCCCCGGCGACATCGAGAGCAACTACGCGCTGGCGCGCGAACTGCGCCAGCCGGTGTATTCGCAGCCTGTGGCCGGAGGCGATCCAGCGGCGATGCTGCAGTTGCACATTCCCCTTTTCGACCAGGGCCTGTTCGCGGGCGTGGTGCTGGGCGAGTTCTCGGTCGACGGGCTGCTGCGCTATGGCATGCCGTCCGAGGTCCAGGCGCGCTACGCGGTGTCGCTGCTCGACGCCAAGGGCCATGTAATTGCCGGCAACACCACCAACCTGAAAGACAGCGGCACGCGCCTGCTGCCCTGGAGCGAGCGAACCAACGAGTACGAAGTGCCGGTATCGCCCGTGGGCAATGCGCTGGTGCTGCGGGCGCAGGCCTACCGCACCTCGCAGGGCGTGGTCGGCAACGGCCTGTTCTGGCTGGTCTGCGCTCTCAGCGTGCTCACGAGCTGGATGCTGATCGGCACCTGGCGTCACACGCGGCGACGGCTCCAGGCTCAGCAGCGGCTGGTGGCCGAGACCAATTTCCGCCGGGCAATGGAAAACTCCATGCTCACGGGCATGCGCGTGCTCGATCTGCAAGGGCGCATCACTTACGTGAACGCCGCCTTCTGCGCCATGACGGGCTGGAGCGAGGAAGAACTGGTCGGCCAGACGCCGCCCTTTCCCTACTGGCTCGAGTCCGACCGCGAGGTGATGAACGAGCGGCTTGAAGAAGAGCTGCACGGCCGCGCCCTCCCCGGCGGCTTCCAGGTGCGCGTGAAGCGCAAGAACGGCAGCGTTTTCAACGCGCGGCTGTACGTGTCGCCGCTGATCGACGCACGCGGCCACCAGACCGGCTGGATGACGTCGATGACCGACATCACCGAGCCCACGCGCATCCGCGAGCAGTTGTCGGCCTCCTACGAGCGCTTCACCACCGTGCTGGAAGCGCTCGACGCAGCGGTGTCGGTCGCCCCCATCGGCAGCGAGGAACTGCTGTTCGCCAACAAGCTGTATCGCCTGTGGTTCGGCTCGGACACCGTGGGGCACCTGGGCATGGTCGCGCAAGCAGGCGTGCCCGCATCGAATGCGCACGACGAAGGCCTCGACGACGTGGACCCGTATGCCGGCCTGCCCATCGACACGCTCACCGCCGCCCAGACCGCCAACAACGAAATCTTCGTGCCCCACCTCGGCAAGTGGCTCGAAGTGCGTTCGCGCTACCTGACCTGGGTCGACGGCCGCCTGGCACAGCTCGTCATCGCCACCGACATCACGCCGCGCCGCGACGCCGAAGAGCAAGCCGCCGCGCAGGCCGACAAGGCCCAGGCCGCAAGCCGCCTCATCACGATGGGCGAAATGGCGTCGAGCGTGGCGCACGAGCTCAACCAGCCACTGACCGCCATCACCAACTACTGCAACGGGATGATGTCGCGCATCAAGGGCCAGTCGATCGACACCGAGGCCCTGCTCGCCGCGCTCGAAAAGACCTCGAAACAGGCGCAGCGCGCGGGCCAGATCATCCAGCGCATCCGCTCCTTCGTGAAGCGCAGCGAACCCAACCGCACGCCGGCCGACGTGGCCACCATGGTGAGCGAGGCGGTCGAACTCGCCGGCATCGAGCTGCGCCGGCGCAACGTGCGCCTGAATCACTACGTGGCCGCGCGGCTGCCGGTGGTGCGCGTCGACCCGATCCTCATCGAGCAGGTGATGGTCAACCTGCTGAAGAACGCCGCCGAATCCATCGACATCGCCGACCGCCCGCTGGCGCGCCGCAGCGTCGAACTGCGCGTGCTGCCCAAGGTGATCGAGGGCCACAACGCCATCGAGTTCTCGGTGCAGGACACGGGCAAGGGCCTGGCGCCCGAAGTGATGGACCGGCTCTACGAAGCCTTCTTCTCGACCAAGCCCGAGGGCATGGGTATCGGGCTGAATCTGTGCCGCACCATCGTCGAGTCGCATCGCGGCCGGATGCAGGCGGAGAACATCTACAATGGCCCGGATGTGATCGGATGCCGCTTTTCCTTCTGGATTCCGGTGTTGGACGCTATCAGTTCCGTAGCTAGCGACGAGGCAAAGGTACCTGCATGAGTTTGATTCCGAAGAAGGGCACGGTCTATGTCGTCGACGACGACGAAGCCGTACGCGATTCGCTGCAATGGCTGCTCGAAGGCAAGGACTACAGAGTCCGCTGTTTCGATTCCGCCGAATCCTTTCTCTCCCGATACGACCCGCGCGAAGTCGCCTGTTTGATCGTCGACATCCGCATGGCCGGCATGACCGGCCTCGAATTGCAGGATCGGCTGATCGAACGGCGCTCCCCGCTGCCGATCGTGGTCATCACCGGCCACGGCGACGTGCCGATGGCGGTCGACAGCATGAAGAAAGGCGCGATGGATTTCATCCAGAAGCCCTTCAACGACGAAGAGCTGGTCACGCTGGTCGAGCGCATGCTCGAACATGCGCGCGGCGCCTTCACGCAGCACCAGCAGTCGGCCAGCCGCGACGCGCTGCTGTCCAAGCTCACGGGCCGCGAGGCGCAGGTGCTCGAACGCATCGTCGCCGGCCGCCTGAACAAGCAGATCGCCGACGACCTTGGCATCAGCATCAAGACGGTCGAGGCGCACCGCGCCAACATCATGGAAAAGCTCAACGCCAACACCGTGGCCGATCTGCTCAAGATCGCCCTCGGACAGGCGGCGCCCGCTGCCAAGGCCTAGAAGCTATCCGACAGATAGCGACGAATGAATCCCACGCCTGCGCAAGCGGGCGTTTTTACTTGGAAAATCGAAACCGATGACCGCCCAACTGATCGACGGCAACGCCCTCGCCAAAACCATTCGCGCCGAAGTTGCCGGCCGCACCGCCGCACTCAAGGCCCGTGGCGTGAACCCGGCCCTTTCCATCATCCTCGTGGGCGAAGACCCGGCCAGCCAGGTCTATACGAAGCACAAGGTCAACGACAGCGCCCAGACCGGCCTGGAAGCCACGCTCGAAACCTACCCCGCCGACATGAGCGAGGCCGATCTGCTGGCCCGCATCCGCACCCTCAACGACGACCCGAAGGTGCACGGCATCCTGGTCCAGCTGCCGCTGCCCAAACACATGGACAGCCAGAAGGTCATCGAGACGATCTCGCCCGCGAAGGACGTCGACGGCTTTCACGTCGCCAGCGCCGGTGCACTGATGACCGGCGCCCCAGGCTTCTGGCCCTGCACACCGCACGGCTGCATGAAGATGCTCGAATCCATCTGCTACGACCTGCGCGGCAAGCACGCCGTGGTCATCGGCCGCAGCAACATCGTCGGCAAGCCGATGGCCATGATGCTGCTCGCCAAGAGCGCCACCGTGACCATCTGCCACAGCGCCACGCAAGACCTGGGCGCCATCACGCGCCAGGCCGACGTGATCGTCGCGGCGGTGGGCAAGCTCAATCTCCTGACCGCCGACATGGTGAAGCCGGGCGCGGTCGTCATCGACGTGGGCATGAACCGCAAGGAAGACGGCAAGCTGGCCGGCGACGTCGATTTCGACGGCGTGAAGGAAGTGGCCGGCTGGATCACGCCCGTGCCCGGTGGCGTCGGCCCCATGACGCGCGCCATGCTTCTGGCAAACACCCTTGAAGCGGCCGAACGCGCCGCCAAGTAACTTTCATGGCCATGACGAACAATCCTCTCCTCGATTTCAACGATCTCCCGCTGTTCGATCGCATCAAGCCCGAGCACGTCGCGCCCGCCGTCGACGCGCTGCTGGCCGATGCCGAGACCGCGCTGCAGACCGTGACGGCGCCCGGCTTTCCCGCTGACTGGAATGCGATCTCGAAGGTGCTCGACGTGGCCTCCGAACGTTTCAGCCGCGCCTGGAGCGCCGTCGGCCACCTCAACGCAGTGGCCGACACGCCCGAATTGCGCGCCGCCTACAACGAAGCCATGCCGCGCGTGACCGCCTTCTGGACCCGCCTGGGCTCCGACGAGCAGCTGTACGCCAAGTACAAGGCCATCGACGTCGCCACGCTCAACGCAGAGCAGCGCCAGGCGCATCGCAATGCCGTGCGCAACTTCGTGCTGGGCGGTGCCGAGCTGCAGGGCGACGCCAAGAAGCGCTTCGCCGAGATCCAGGAGCGCCAGGCCGAGCTGAGCCAGAAGTTCAGCGAAAACGCACTCGACGCAACCGATGCCTTCGCCTACTACGCCGCGCTCGGCGAACTCGAAGGCGTGCCCGAAGACGTGGTGAGCGCCGCGCGCGCCGCCGCAGAGGCCGATGGCAAGGAAGGCTACAAGCTCACGCTCAAGATGCCGTGCTACCTGCCGGTGATGCAGTTCGCCAAGAGCAGCGCGCTGCGCGAGAAGCTCTACCGCGCCTACGTCACCCGCGCCAGCGAGTTCGGCGACGCCGCCTTCGACAACACGGCGCTCATCACCGAAATCCTCGCGCTGCGCGAGGAAGAAGCGAAGCTGCTGGGCTACAGGAACTACGGCGAACTCTCGGTCGTGCCGAAGATGGCCGAGTCGCCCGAGCAGGTCGTCAAGTTCCTGCGCGATCTCGCAATCAAGGCCAAGTCCTATGGCGAGCGCGACCTGGCCGACCTGCGGGTCTTCGCCTCGGAGCAGTTGAGCATCACCGCCCCCCAGCCCTGGGACTGGAGCTACATCGGCGAGAAGCTCAAGGAAGCGCGCTACGCCTTCAGCGAGCAGGAGGTGAAGCAGTACTTCCCCGCGCCGAAGGTCATGGCCGGGCTGTTCAAGATCGTCGAGACGCTGTTCGAGGTGTCGATCCGCCGCGACTCGGCGCCTACTTGGCACCCGAGCGTCGAGTTCTACCGCATCGAACGCGCCGGTCAGAAGGTCGGCCAGTTCTATCTCGACCCCTCGGCCCGCGCCGCCAAGCGCGGTGGTGCCTGGATGGACGACGTGCGCGCCCGCTGGCTGCGCCCCGACAACGGTGCGCTGCAAACCCCCATCGCGCAACTGGTGTGCAACTTTGCCAGCGGCGTCGACGGCAAGCCGCCGCTGCTCACGCATGACGACGTGACCACCCTCTTCCACGAGTTCGGCCACGGCCTGCACCACATGCTCACCCAGGTGAACGAGCGCGACGTGTCGGGCATCAGCGGCGTCGAGTGGGATGCAGTCGAGCTGCCGAGCCAGTTCATGGAAAACTTCTGCTGGGAGTGGGATGTGCTCAAGCACATGACCGCCCACGTCGACACCGGCGAACCGCTGCCCCGCGCGCTGTTCGACAAGATGACCGCTGCCAAGAACTTCCAGAGCGGCCTGCAGACGCTGCGCCAGATCGAGTTCTCGCTGTTCGACATGCTGCTGCACACCGAGTACCACGCGGCCGCCGCCAAGACCGGCGACGTGATGGCGCTGCTCGGCAAGGTGCGCGCCGAGGTGGCGGTGATGCCCTCGCCGCCGTTCAGCCGCACGCCGAATACTTTCAGCCACATCTTCTCGGGCGGCTACGCAGCCGGCTACTACAGCTACAAGTGGGCCGAGGTGCTGAGCGCCGACGCCTACGCGGCCTTCGAGGAAACCGTGGGTGCCGACGGCGAGCCGAACATCGAAACCGGCCGCAAGTACCGCCAGGCCATCCTGGAGGCCGGCGGCAGCCGCAGCGCCATGGATTCGTTCAAGGCTTTCCGTGGTCGCGAGCCCCAGCTTGATGCGCTGCTGCGACACCAGGGCATGACGGAGCCTCAGCCTGCTTGATGCGGCGCTGAAGCTTGCGATACTCGGGCGATGCATCCGATTTACAAATTCTCACTGCATCGCCTGACCGGCCTGGCCCTTGTGCTCGTCGCCACGGGCGCCATGGCGCAACAGGTCTATCGCCAGGTCGACAAGAATGGCAAGGTAACGTTCTCGGACCGCGCCCCCACGGCCAGCACCGAGCCGGCCTCGGCCTCGCAAAGCGGCTCCACCACGCCGGCGAATGCGGGCCTGCCCTACGAGCTGAGGCAAGTGGCTCAGCGCTACCCCGTCACGCTGTACAGCAGCGACGAATGCGGGCCGTGCAGCACGGCTCGCTCGCTGCTCATTACGCGGGGCATTCCGTTCGAGGAACGCACCGTCAAGAGCAACGAGGAAATCGAGGCGCTGCAGCGCCTGAGCAGCCAGAGCTCGCTGCCATTGCTGACCATCGGGTCGCAGCAGCTCAAGGGCTTCTCGGATGTCGAGTGGTCGCAGTACCTCGACGCGGCCGGCTACCCCAAGAGCAACAGCCTGCCCGCCGGTTACCGCAACGGCCCCGCGCGACCGCTGATCGCGCAGCAGGCAGCACCCGCACCCCGTGCCGCCGCAGCACCGGCCGCACAGCCGGCGCCGCCGCCCCCCGCATCGAGCGAGCCGAGCCCGAGCAACCCCGCCGGCATCAAGTTCTGAGCCAGGCCGCTCGCGCGGCCTTTCATTCCTAGGCGCCGAACTGCAGCGTCTTCACGCCAGTCGAGGTGCCCAGCAGGCACACGTCGGCCTTCTGGTGCGCGAAGACGCCGACCGTCACCACGCCCGGCCACTGGCTCACTTCGGACTCGAAAGCCAGCGGATCGGTGATTCGAAGGCCCGTCACGTCGACGATGTGCTGGCCGTTGTCCGTGACCAGCGGCAGGCCGTCTTTCTCGCGCACCTGGGCGACGCCACCCATGCTGGCGAACTGGCGCATCACGCGGCGCGCGGCCATCGGAATCACTTCCACCGGCAGCGGAAAGGCGCCCAGCACCTCTACCAGCTTGGATGCATCGGCAATGCAGACGAACTTGCGCGACTGGGCCGCGACGATCTTCTCGCGCGTGAGTGCAGCACCGCCGCCCTTCACCATGAAACCGCGGTGGTCGATTTCGTCCGCGCCGTCGATGTAGACCGCCAGCTCTTCCACCTCGTTGCTGTCGAACACCGGAATGCCGAGGGCGCGCAGTCGCTCGGTCGAGGCGACCGAGCTGGAGACGGCGCCCTTGATCTCGTCCTTGATGGTGGCCAGCGCATCGATGAACTTGTTCACCGTCGAGCCGGTGCCGACGCCGACGATCTCGCCCTTGACCACATAGGCCAGCGCGGCAAGGCCGACCTGGGCCTTGAGTTCGTCCTGAGAAAGAGGGGTTGGGGAGGCGGGTGCGGTCATCGCGGAGAATCCTTGGCTCATTGAAGCCCCGAATTATCCGATGCCCCTGCTGATGCCCTCCTCGCTCTACGGCCTGGCCCGCCCTTTCCTGTTCGGTTTTGACCCCGAGCATGCCCACGAAATCACGCTGGATGGGCTTGCTCGCACCCAGAACACGCCGCTGGCCTGCGCTTACTCGGCGCCCCGCGTCGACGACCCCGTCCAGCTCGGCGGGCTGACCTTTCCGAACCGCGTGGGCCTGGCGGCCGGGCTCGACAAGAACGCGCGCTGCATCGACGCCTTCGCCGCCATGGGCTTCGGCTTCGTCGAAGTCGGCACGGTGACGCCGAAGGCGCAGCCGGGCAATCCCAAGCCGCGCATGTTCCGCCTGCCGCAGCGCGACGCGCTGATCAACCGGCTAGGCTTCAACAACGAAGGGCTCGACGCCTTCCTGGCCAACGTGCAGAAGGCGCGCTTTCGCAAGGGCGGCGGCGGTGCGAAGCAGCCGATGCTGCTGGGCCTCAACATCGGCAAGAACGCCGCCACGCCGATCGAGCGTGCGGTGGACGACTATCTGATCTGCCTCGACGGCGTGTACCCGCATGCCGACTATGTGACGATCAACATCTCGAGCCCCAACACGGCCAACCTGCGCACGCTGCAGAGCGACGAAGCTCTCGATGCACTGCTCGGCGCGGTGGCCGAGCGGCGCGAGACGCTGGCAACACGCCACAACAAGCGCTCGCCGCTGTTCGTGAAGATCGCGCCCGATCTCGACGAAGCCCAGGTGGCAGTCATCGCCGCCACGCTGAAGCGCCACGGCATGGACGGCGTGATCGCCACCAACACCACGCTTGCGCGCGATGCCGTCAAGGGCCTGCCGCATGCCGAAGAAGCGGGTGGACTGTCGGGTGCACCGGTGCGCGAGGCAAGCAACCGCGTGATCGCCCAATTGCGCGCGGCGCTGGGCTCGGGCTTTCCGATCATCGGGGTGGGCGGCATCCTCAGCGGTGCGGATGCCAAGGCCAAGATCGCCGCGGGTGCGGACGTGGTGCAGATCTACACCGGCCTGATCTACCGCGGACCGACGCTGGTCCGCGAAGCAGCTCAGGCGCTGCTGCGCGATCGCAGCAAGGCCTGAGAGCTTTTTCTTTCCTCTTCAGCGCATGCGCCAGAGCACTGGCGCGATGACCGCAGCCCAGCGCAGCAGGCGCCTCGGCTTGATCACCACCACGGCCGCCGCGGCAACGACGCCGGTGGCCACGGGATGTGCACGGGCGATGCGCAAGGCAGCGGCAGCAGCCGATTCATTGGGCGGAGGCGCTTCGCCTTCGCCCGAGCCGCCCGCAGGCTGTGCCTCGCGTCCACCCTGCAGCGTCGCGATGCGCTCGCGTTGACGCTCCATGCGCGCCAGCAGCTCTTCGCGCGTGGCCGGCCGCGGGGGGCGCGGCGCTTCTTCGTCCTGCTCCGGATCCTTGCCCAGGCCGAAGCTGTCCTGGACCCAGGCCCAGTCGCGCTCGAACTCGTGGCGCGCCGGCACGAAGCTGTTGGAGGCATTGCGCAGGGTCAGCAGCAAGCCGATGGCAGCGGCCAGCCAGAGCACGATCCACACGCCTGCCACCGACCACGCAGCGGTGATGCGGTACGGTGTTTCCCAGAAATGAACCACCACCGCCACGGACAGCAAGGCCACCGTGACCGTGGTGAGCCCCAGCACGGCCAGACTGAAGACGAGCATCAGCTTGAGGCGCTGCTTCTCGTCCTCCCAGGCCATGCGCAGCAATTGCACCCGGTCTTCGGCCGCCAAGGCGCCTTCGGCCGCGGCAATGCGCAGCCGGCGAATCCGGGCGTTCAGCCCGAACAGGGACAGCAGCCTCATGGGCTGGCTCCGGCCATGTCCGGATGAACGATCTTGCTGCCGTGCGCGCTCAGGTCAGCGGCGGCCAAGCAGCAGGCCCACCAGCACGCCGACGGCCAGTGCGGCACCGGCGATCTGCCATGGTTCGTCGTGGGCGTAGGCGTTGGCGGAGGTGGCCGCTTCACGGGCCTTCTTGGCGGCGAGCTTGCTCTTCTCGGCCGCGAGTTCGCGTGCGATGGCCAGCTTGGTGTCGATGCGCTGGCGCAGCGCCTTGATGTGGGGAACCGAATCCAGGTCCTTGCTTGCCAGCACGCCGCGCACGTCGCTTGCAATGTCTTCGGCTGCTGCTTCAAGATTTTGGGATGCACTCATTGGAAACTTTCCTCCGTGATGACACCGGCACCGCGCCGGCGGCTTCGCGCCAGCAAATGGCGTGCTGTCATGTTACAGGCTCAAAAGACCCTCAGGCGCTACAGATGTGCAGACTTTGACGCGAGATGCCACTTCGCGGCGTGCAAAGCGCGCTTCACGCGTCCGCCAGCAAGCCGGCCACATGGCGCCCGATGGCCAGGCTGCTCGTGAGGCCTGGCGACTCGATGCCGAAGAGATTGACCAGCCCCGGCACACCGTGCGATGCAGGTCCGTCAATCATGAAGTCGGCCGCCGGCTCGCCCGGGCCCGAGATCTTCGGCCGCATGCCCGCGTAGCCCGGGATCAGGGCGCCGTCGGGCAGCGCGGGCCAGTACTTGCGCACCTCGGCATAGAAATCCTCGCCGCGGGCCGGGTCCACCACAAGTTCGTCGGCCGAAGACACCCACTGCACATCGGGCCCGAACTTGGCCTGGCCGCCTAGGTCGATCGTGAGGTGCACGCCCAGCCCGCCCGGCTCGGGCACGGGATAGATCAGACGCCCGAACGGCGCTCGCCCCGACAGGGTGAAGTAGTTGCCCTTGGCGAAGTATTCCCTGGGCACCGCCGAGGCCGGCAGGCCCTCGAAACGCCGCGCCAGCGCAGGGGCACCGAGACCCGCTGCATTGACCACGCTGCGGCAACGCAGCGCAGTGCCATCCTCAGCCATCAGGACGATGGCGCCATCGCCGCATTCGGCACGCACGATGGGCGATTTCAGTGCCAACATGCCGCCCGCGTTCTCGAGGTCGCCGAGCAGGCTCAGCATGAGCGAGTGGCTATCGACGATGCCTGTGCTCGGCGAATGCAGCGCCGCCACGCAATGCAGCTGCGGCTCCATCGCCACAGCCTGCTGCGCGGTGATCAACGTCAGATCACCGACGCCGTTCGCAGCCGCCTTCGTCCGGATGACATCGAGCTGGTCCGCCTGCTCGGGCAAGGTCGCCACGATCAGCTTGCCGCAGCGCTGGTGCGGCACACCACGCTCCGCCGCGTAGGCGTACAGCATTTCCTTGCCTTCGACGCACAGCCTCGCCTTGAGCGAGCCCTGCGGGTAGTAGATGCCGGCGTGAATGACTTCGCTGTTGCGCGAACTTGTCCCCGTGCCGATGGCACCTTCGGATTCGAGCACCAGCACTTCCCGGCCCGCGAGCGCCAAGGCGCGCGCCACTGCCAGCCCCACCACACCAGCGCCGATGACAGCGCAATCTATTTCGTCCATCGCGCGAGCTTAGCGCGGCTCGCTCGCGGATTTCCTCATTGCACGGAGGGCGGCGGCTCCGGATCGGTGGGTTCGTCGGGTGGCGTCTCGGCTCCTTCGTCGGGCTCGACGGGCAAGTTCGGCGTGACGGGGGTCGGAAGATCTGGATGAGTGGCCATGGCGGTGCTCCTTGCCCCTCTGTTCTAAGCCGCTGCCGCGGGAAGTTCAACAGCCCTTGGCTGCACTTGCCGTCGGTGCAGGCCGACAGTTCAGTCGATGAATGAAGTCGGCGCGACAAACGAAAACGGCACCCGAAGGTGCCGTAAGTCGTTGCTTTGAATGGTGGGCGGTGGAGGTTTCGAACCTCCGACCCCAGCAGTGTGAATGCTGTGCTCTACCCCTGAGCTAACCGCCCGAAACGCTGCTGTTTGACTGCAGCGTTCTGAAAACGTATCGCGTTGTGCGAAGCCTCAGATTATGCCATAGCTTTTCAGCCGTTTTCGCGAAACAGCGTGCGACCGCCGCTCGATTTGTCGAGTTGCCCCAACACCGCTTCGTGCGCTGTCAGTTCGTGCTCGGCGGCCAGGATCACCGGCAGCTCGAACTGGCTCAGGTCGATGGCCACCACGGTGGTGCCCAGCTGAGGCTCGTTCGAAGCCACGTCGATCAGCAGCGCATCCTGGCCCCGCGTGAGGTTGATGTAGACGTCTGCCAGCAGCTGCGCGTCGAGCTTGGCGCCGTGGAAGGTTCGGTTCGAGCGGTCGACACCGAAGCGGTCGCACAGCGCGTCCAGCGAATTGCGCTTACCCGGGTACACCTGCTTGGCCATGGCCAGCGTGTCGGTCACTTCGCTGACGAAGGTGCGCAGCGGCGGCAAACCGGCACGCTCGAACTCCTTGTTGAGAAAGCCGACGTCGAAGGCCGCGTTGTGAATGATCAACTCGGCATCGCGCAGGTACTCGACGATGTCGTTGGCCAGGGTGGCGAACTTCGGCTTGTCGCGCAGGAAGTCAGTCGTCAGGCCGTGGACCTTGAGCGCGTCCTCGTGGCTCTCACGCTCGGGGTTGAAGTAGATGTGCAGGTCGTTGCCGGTGAGCTTGCGAGCGAACAGCTCCACGCAGCCGAGCTCGATGACACGGTCGCCGTTCTCCGCAGAGAGGCCGGTGGTTTCGGTATCAAGAACGATCTGGCGCGACATCAGTGGTTTTCCTTGGCGTGGTTGATCGAGTACTTCGGAATCTCGATGGTCACATTCTCCTGCGCCAGGATCGATTGGCAACTCAGGCGCGACTGCGGCTCCAGGCCCCAGGCGCGGTCGAGCAGGTCTTCTTCGCCCTCTTCCGCCTCGTTCAGCGAGTTGAAGCCCTCACGCACGATCACGTGGCAGGTGGTGCAGGCGCAGCTCATCTCGCAGGCATGCTCGATGTTGATGTCGTTGTCGAGCAGCGCCTCGCAGATCGAGGTGCCGGCGGGCGCGGTGATTTCAGCGCCCTGCGGGCAGTACTCGGGATGCGGGTAGATCTTGATCGTGGGCATGTTGTTGTTCTAGAGAGATTCGACCTTGCGGCCGGCAAGTGCGCGCGCAATGCCCGCGTTCATTCGCTGTGCGGCAAAGGCTTCGGTGTCGTCGGCCAGCTTCTTGGTGGCAGCCTCGATGGCGGCGGCCTCGTTGCTGCCCTTGGCGGTTTCACGCAACTGCGCCATCGATTCGTCTATGACGGCGCGCTCTCCGTCGCTCAGCAGGTCGCCGTCGGCATCGAGCGCGCTCTGCGTGGCGAGCAGCATGCGATCGGCATCGACGCGCGCCTCGACCAGCGCACGGGCCAGCATATCCTGCTGCGCCGTGGAAAAGCTCTCCTGCAGCATGGTCGCGATCTGGTCGTCCGACAGGCCGTATGACGGCTTGACCGCCACGCTGGCTTCGACGCCGCTGCCCTGCTCCTTGGCACTCACGCTCAGCAGACCGTCTGCGTCGACCGTGAACGTCACGCGGATGCGTGCCGCGCCGGCCGCCATCGGCGGGATACCGCGCAGCGTGAAGCGCGCGAGGCTGCGGCAGTCGGCCACGAGGTCGCGTTCGCCCTGCACCACGTGCAGTGCCAGCGCAGTCTGGCCGTCTTGATAGGTCGTGAAGTCCTGCGCCATCGCGGTGGGGATGGTCTGGTTGCGCGGCACGATGCGCTCGACCAGGCCGCCCATGGTCTCGATGCCGAGTGAGAGCGGGATCACGTCGAGCAACAGCAACTCGCCCGCGCCGTTGTTGCCGGCGAGCTGGTTGGCCTGGATGGCGGCACCGAGGGCCACGACTTCATCAGGGTTCAGGTTGACCAGCGGCTCGCGGCCGAAGAACTCGGCGACGGCGCTGCGGACCTGCGGCATGCGGGTGGAGCCGCCGACAAGCACGATGCCCTGCAGGTCGTCGGGCTTGAGCTTCGCGTCGCGCAGCGCCTTGCGGACGGCAGCAATGGTGCGATCGGTGAGCGGCCGCGTGGCGGTGTAGAAATGTTCGCGGGTCAGGTCGAACGAAGCGGTCTTGCCTGCCACGTCAGCCTTGAACAGGGCCGATTCCGAATCGGTCAGCGCCTCTTTCGCGGCCCGTGCGGCGACCAGCAACGCCGCCTTGTCGGCATCGCTGCCGGCTTGCAGGCCCGTCTGCGCGAGCACGAAGTCGGCCAGCGCGTGGTCGTAGTCGTCGCCGCCAAGGGCTGAGTCGCCACCCGTGGCGATCACTTCGAACACGCCCTGCGTGAGCCGCAGGATCGAGATGTCGAAGGTGCCGCCGCCCAGGTCGTAGACCGCGTAGACGCCTTCGCTCGCGTTGTCGAGGCCATACGCGATGGCGGCCGCTGTGGGCTCACTGATAAGACGCAGCACGTTGAGGCCGGCGAGCTGCGCGGCATCCTTGGTCGCCTGGCGCTGGCCTTCGTCGAAGTACGCCGGCACGGTGATGACGGCACCGTAGAGCTCGTCGTCGAAGGTGTCCTCGGCACGAAAGCGCAGCGTGGCCAGGATCTCGGCGCTGATCTCGACCGGCGACTTCTCGCCCGCCAGGGTCTGCACCTGCACCATGCCGCCATCGCTGCTGCCGATGTGGTACGACATCGCTTCGCGGTTCGCGATGTCGGCCAAGCCGCGGCCCATGAGCCGCTTCACCGAAGTGATCGTGTTGGCCGGGTCCTGGGCGCGCGCTGCCAGGGCATCGAAGCCGATCTGGCGGCGATCGTTTTCAAGGTAGCGCACGGCCGAGGGCAGCAGCACGCGACCCTGGTCGTCGGGCAGGCATTCGGCCACGCCATTGCGCACCGCGGCCACCAGCGAATGGGTGGTGCCGAGGTCGATGCCCACGGCAATGCGACGCTGATGCGGGTCGGGCGCCTGGCCGGGTTCTGAAATCTGAAGAAGAGCCATGCCTCTATTGTCCCAACTGATCGAATTTGGCTTCGACGTCCTGTCCGAAGCGCTCAATGAACATGAGGGCTCTCACCTGCTGCGCGGCGGCGGGGTAGTCGCCTTTTTCGTCGATCAGCCAGTCGAGCGACGACAGTGCGCGGGCGCGGGCAGCCTCGACCTCGGCCTGGAGTTTCTCGAGCGAAGCGGCGTCTTCGACATCGTCGAGCGCCTCGCGCCACTCCATCTGCTGCATCAGGAACTCCGGCGGCATCGCCGTGTTGTTCTCGGCGTTCAGCGGTGCGTCGTGCAGTTCGCAGATGTAGCTGGCGCGGCGGATCGGATCCTTGAGCCGCTGGTAAGCCTCGTTGATGCGCACCGACCACTGCATGGCCACACGTTGCGCGGCGGCGCCCTGCGCGGCAAAGCGGTCCGGGTGGGCTTCGCGCTGCAGCTCTTTCCAGCGCGCGTCGAGCACCGCACGGTCCTGCGCGAAAGTCGCCGGGACGGCGAACAGTTGAAAGTCGGTGTCGTTCAGGTTCATGGCAAGAAAAAACCGCCAGCACATGACATGGTGGCGGCTGTTGTCGCGGTCAGCGACGGCGCATCAGATGCGAAAACTTTCCCCGCAGCCGCAACGGTCGCGTTCGTTGGGGTTGATGAACTTGAAACCCTCGTTCAGACCCTCGCGCACGAAGTCGAGCTGCGTACCGTCGATGTAGGCCAGGCTCTTCGGGTCGACCAGCACCTTCACGCCGTGGTCTTCGAACACCACGTCTTCAGGCGTGAACTCGTCCACGTACTCGAGCTTGTAGGCCAGGCCGGAGCACCCCGTGGTCTTCACGCCCAGCCGCACGCCCACGCCCTTGCCCCGTTTGCCGAGGTAGCGGGTGACGTGTCGCGCAGCGGCTTCGGTCAGCGTGACGGCCATGTCAGTGGACAGCTTCGGCAGCAGCAGCTTCGGTCTTGACGCCGTGCTTGGCCTTGTAGTCGCTCACGGCGGCCTTGATCGCGTCTTCGGCCAGGATGGAGCAGTGGATCTTCACGGGCGGCAGCGCCAGCTCTTCGGCGATCTGCGCGTTCTTGAGCGCAGCCGCTTCGTCGAGCGTCTTGCCCTTGACCCATTCGGTCACGAGCGACGACGACGCAATGGCCGAGCCGCAGCCGTAGGTCTTGAAGCGCGCGTCTTCGATCACGCCGGTTTCGGGGTTGACCTTGATCTGCAGCTTCATCACGTCGCCGCAGGCCGGCGCGCCGACCATGCCGGTGCCTACCGAGTCGTCGCCCTTTTCGAAGGAACCGACGTTGCGGGGATTTTCGTAGTGGTCGATGACCTTGGAAGAATATGCCATGGTGTACCTCTCAAACTTTGTTCAATCGTGGAGCCTGGTGCGGGCCTGCGTCAGTGGGCCGACCACTGGATCGTGCTGATGTCGACGCCGTCCTGGAACATCTCCCACAGGGGGCTCAGCTCTCGCAGCTTGGCAACGTTGTGCTTGATGGTCGAAATGGCGTAGTCGATTTCTTCTTCGGTCGTGAAACGGCCGATGGTCATGCGAAGGCTGCTGTGGGCCAGCTCGTCGCTGCGGCCCAGGGCGCGCAGCACATAGCTGGGCTCCAGGCTGGCCGAGGTGCAGGCCGAACCCGACGACACCGCCAGGCCCTTGATGCCCATGATCAGCGACTCGCCTTCGACGTAGTTGAAGCTCATGTTCAGGTTGTGCGGCACACGGTGTTCGAGGTCGCCGTTGATGAACACCTGCTCGACATCCTTCAGGCCGTCGAGCAGACGCTTCTGCAGGCGGCGCGCATGGGCGATGTCGTCCTTCATTTCGAGCTTGGCGATGCGGTAGGCCTCGCCCATGCCGACGATCTGGTGCGTGGGCAGCGTGCCCGAACGCATGCCGCGCTCGTGACCACCGCCGTGCATCTGAGCCTCGAGCCGCACTCGCGGCTTGCGGCGCACGTACAGCGCGCCGATGCCCTTGGGGCCGTAGGTCTTGTGCGAGGCGAGGCTCATCAGGTCGATGGGCAGCTTCGTGATGTCGATATCGACCTTGCCGGTGGCCTGGGCCGAATCGACGTGGAAGATGATGCCCTTTTCGCGGCAGACATTGCCGATCGCGACCACGTCCTGGATCACGCCGATTTCGTTGTTCACGAACAGCACGCTGGCCAGGATGGTGTCAGGGCGGATCGCGGCCTTGAACTTTTCAAGGTCGACGAGGCCATTTTCCTCGACGTCGAGGTAGGTGACTTCGAAGCCCTGGCGCTCGAGTTCGCGCATCGTGTCGAGCACGGCCTTGTGCTCGGTCTTCAGGGTGATCAGGTGCTTGCCCTTGCCCTTGTAGAACTGGGCCGCGCCCTTGAGTGCGAGATTGATCGATTCGGTCGCGCCCGACGTCCAGACGATTTCGCGGGGATCCGCATTGATCAGGTCAGCCACCTGGCCGCGCGCCTTCTCGACCGCCTCTTCAGCCTCCCAGCCCCAAGCGTGACTGCGCGACGCCGGGTTGCCGAAGTGTTCGCGCAACCAGGGAATCATGGCGTCGACCACACGCGGGTCGACCGGCGTGGTCGCGCCGTAATCGAGATAGATCGGGAAATGAGGAGTTACGTCCATGGCTGGCTCGTGCTGGCGTGGGGGTTGTTTTTTGATCTGGGCGGCTCAAGGTGGCGCCCGAAGGCGCCGCCGGGGACTCAGTACTCAGGACTTGGCGAAGGCGTTGCCGAGCGCGAACACCGAATTCGGTGCGTTGACGCGGATCGGTTTGACCACCGGCTGGGCCGAGATCGCACGCTTGACGACCGGCTTGTTTTCGATCTGCACGCCCTTGGCGATCTGGTCGTCGACCAGCTTCTGCAGCGTGACGGAATCGAGGAACTCGACCATGCGCTGGTTCAGCGAGGCCCAGAGCTCGTGCGTCATGCAGCGGCCGGCTTCGCCGAGGCAGTTTTCCTTGCCGCCGCACTGGGTGGCATCGATGGGTTCATCGACGGAAACGATGATGTCGGCCACGGTGATGTCCGCGGCCTTGCGACCGAGGCTGTAGCCGCCGCCGGGGCCGCGGGTCGACTCGACCAGCTCGTGACGGCGCAACTTGCCGAACAGCTGCTCAAGGTACGACAACGAAATCTGCTGCCGCTGGCTGATCGCAGCCAGCGTGACCGGACCGGTGTTCTGACGCAACGCCAGATCGATCATTGCTGTGACCGCAAAACGGCCTTTGGTAGTGAGACGCATCGCAAGCTCCTTCAAGTGCTTACCGTTGAAATGACACCGTGGTCCTGGACCGCGGTGACTTCGTCTCCGCCCTGCCCGACCCCTGACGCTGGTGAACCAGTCGGTAGGAGTCGGTCCTTCATCGCGAAGTTCTTTTCTTGTTGTTGACTGTTTCGCTCAAGTATAACAGAAGCCCCCGAGGTCTGCTGGGGTAAACCCCAGCGCGGTTCGCTTGAAGAATGCGAACGTCTGACCTACTGCGGCGGGATCGCGATGTTGTCGCCGCCCGACGCCCCGAACGCCTGCTCCCGCAGCAGCGCCAACTGGTCCCGCACCCGGGCTGCCTTCTCGAATTCGAGGTTGCGGGCGTGTTCCAGCATCTGCTTTTCCAGCCGCTTGATCTCCCGGGCGATGTCCTTTTCGCTCATGTCCTCGACCTTGGCGCGTTCCAGGTCGAGCTTGGCCATTTCCTTGCCCGTTTTCTCGCTGTAGACGCCGTCGATCAGGTCGCGCACCTGCTTGACGATGCTGCGCGGCGTGATGCCGTTGGCTTCGTTGTAGGCAATCTGCCGGGCGCGACGGCGCTCGGTTTCGCCGATGGCCTTCTTCATCGACTCGGTCATCCGGTCGGCGTAGAGGATGGCCTTGCCGTTCAGGTTCCGCGCTGCGCGGCCGATGGTCTGGATCAGCGAGCGCTCTGCGCGCAAGAAGCCTTCCTTGTCGGCGTCGAGGATCGCCACCAGCGATACCTCGGGAATATCCAGCCCCTCGCGCAGCAGATTGATGCCCACCAGCACGTCGAAGGTGCCCAGGCGCAGATCGCGCAGGATTTCCACCCGCTCGACCGTGTCGACGTCACTGTGCAGGTAGCGCACCTTCACGCCGTTGTCGCCCAGGTAGTCGGTCAGCTGCTCGGCCATGCGCTTGGTCAGCGTGGTGATCAGCACGCGCTCGTTCTTGTCCACGCGCACGCGGATCTCGCCCAGCACGTCGTCCACCTGATGCGTGGCGGGCCGCACCTCGACCTCGGGGTCGATCAGTCCGGTGGGCCGCACCAGCTGTTCGACCACGTTGCCGGCATGGTCCTTCTCGTATTGCGCCGGCGTGGCCGAAACGAAGATGCACTGGCGCATGCGCTTTTCGAACTCTTCCATCTTGAGCGGCCGGTTATCCAGCGCACTCGGCAGTCGAAAGCCGTACTCGACCAGCGTGGTCTTGCGCGCCCGGTCGCCGTTGTACATGGCGCTGAGCTGGCCGATCATCTGGTGACTTTCGTCGAGGAACATCAGCGCGTCCTTCGGCAGGTAATCGGTCAGCGTTGCCGGCGGGTCGCCTGGCGCAGCGCCCGAAAGGTGGCGCGTGTAGTTCTCGATGCCCTTGCAATGGCCGATTTCGGCGAGCATTTCGAGGTCGAAACGGGTGCGCTGCTCCAGCCGCTGCGCCTCGACCAGCTTGCCCGCCCCCACCAGTTCCTTGAGCCGATCGCCAAGCTCGATCTTGATGGTTTCCACCGCCGCCATGACCTTGTCGCGCGGCGTGACGTAATGGCTCGACGGATACACGGTGAAGCGCGGCACCTTCTGGCGGATGCGGCCGGTCAGCGGGTCGAAGAGCTGCAGCGACTCGATCTCGTCGTCGAACAGCTCGAAGCGGATCGCCAGCTCGCTGTGCTCCGCCGGGAACACGTCGATGGTGTCGCCCCGCACGCGGAAGGTGCCGCGGGCAAAGTCCTGCTCGTTGCGCAGGTACTGCATGCGAATGAGCCGCGAGATCAGGTCGCGCTGGCCGACCTTGTCGCCGACGCGGGCAATCAGCCGCATCTCCATGTAGTCCTCGGGCGTGCCGATGCCGTAGATGGCGCTCACCGTGGCCACGATGACCGTGTCGCGCCGCTCCAGCACGCTCTTGGTGGCCGACAGCCGCATCTGCTCGATGTGCTCGTTGATCGATGAATCTTTCTCGATGAACAGGTCGCGCTGCGGCACGTAGGCTTCGGGCTGGTAGTAGTCGTAGTAGCTCACGAAGTACTCGACGGCGTTCTTCGGGAAGAACTCGCGGAATTCGCTGTAGAGCTGCGCCGCCAGCGTCTTGTTGGGCGCAAACACGATGGCCGGGCGGCCCAGCCGGGCGATCACGTTGGCCATGGTGAAGGTCTTGCCCGAACCGGTCACGCCCAGCAGGGTCTGGAACACTTCGCCGTCGATCACGCCCTCGACCAGCCCCTCGATCGCCTTCGGCTGGTCGCCGGCCGGCGGATAGGGCTGGAAAAGCTCGAAAGGCGAGTCCGGATAGCGGATGAATTCCCCCTGTTTCGCCGGCCCGATCGGGTCCAGTTTCTTCAGGTCTGCTATGGCTTCGTTGTTCTCTGGCATGGCTGTTCCCGACAGGTGGCGCTCGCGCCGGTAAAATTCAAGGCAACCGGAAAGGATAAAGCCTCCTCCGGTTGCAGCGAAGCTTTCATCCCAAAGGACCTTTCCATGTCTATGTTCACCGCGGTCGAAATGGCGCCGCGCGACCCGATCCTCGGCCTCAACGAGCAATTTGCAGCCGATACCAACCCCAACAAGGTCAATCTCGGCGTCGGCGTCTATTACGACGACAACGGCAAGCTGCCACTGCTGCAGTGCGTGCAAGCGGCCGAGCAGAACATGATGAAAGCGCCCACGGCGCGCGGCTACCTCCCCATCGACGGCATCGCCGCATACGACAACGCTGTCAAGGCGCTGGTCTTCGGCGCCGACAGCGAACCCGTCACCTCGGGCCGCGTGGCCACCATCCAGGCCATCGGCGGCACTGGCGGCCTGAAGGTCGGCGCCGACTTCCTGAAGAAGCTCAACCCCAACGCCAAGGTGCTGATCAGCGACCCGAGCTGGGAAAACCACCGCGCGCTGTTCACCAACGCCGGCTTCGAAGTCGAAAGCTACCCCTACTACGACGCCGCCAAGCGCGGCATCAACTTCGACGGCATGCTGGCCGCGCTCAACGCAGCCCCTGCCGGCACCGTCGTCGTGCTGCACGCCTGCTGCCACAACCCGACCGGCTACGACATCACGTCGCAGCAGTGGGACCAGGTCGTCGCCACTGTCAAGGCCAAGGGTCTCGTGCCTTTCCTCGACATGGCCTACCAGGGCTTCGGCTACGGCCTGAAGGAAGACGGCGCCGCCGTCGCCAAGTTCGTCGATGCCGGCCTGACCTTCTTCGTCTCGACCTCGTTCTCCAAGAGCTTCAGCCTGTACGGCGAACGCGTGGGCGCCCTGTCGGTGCTGTGCGAGAGCAAGGAAGAAGCCGGCCGCGTGCTGTCGCAGCTCAAGATCGCCATTCGCACCAATTACAGCAACCCGCCCACGCACGGCGGCGCCGTGGTGGCCGCGGTGCTCGGCAACCCCGAACTGCGCGCCCTGTGGGAGCAGGAGCTGGGCGAGATGCGCGTGCGCATCAAGGCCATGCGCCAGAAGCTGGTCGACGGCCTCAAGGCCGCCGGCGTGAAGGAAGACATGAGCTTCATCACCACGCAGATCGGCATGTTCAGCTACTCGGGCCTGAGCAAGGACCAGATGGTGCGCCTGCGCAATGAGTTCGGCGTATACGGCACCGACACCGGCCGCATGTGCGTGGCCGCGCTCAACAGCAAGAACATCGAGTACGTCTGCGCCTCGATCGCCAAAGTCATCTAGGTGACAACAAGGTGTGAGGGAATCGCCTTCGCGACGATTCCTTCACATTCTGTGGAAGAAGGCCCCTCGCGGCGGGGCCGATGTAGGGGTAAGGCCCCCTGCAACGCAGCGAATGCGCTGATATATTGCACCGCAACATTCCACTCCAAGACCAGCGATGCTCTATCAACTCTACGAAGCCCAGCGTTCCCTGATGGAGCCGTTCTCGGACTTCGCACAGGCTGCCTCCAAGCTCTACGGCCAGGGCGCCGTGTGGGGCCAGCTGCCCATGGCCCAGCGCATGGCCGCCGGCTACGACCTGCTCTATCGCCTCGGCAAGGACTACGAGAAGCCCGAGTTCAACATCAAGTCCGTCAAGGTCGACGGCGAAGAGGTCGTGATCCAGGAGGCTGTCGAACTCGACAAGCCGTTCTGCGAGCTGCGCCGCTTCAAGCGCTTCACCGACGAGCCGCACATCCTCAAGACGCTCAAGAGCCAGCCCGTGGTGCTGATCGTGGCGCCCCTGTCGGGCCACTACGCCACGCTACTGCGCGACACCGTGCGCACCATGCTGCAGGACCACAAGGTCTACATCACCGACTGGAAGAACGCGCGCCTCGTGCCGCTGTCCGAAGGCGAGTTCCACCTCGACGACTACATCAACTACGTGCAGGAGTTCATCCGCCGCCTGCAGGCCGAATACGGCAACTGCCACGTAGTAAGCGTGTGCCAGCCGACGGTGCCGGTACTCGCGGCCGTGTCGCTCATGGCCAGCCGCGGCGAACAGCTGCCGCTGACCATGACCATGATGGGCGGCCCCATCGACGCACGCAAGTCGCCCACCGCGGTGAACAACCTCGCGATGAACAAGAGCTACGAGTGGTTCGAGAACAACGTGATCTATCGCGTGCCGCAGGGCTTTCCGGGCGCGGGCCGCAAGGTCTACCCTGGCTTCCTGCAGCACACCGGCTTCGTGGCGATGAACCCCGACCGCCACGCCAGCAGCCACTACGACTACTTCAAGGACCTGATCAAGGGCGATGACGCCAGCGCCGAGGCCCATCGCAAGTTCTACGACGAGTACAACGCCGTGCTCGACATGGACGCTGATTACTACCTCGAGACCATCCGCACCGTGTTCCAGGAATTCGACCTGGTCAACGGCACCTGGGACGTCAAGAACCCCCAGGGTCAGGTGGAGCGCGTGCACCCGCAGGACATTCACTCGACCGCCCTGCTCACGGTCGAAGGCGAACTCGACGACATCTCGGGCTCGGGCCAAACCGAAGCGGCGCACAGCCTGTGCACCGGCATCGCCAATGACAAGCGCGAGCACTACGAAGTCAAGGGTGCCGGCCACTACGGCATCTTCAGCGGCCGCCGCTGGCGCGAACTGGTCTACCCGAAGGTGCTGAAATTCATCGCGGCCAACGACCAGCCCCAGAGCCGCGCCGGCAACCGCGGCGGCTTGGCCGCCGAAGACAGCATCAAGCCCGGCCGCAAGGTGCCCGCCGTCGCGGCCAAGAAGCTGCCGGCAAAGAAGGCCACGGCCGTGGCAGTGAAGAAGCCCGCCGCGCGCAAGAAGCCCGGCACCGGTGCGGCGCGCTGAAGAAGCGCGCACGCAACCTCATCACCAAGTGAACGGGCTGGCCGCACGCATCAACGACGCACTGCCTCAAACGCAGTGCACACGGTGCGGCTACCCGGATTGCGCAGGCTACGCACAGGCCGTGGCTGACGGCGAGGCCGGCATCAACCAGTGCCCGCCGGGCGGCGCTGAAGGCATCGAGCGGCTCGCACTGCTCACCGGCCGCGCAACGCTCCCCCTCGATCCCCAGTTCGGCACCGAAGGCCCGCGTGCCATGGCCGTCATCGACGAGGCCTGGTGCATCGGCTGCACGCTGTGCCTCGACGCCTGCCCCACCGACGCCATCGTCGGCATCAACAAGCGCATGCACACCGTGATCGAGGCCCACTGCACGGGCTGCGAACTGTGCATTCCGGTCTGCCCTGTCGATTGCATCTCGCTCGAAGTCGAAACGCCGGGCCTCAGCGGCTGGCGGGCCTGGTCGGCCGAGCAGGCCGACAAGGCACGGCGCCGCTACGAGGTGCATGGCAGGCACCGCAACACCGACGCCCGGCTGGCCGAAACGGCGCCCGAGCCCGAAGCCCCGCAAGACGCCGGCGCCCGCAAGCGCGCCATCGTCGAAGCCGCACTGGCGCGTGCCCGCGCCGCCTCGCAACAACGCCCACCAGCCACCAAACCATGACGCTCGATACCCTGCTCATCTACATCGTCGCTTCGCTCGCGCTGGCCCTGATTCCGGGGCCAACGATGCTGCTGGCGCTGTCCAACGGCATCGAGGGCGGCATGCGCCGCGCGAGCTGGGGCATTGCGGGTGCGTCGCTCGGCAGCATCACCCTGATCGCCGTCGTCGCGCTCGGACTGGGCTCGTTGCTGGCGGCCTCGGAGTGGCTCTTCAATGCGATCCGCGTCGCAGGCGTGGCCTACCTCGTATGGCTGGGCATCAAGCTCTGGCGCAGCGAAACCACCGACCTGCGCACCGCGCTGGCCAAGTCGCCGCTCGAAGTCCGTCCGCAGGGCCGTGTCGCGCTGCTGCGCAGCCTGATGGTGGCGCTGTCGAACCCGAAGACGGTGCTGTTCTTCGCGGCATTCCTGCCGCAGTTCGTCGACATCGCGAAGCCGCAAGGCCCGCAGTACCTGCTGCTGGGTGCAGTGTTCGTCGTGCTCGATACCTGCGTGATGCTGGCCTATGCATCGGCCGGCACACAGGCCGTGCGCTTCCTCTCGCAGCGGGGCCTCAGGGCAATGAACCGCGGTTGCGCGGCCGGCATGTGGCTGCTCGCGGCTACCCTGGCTGTGTGGCGCCGCCCCGGCGCTTGAAGAGCAACAGCAGCACACCCGCCAGTACCACGGCCACCGCATACCACTCGAAGCGCGTGACCGCCTCGTTGGCGATCCACACGCCCAGCAGCATCGCGATCACCGGGTTCACGAAGGTGTAGCTCGCCGCCAGCGCGGCCGGCGCCCTGGCCAGCAGCACCATGTAGGCGTTGAAGGCAATCAACGAGCCGAACACCACCAGATAGATCCACGCAGCGACCGCTTCAGCCTGTGGCGGCCAGCTCATCGTTTCGCCAGACACCGCGGCGAGCCCCATCAGCACCACGCCGCCGCAGAGCATTTCGCTCGCGAAGCCCATCGCGCCGGACGCCAGCGGCAGGCTGCGCTGGCTCAGCACGCTGCCAAGCGACCAGCAGACGCAGGCAATGCAGATGGCCACCAGCCCCTCGGGCGAAGAGCGGAAGCCGCTGCCCTGCGTGAGCATCAGCACGCCGACGAGGCCGAGCGCGATGCCCGCAGCTTCGAGCCGCGACGGCTTCACACCCCAAATCAAATTGAGCAGCGCAATCAGCAGTGGAATCACCGCGATGAACGCCACCACCAGCCCCGAACCGATCGACACCTCGGCGTTTGCCGTGCCGCCCATGCCACCGCCCAGCATCAGCGCGCCGACGATGAAGGCATTGCGCCACTGCACCAGCGAGGGCCACGGCGCGCCGCGCCAGCGCATCCACGCTGCCAGCAGCACACCCGCGACCAGGAAGCGAGAGCCCATCTGCAGGAACGGCGGAAAGCTGATCAGCGCGTACTTGATCGCAAGATAGGTCGAGCCCCACACCACCCAGGTGGCGGCGAGGCAAAGCCACAGCAGCGGCGGCAATCCGGGGCGGCCCGCGGCTGGCGTGGCATGGGCGGGAGAAGCGAGGGTAGGCATGTCGAAGGTGTCTCTTCTGATTCTTGGTATTGGGTGCCGGTCATGGTATGAAAGCCATCCCTCGGCAGCCATGCAGATTTCATGGTTCTGCCCTCGCCAAACCGTCGATTTGAAGGAGTTTCATGGACTTTCCCTTGAACCCCGCGCTGGACGCCCATGACACCCGCATCCTCGCCGAACTGCAGGCCGATGCGCGCCTGACCATGGCCGAACTGGGCCGCCGCGTGCACCTGAGCCAGCCGGCAGTAACCGAGCGCGTGAAGAAACTGGAGGCCGCGGGCGTCATCAGCGGCTACCGCGCCACCGTCAACCTCGGCAAGCTGGGCTACGGCATCCGCGCCATCATCCGCGTCGGGCGCGCGGACTACGACCTCGTCGTGAAACTGGTGCAGGACACGCCCGAATGCGTCAATGCCTACAACGTGACCGGAGAGGACAGCTGGATCCTCGAGATCGCGGTGATCGACGTGAGCCACCTCGACGCGGTGGTCACCAAGTTCTGCATCCTCACGGAGACGGCGACCTCGATCATCCTGAATCCAGCGCGCGAGCATCAGGCGATGCTGCCGCCTCAGCGCTCGGACGTGAAGCCGCCGATCAGGAAGGTGCTCAACGCGTAGCTGCGAGCGCGCTGAACGCCGCTACCACCTCGGGCGGCGCCTGCACCATCTCGATGAGCACGCCCTCGCCCGCGATCGGAAACTCGTCGTTCGCCTTCGGGTGCAGGAAGCAGATGTCGAAGCCGGCTGCACCCTTGCGGATGCCACCCGGCGCAAAGCGCACGCCCTGCGCCGTGAGCCATTCGACGGCCTTGGGCAGGTCGTCGATCCACAGCCCGACGTGGTTCAGCGGCGTCGTGTGAACGGCGGGTTTCTTCTCCGGATCGAGCGGCTGCATCAGGTCGACTTCGACCTTGAACGGCCCCACGCCCATCGCGCAGATGTCTTCATCCACGTTCTCGCGCTCGCTCTTGAACGTGCCCGTGACTTCGAGCCCCAGCATGTCGACCCACAGCTTCTGCAGCCGCAGCTTGTCGGGTCCGCCGATGGCGATCTGCTGGATGCCCAGCACCTTGAAGGGGCGTGCGACAGTGGTCATGCGGCACAGCCTTCCGGCTGCTCCTGAACCTGCCGCGCATTCAGGCCCAGCTTGCGCAGCAGCACCGTGTCGGCTTCGACGTCGGGATTGCCGGTAACGAGCAGCTTGTCGCCGTAGAAGATCGAATTTGCGCCCGCCATGAAGCACAGCGCCTGCACCGCGTCGCCCATCTGCTGTCGGCCGGCCGACAGGCGCACGCGCGCGGTCGGCATGGTGATGCGCGCGACCGCGATCATGCGCACGAAGTCGAAGGGGTCGACCGGGTCCGAGTCGGCCAGCGGCGTGCCGGGCACGCGCACCAGGCTGTTGATCGGCACCGACTCCGGGTACGGATTCAGGTTGGCCAGTTGCGCGATCAGCCCCGCACGGTGCACCGGTGCTTCGCCCATGCCGACGATGCCGCCGCAGCACACGCTGATGCCCGCGCTGCGCACATGGGCCAGCGTGTCGAGCCGGTCCTGGTAGGTGCGTGTGTCGACCACGTCGGTGTAGTACTCGGGCGCGGTGTCGAGGTTGTGGTTGTAGTAATCGAGGCCGGCAGCCTTGAGCTGGTGCGCGTGGTGCGGCTCCAGCATGCCGAGCGTGGCGCAGGTCTGCATGCCGAGCCCCTTCACGGCCTCTACCAGCACAGCCACCTTCTCCACGTCGCGGTCCTTCGGCGCGCGCCATGCGGCGCCCATGCAGAAGCGCGTCGCGCCAGCGTCCTTGGCGGCCTGCGCGGCGCGCAGCACCTCGTCGACCTCCATGAGCTTCTGCGCCTTCACGCCGGTATCGAACTCGGCCGACTGCGGGCAGTAGCCGCAGTTCTCGGGGCAGCCGCCAGTCTTGACCGACAGCAGCGTGGCCAGCTCGATGTCGCCTTCGGGGAAATGCTGGCGGTGCACGGTCTGCGCCTCGAACAGCAGGTCCATCAGCGGCTTGTCGAGCAGCGTCTGGATCGCCTCGACGGACCACGGGCCCTCGGTCTTGGGGGCAGCGGCCTTCGCGGGCCGGTGCAGCGTGATCGCCTGTTGCAAGTCGTTGGCACCCATCAGTTGAACTCCAGAATGATTTGATCGACGGCGAGCGATTCGCCCTTGCCCGCCGAAATCTTGCCGACCACGCCGTCCTGCGTGGCGAACAGCACGTTTTCCATCTTCATGGCCTCGATCACGGCCAGCTTCTCGCCAGCGCGCACCTGCTGGCCCGGCTGCACCGACACCTCGACCAGCAGCCCTGGCATCGGCGACATCAGGAACTTGCTCAGGTCCGGCGGCGCCTTGTAGGGCATCAGCTCGAGCAGCCGCGCGCCCAGCGGCGACAGCACCATCGCCTCGATCTGCGTGCCGTCGTGCGACACGCGCAGTGCCAGCGGGCTCTTGCCCGCGCCGCGCTCCACCTGCGCGGTGAAGGGCTTGTCGTTGACCGTGCCCTGCACGCGGATCGCTCCCAGCGCCAGACTGCTGTCGATCTTGTAGGTCTTGCCGCCCACGGCCACTGCGCTCGCACCGGTCTTGCCATGGAAGTCGGTGACCGACACCGGATGGTGCACGTGCTTGCCTTCGGGCCCCAACTCGACCACCACGAACTGCTCGCCCACCTTCACGCCGTGGCCTTCGAGCTGCCCGCTGATACCCGAGGCGCGCGCACGATAACGGCGATGCACGTAGGCCGCGAGCGCGATCAGGAACGACGGATCGGCATGCGGCACGTCTTCCGCGTGGAAGCCCTTGCCGTAGTGCTCGGCGATGAAGCCGGTGTTGAAGTCGCCCGCCACGAACTTCGGATGCGCCAGCAGCGCCGCCTGGAACGGAATGTTGCTGCTGATGCCGCGGATCACGAAGCCGTTGAGCGCCTCGCGCATGCGTGCGATCGCATGCTGGCGGTCCTTGCCGTGCACGATGAGCTTGGCGATCATCGAGTCGTAATACATCGGGATCTCGCCTCCGTCGTACACGCCGGTGTCCACGCGCACGCCTTGCAGGTGCTGCGTGTCGCTCGCGAACATGGTCTCGCCCGGCGGCTGGAACTTCACCAGCCGGCCGGTCGATGGCAGGAAATTGCGGAACGGGTCTTCGGCGTTGATGCGGCACTCGATGGCCCAGCCGTTGCGCTTCACCTCGGCTTGCGTCAACGGCAGCTGCTCACCGGCGGCCACGCGGATCATCAGCTCGACCAGGTCGAGGCCGGTGATGCACTCGGTCACCGGGTGCTCCACCTGCAGGCGCGTGTTCATCTCCAGGAAGTAGAAGCTCTGGTCCTTGCCGACCACGAACTCCACCGTGCCCGCGCTCTGGTACTTCACGGCCTTGGCCAATTGCACCGCCTGCTCGCCCATGGCCTTGCGCGTTTCGTCGCTGATGAAGGGAGAAGGAGCCTCCTCAATCACCTTCTGGTGGCGCCGCTGGATGGAGCACTCGCGCTCGTTCAGGTAGATCACGTTGCCGTGCGAATCGCCCAGCACCTGGATCTCGATGTGGCGCGGCTCCTCGACGAACTTCTCGATGAACACGCGGTCGTCGCCGAAGCTGTTGCGCGCCTCGTTGCGGCATGAGGTGAAGCCCTCGAAGGCTTCCTTGTCGTTGAAGGCCACGCGAAGGCCCTTGCCACCGCCGCCGGCCGAGGCCTTGATCATCACGGGGTAGCCGATGTCCTTGGCAATCTCGACGGCGCGCTCAGCCGTCTCGATGGCGTCGTTCCAGCCCGGAATGGTGTTGACCTGGGCTTCGTTCGCGAGCTTCTTCGAGGCGATCTTGTCGCCCATCGCTGCAATCGAATAGTGCTTCGGCCCGATGAAGGCGATGCCTTCTTCCTCGACCTTGCGCGCGAAGGCTTCGTTCTCCGACAGGAAGCCGTAGCCCGGATGCACGGCCTCGGCGCCAGTTTGCTTGCATGCCGCGATGATGCGGTCGGCCTGCAGGTAGCTCTCGCGGCTGGGCGCTGCACCGATGTGCACGGCCTCATCGGCCAGCTCGACGTGGCGGGCTTCCTTGTCGGCGTCGGAATAGACAGCGACCGTGAGGATGCCCATCTTCTTCGCCGTCTGAATGACGCGGCAGGCGATTTCGCCACGGTTCGCAATCAGGATCTTCTTGAACATGTTCTTCTTCTCCGTGCCGCTCACAGTGGAATGTTCCCGTGCTTGCGCCACGGGTTCTCGAGCTTCTTCTCGCGCAGCATCACCAGCGAACGGCAAATGCGCTTGCGCGTCTCGTGCGGCAGGATCACGTCGTCGATGTAGCCGCGTGCGCTCGCCACGTACGGGTTGGCAAAGCGGGCCTTGTACTCGGCCTCGCGGGCAGCGAGTTTTTCGGGGTCGTTCTTGTCCTCGCGGAAGATGATTTCCACCGCGCCCTTGGCGCCCATCACCGCGATCTCGGCGCGCGGCCATGCGAGGTTCACGTCGCCACGCAGATGCTTGGAGGCCATCACGTCGTAGGCGCCGCCGTAGGCCTTGCGCGTGATGACGGTGATCTTCGGCACGGTGCACTCCGCATACGCGTAGAGCAGCTTGGCACCGTGCTTGATGATGCCGCCGTACTCCTGCCCCGTACCGGGCATGAAGCCGGGCACGTCGACGAAGGTGACAACCGGAATGTTGAACGCATCGCAGAAGCGCACGAAGCGCGCGGCCTTGATGCTGCTCTTGATGTCGAGGCAGCCCGCCAGCACCAGCGGCTGGTTGGCCACGATGCCGATGGTCTGGCCTTCCATGCGGGCGAAGCCGATCACGATGTTCTTCGCGTAGTCGGGCTGAAGCTCGAAGAAGTCGCCGTCGTCCACCACCTTCAGGATCAGTTCCTTGATGTCATAGGGCTTGTTCGGGTTGTCGGGCACCAGCGTGTCGAGCGAGTAGTCGGGCCGGTCGGCCGGGTCGCCCAGGCCGTTGTTGCCCAGGCGCACCGGCGGCTTCTCGCGGTTGTTGAGCGGCAGGTAGTTGTACAGGCGGCGCAGCATCAGCAGCGCCTCGACGTCGTTCTCGAACGCCATGTCGGCCACGCCGCTGCGCGTGGTGTGGGTGATGGCGCCGCCCAGCTCTTCGGCCGTGACGCTTTCGTGCGTCACGGTCTTCACCACCTCGGGGCCGGTGACGAACATGTAGCTGCTGTCCTTCACCATGAAGATGAAGTCGGTCATGGCGGGCGAATACACGGCGCCGCCCGCGCAGGGGCCCATGATCATGCTGATCTGCGGCACCACGCCCGAGGCCATCACGTTGCGCTGGAACACGTCGGCATAGCCCCCGAGCGAGGCCACGCCTTCCTGGATGCGCGCGCCGCCCGAGTCGTTCAGCCCGATGACGGGCGCGCCGACCTTCATGGCCTGATCCATCACCTTGCAGATTTTTTCGGCATGCGCTTCGCTGAGCGCGCCGCCGAAGACGGTGAAGTCCTGGCTGAACACGAACACCAGGCGGCCGTTGATCATGCCGTAGCCGGTGACCACGCCGTCGCCGGGGATCTTCTGCTCGGCCATGCCGAAGTCCACCGAGCGGTGCTCGACGAACATGTCCCACTCTTCAAAAGTGTTGTCGTCGAGCAGCAGCTCGATGCGCTCGCGCGCCGTGAGCTTGCCCTTGGCATGTTGCGCGTCGATGCGCTTCTGCCCGCCGCCGAGACGCGCCTGGGCGCGACGCTTTTCGAGTTGTTCGATCAGTTCTTGCATGGTGTGCTTCCGAAGCTGTGGTCCTGAATTTCGTGTCTCATGGTCTGGCCGTGATGGCGGCCGCGGCGAGCAGATTGCGCGCCGCAGTCGATGCCGGCAACGTGCCCTGCGCCACCTGCTGCGTAAGCTGGGGCAGCAGCTCGCGCACCTGCGGGTGATGCCTGAAGGCGTGCTTGAGGCCTGCGTCGATGCGCTCCCACATCCACGCGGTGGCCTGCTTCTCGCGACGCTTGGCGAGCTTGCCGTTGGCCGTCTGCAGTTGCCTGAATTGCGTGACGGCGTCCCAGAAGGCATCGACGCCGGTGTTGGCGAGCGCGCTCAGCTGCAGCACCTTGGGGAGCCAGAAGCGCACCTCCGCGCCGCTGTGCGCGTCGTGAACCGCATGCGCGTGATCGGGGTTGCCCTGGTGGCCGAAGAGGCGCAGCGCCGAGGTGATCTGCGCCTGCGCGCGCGTGGCAGCGTCCTTGTCGATGTCGGCCTTGTTGATGACAACGAGGTCGGCCAGCTCCATCACGCCCTTCTTGATCGCCTGCAGGTCGTCGCCGGCATTGGGCAGTTGCATCAGCACGAACATGTCGGTCATGCCGGCCACGGCGGTTTCGCTCTGGCCCACGCCGACGGTTTCGACGATCACGATGTCGTAGCCGGCCGCTTCGCACACCAGCATGGCCTCGCGCGTCTTCTCGGCCACGCCGCCCAGCGTGCCGCTCGAAGGGCTCGGCCGAATGTAGGCGCGCTCGTGCACCGAGAGCCGTTCCATGCGCGTCTTGTCGCCGAGGATGGAGCCGCCCGACACGGTGGACGACGGGTCGATGGTGAGCACCGCCACGCGATGGCCCTTGCCGATCAGCAGCAGGCCCAGCGTTTCGATGAAGGTCGACTTGCCGACGCCCGGCACGCCCGAGATGCCGAGGCGGAACGAGTTGCCCGTGCGCGGCAGCAATGCCGTGAGCAGTTCGTCGGCCTGCGTGCGGTGGTCGGCGCGCGTCGATTCGAGCAGCGTGATGGCTTTTGCAATGGCGCGCCGTTGCGCCATGCCATCGGTTTCGGCAACGGCGCGTTCGAGCGCCTGTGCCGTGTTCAGCACGCAGCCTCCGAAGCCACGCGCCAGCGGTAGTGCAGGTCGACGCCCTCCCCGCCCTCGAGCACGAAGCCGTGCCGCAGGTAGAAGCGGTTGGCGTCGCTCTTCACGAGCGCGGTGAGCTTGATGTCCAGCCGCTGCGCGCGCGCCTGCGACTTGGCCCATTCGAGCACCCATTCACCGATGCCCAGGCCCTGGAAGCCGGTGCGCAGGTAGAGATGGTCGAGGCGCAGCGCATCGCTGTCCTCGGGCTTGAGCGTGACGAAGCCGATGCGCTGGTCGCCATCGAGCACGATGTGGTGCATGTACGGCACGAGAAAGCCCGCGCTCAGGCGCTCGCGCGAACGCGCTGCATCGAAACGGCCCACGCGCTCCAGGCTCGGGCGCATCGCGTCGATGCGCAGGGCCAGCATGGCTTCGAAATCGCTGGAATCCACCGGCTGCAGCGACAGCCGCGACAAGAGATCGCCCACGTCGCGCCTCAGGCCGTGACCGCCGCGCGAATCTGCTCCAGCACGTCCTTGGCGCTGGCCGGAATGGGCGTGCCCGGTCCGTAGATGCCCTTGACGCCGGCCTCGTAGAGAAAGTCGTAGTCCTGCCGCGGAATCACACCGCCGACGAACACGATGATGTCGTCCGCGCCCTGCTTCTTGAGTTCATTGATGATGGCCGGCACAAGAGTCTTGTGGCCGGCTGCGAGCGTGCTCACGCCCACTGCATGCACGTCGTTTTCAATCGCCTGGCGGGCGCATTCCTCGGGCGTCTGGAACAGTGGGCCCATGTCCACGTCGAAGCCCAGGTCGGCAAAAGCCGTAGCGACGACCTTGGCGCCGCGGTCGTGGCCGTCCTGCCCGAGCTTGGAGATCATCACGCGTGGACGGCGGCCCTGCTCTTCGGCGAAGGCGTTGATTTCTGTCTTGAGGGCTTCCCAGCCTTCGGCGGAGTCATAGGCAGCTGCGTACACACCGGTCACCTTTTGCGTGTCGGCCCGATGGCGGCCGAATGATTTCTCGAGCGCGTCCGAAATCTCGCCCACCGTGGCGCGCAGGCGCACGGCGTCGATGCTCAGCGCCAGCAGGTTGCCGGTGTTGTTCTCGGCAGCAGTGGTCAGCGCGTCGAGCGCGGCCTGCACCCTGGCGGTGTCGCGCGAGGCACGGATCTTCTGCAGCCGCGCCACCTGCTGGTCGCGCACCTTCACGTTGTCGATCGAGAGGCTGTCGATCGCGTCCTCGTTCTTCAGCTTGTACTTGTTGACGCCGACGATCACGTCCTTGCCGGAGTCGATGCGCGCCTGCTTCTCGGCGGCGGCGGCCTCGATCTTGAGCTTGGCCCAGCCGCTATCGACCGCCTTGGTCATGCCGCCCATCGCCTCGACCTCTTCGATGATGGCCCAGGCCGCGTCGGCCATGTCCTGCGTGAGCTTCTCCATCATGTAGCTGCCGGCCCAGGGGTCGATCACGTTGGTGATGTGCGTCTCTTCCTGGATGATGAGCTGCGTGTTGCGCGCGATGCGGGCGCTGAACTCGGTGGGCAGCGCAATGGCTTCGTCGAGCGCGTTGGTGTGCAGGCTCTGCGTGCCGCCGAACACCGCGGCCATCGCTTCGATGGTGGTGCGCACCACATTGTTGTACGGGTCCTGCTCGGTGAGCGACCAGCCCGAGGTCTGGCAGTGCGTGCGCAGCATCAGGCTCTTGGGGTTCTTGGGGTTGAACTCCTTCATGATGCGGCACCACAGCAGGCGCGCCGCGCGCATCTTGGCCACTTCGAGATAGAAGTTCATGCCGATGGCCCAGAAGAAGCTCAGGCGCCCGGCAAAGCCGTCGACGTCGAGCCCCTTGGCCAGTGCGGTCTTCACGTATTCCTTGCCGTCGGCCAGCGTGAAGGCGAGTTCGAGCGCCTGGTTGGCGCCGGCTTCCTGCATGTGATAGCCGCTGATCGAGATCGAGTTGAACTTGGGCATGTTCTGCGCCGTGTACTCGATGATGTCGCCGATGATCCGCATGCTCGGCGCTGGCGGAAAGATGTACGTGTTGCGGACCATGAACTCCTTGAGGATGTCGTTCTGGATGGTTCCGCTCAGCTGGTCTTGCGCCACGCCCTGCTCTTCGGCCGCGACCACGTAGCCCGCCAGCACCGGCAGCACGGCGCCGTTCATCGTCATCGACACGGAGACCTTGTCGAGCGGGATCTGGTCGAACAGGATCTTCATGTCCTCGACCGAGTCGATTGCCACGCCTGCCTTGCCGACGTCGCCGGTCACGCGCGGGTGGTCGCTGTCGTAGCCGCGATGCGTGGCGAGGTCGAAGGCCACGCTCACGCCCTGCCCGCCGGCGGCCAGCGCCTTGCGATAGAAGGCGTTCGACTCCTCGGCGGTGGAGAAGCCGGCGTACTGGCGGATGGTCCAGGGGCGCACTGCGTACATGGTGGCCTGCGGGCCGCGCAGGTAGGGCTCGAAGCCGGGCAGCGTGTCGGTGTACTTCAGGCCCTGCAGGTCGGCGGCGGTGTACAGCGGCTTCACGGCGATGCCGTCGGGCGTGATCCAGTTCAGCGCGTTCACGTCGCCGCCGGGTGCGGACTTGGCAGCAGCCTTGGCCCAGGCTTCGAGGTCGGCGGGCTTGAAAGAGGGTTCGGGTGTGCTGCTCATGAAGGGGCCGTTCGCAGTGTCTTGCAGGGTATTCGCAAATTCGCCTGCAGGGATTTGCAAGCCGGCCGCGAGTCTAACCGATCCATAATTATTAATTCAAACCCCATTTTTGAAGTACAGTCCGGCCCATGTCCGCCGTCACCCTCACCCCCCGCGCCCTCTATGAAGAGGTGGCCGAGCTGCTGCGCCAGCGGATCTTTCGCCGCGAGCTGGAGCCCGGCAGCTGGATCGACGAACTCAAGCTGGCCGAGGAATACGGCATCAGCCGCACGCCGCTGCGCGAGGCGCTGAAGGTGCTCGCGGCCGAAGGCTTGGTAACGATGAAGGTGCGGCGCGGCGCGTACGTGACCGAGGTGTCGGAGCAGGACCTGACCGACGTGTACCACCTGCTCTCGCTGCTGGAGAGCGACGCCGCCGGCGTGGTGGCCGAGCGCGCCACCGACGCGCAGCGCGCCGAGCTGAAGGCGCTGCACGCCGAGCTGGAAGCAGCAGCCTCGCCCGAGAACCGGGAGCACTTCTTCGCCCTGAACGAGCGCTTTCACATGCGGTTGCTGGCCATCGCCAACAACAAGTGGCGCGACCAGATGGTGGCCGACCTGCGCAAGGTGATGAAGCTCAACCGGCACAACTCGCTGCTGAAAGCCGGCCGGATCGCCGAGTCGCTGGCGGAGCACCGCTCGGTGATGGCGGCCATCGAGGCGCGGGACGCGGAAGCCGCCATGGCCCGCATGCGCGAGCACTTCCAGAACGGGCTCGAAGCCGCGAACTAGCGCCTTTCAGCGCGGCGCGGCGCCGGCGAGAAACATGTCGACGGCGCGCTGAACCAGCGCGTGAATCTGCTCTACCGACACGGGCTCGGGGTCGACCTGGAAGAGCCGCGCCTGGGTCTCCGCCGTGATCAACGTGGTGAACTGCAGCGCGGTCACGTGTGGGTCCCGGCGCCGTAGTTCGCCACGCTTCATCGCCGCATCCATGAACCCCGCGAGGGTTCGGATGTATTCGGCAGGCCCCGACTCCTGGAACTGCTGCCCCACGTCGGAGCGCCCGGCTTCGGCAAGAACCATCCGGTAGACCGCCAGCGCGTCCGCGTCGTTGGTCAACACGAACAGCATCCGCTCGCCGAACCGCATCAACTGCGCCTCGAGCGTGGCGGTCTCGTTCGCCTCCTGCAACTCGGCCGCGGCCTCAGCCAGATGCGAAACGGCCACGGTTTGCACGACCGCCCTGAAGAGCTCCTCTTTCGAGGCGAAATATCCGTACAGGGTGGCCTTCGACCCACCCAGGCGCTTTGCGAGCTCGTTCATCGACGTGCGCTCGTAACCCAGCTCCTTGAACAGCGCCACCGCCGCTTCAAGGATGACGTTGCGCCGCGCTTCTGTCCTGACCTTCATCGCATTTCCCTCAAAAGAATACCCAACTGTACAGTTTTCTTGACATCGCCAAAATCCACCTCAATAATGAACCGTACCGTACAGTTTTAAATCTGGACACGGTCGTTGCCTTCTTCATTCACTTGTCCATTCACTTCTTCCCAATTCAAGGAACGCGATGCGTGCTCTTTCCGATGCTCCCAAGGCCATCACCCTGGCGGTCTGCCTGATCCTGACGGCGTGTGCCAGCACACAGCCGGTGCCGTATACCGGCATCGCCTCCGCGTCCCAGTTGCGACCCAGCCAGCATGACGACTCCGGCCGCATTCCATTCGAATACAAGGCAAACATCGACTGGCGGCGGTATTCGGATTTCGTCCTCGATCCGGTCGCCATCTACCGCGGCAGCGACGGCCAGTTCGAAGACGTGTCGGAAGACGACAAGGCATTCCTGGCGCGCTACATGCAGAACCAGTTCACCGACAAGCTGAATGCGCGCTTCCGGAACGCTCCTGGCAGAAACGCCAACGCCGTACGGATCAAGCTGACGCTCACCGGCGCCAAGACGAACACCGCCGTTCTCAGCACCTTCTCGCGCTTCGACCTGCTGGGCGGCCCGTACAACGCCGTGCAGGCCATCCGCGGCAAGGAAGGCGCGATGACGGGCTCGGTGAGCTTTGCCGTCGAAATCTACGACGCCTCGACCAACGAACTGCTCGGCGCCTACGTCACCAAGCAGTACCCGAATGCATGGAATCTCAAGGCCGGCATCGGGGCCCGGAGCGCTTCCATCGCAGGCATTGAAAACGGCGCCGACCAGCTGGTCGCGTACCTGCAATGACGACGGCGCTCTGGAGACGGCTGCGCAGGGCCTGCATCAAGTTGCAGTGCGCCTTCGCACGGGCCCGCCGGTCCAGGCTCGGCATCTTCCACGCGAAATGACTTCCTCCCTCACACACAGCCGGAGCATTCCATGACCTTCCTTCATTTCTTCCGCCTCGCGGGTATCACAGCCGTACTCGCCACGGCCTTCAATGCACAGGCCGACAGCTTCACGTCGTCCGTGGCCTCCAGTGCCGGCTCGGCATCGAGCGGCAGCGTGTCGGCATCGCTGCGCGGTTCGAGCAAGAGTTCGTTCGACGGCGACAAGGTGGCCGAAGGCGACTACCGCATCACCGAAGTCGCGCAAGCCACAGGTCGCGAGGGCTTCACGCGCGTCGCGATGCAGAGCGACAGCGACGCGCAGCAGCGCATCGTGCTCGAACTGCCGCAAGCCACTTTCGCGAAGGAGCGCCTGGGCCTCGGCGACCTCGTGCACGCGCAACAGCGCACCTACGGCACCGCCTTCGCACGTGGCGACACGCGCGAGGCGTTCTACCTCGTGCTTGCCGACGATTGGTACGGGGGGCTTGCCGCGCGCCCCGTGAGCCTTTGATCGTCGCCCGCCGTCTGTTGCTGCTGGGGCTCTCGGCCTTCCTCGCCTTGGCGGGTGGCGTTGCGCACGCGGCGTCGTCGCAATTCTGCGATCGCGCGAAACCGCTCACAGCAGGTCAGCAGGATCGCTTGCTGCGCTTCACCGCCGTCGTGCAGGAAGCGCTTTCGAACACAGGCAGCGACGCCGTGCTGATCAGCCGCTCCGGACTCGATCTCTCGCGCTTTCACATCCGCTACTCCCACGCCGCCATCGCCTGGAAAGCCGCGGACGGCACATGGTCCGCGCGGCAGCTGTACTACGCCTGCGACGAAGGACACCCGCGCCTCTACGACCAGGGCCTGGCCGGCTTCGTCATGGGCATCGACGACTCCGCGCTGGGCTACGTCTCCATCGTTGCCCTGCCCTCCGAAGCGGCACAGGCGCTGCGCGGCGCGGCGCTCGACACGCCGCGCGCCCTGCATCTGCTGGCTGCGCGCTACAGCGCCAATGCCTATCCGTTCAGCCTGCGCTACCAGAACTGCAACCAGTGGGTCATGGAACTTTTAGCCGTGGCGTGGGGCGAGTTGCCCGACGGAGACGACCTGCGCGAGCGCGCCCAGCAATGGTTGCGCGAGGCGCCCTACAAGCCCGAACCGGTCGATGTCGGCTCGCATGCGCTCGTCTTCGCGTCGAGCTTCGTGCCGCTGCTGCACCTGGACGACCACCCGCAGGACGACATCTATGCGCTGAAGCTGCGCGTCAGCCTGCCCTCGACCGTGGAAGCCTTCGTGCGCGAACAGCGTCCCGCAAGCGAGCGCATCGAGCTGTGCCACGACAGCAGGCAGGTCGTGGTGCACCGCGGCTGGGAACCCGTCTCCGACGGCTGCCAGCCCACCGGCGGCGATCGCGTCGTCCTTCTCGACTGAAACACTCAAGGGCAAACGACAGCAAATGAAGTACCTCTCCAGCTTTGCAGTTGCCCACGCCGCGGTGCTCGCGATGGTGGTCGGCGTCTTTCTGATGGACGGTTGCGCGCACAGGCAACCCGACATGTCCCCGAATGCTCCAGCCGCGCTGGCTTCGACACCGGCAAAGGGCTCCACCCCATGAACGTCCTGCTTCTCAGATCCGGAAACGGAACGCGCGACGAACTTGGCGGCGTGCTCGGACGATGTGGCCTGGCAGTCGACGTGATCGACTCCCGCGATGCCGACGCGTGGCTCTTCACAGGCAAGCCGTACGCACTGATTCTTCTCGATGCCGCGCAACCGGCCGCCGCGCACGTGGCGATACGCTCCATTCGCCGCAGCAGCAGTGCCCCGCTGCTGGTGCTGACGCAACGAGACCAGGTGGCCGACCGTCTCGAAGGACTGGCGCAGGGCGCGACCGAGTACCTGGTCAAGCCTTGTGCACCGGCCGATCTGGTGGCGCGAGCCTGGGCGCTGGCGTCAGGCGGTCATGGTCCGGAGGCGGCCGTCCTGCGGCTGGCGGACCTGGCCATCGATCGCGCGAGCGGCAAGGCGTTTCGTCAAGGCGTGGATCTCGGCCTCAGTGCCACGCTGTTCGAGCTTCTGGACGCGCTGATGGCACGCAGAGGCCAGGTGCTGTCGCGCGCCGAGCTGATCAAGGCCGCGTGGGGATCAAGCGCCGGCGAGCGGGACAACATGGTCACGGTCGGCATCCTCAGGCTTCGCCAGAAACTGGACGATCCGTTCGACCTGAAGCTGCTCCACACCGTGCGCGGCGAGGGCTACGTGCTGGCGCTACGCAACGACCACTAGGACCGGACGGCCCCCGGTTCTAGGTCGACGTACCGGTTTCCCCGACGAGACGCTGCGCCGTCTCCAGCAGCAGCGGCGCGATGCGCACAACCATCGTGTCCTTGGGCAGAAGATAGGCGGGGCCGCCGCAGCTCACGGAGTAGCGCTCGCCGCGCGGGCCCTCCAGGGCGAAGCCGATGGCGTGGATGTGCGGATTCCATTCGCCAAAAGAGCCGCAGTAGCCCAGCCGGTCGTACTCGTCGAGGCTGGCCATCAGGCCAGCCTCGATGGTGCTCCAGCTTTCCCCGCTTTCGGTCCGGATCTGCTCCAGCAGTTCGGCTTTTTCCGGCGCGGGCAGCGCCGCCAGGTAGGCGCGCCCGGCGGCCGAGGTGGCGATGGCCATGCGCGTGCCCACCTCGATGCGCGAGCTGATGACCACGGAACGCGGCCGCAGCGAATCGATGACGAGCATGTCGAGCTCGTCGCGCACGCCCATGTGCACGCTCACGCCGGCCGACTCCGACAACGCCGCCAAGTGCGGCCGCGCCACCGTGCGCAGGTCGAAATGGCGCAGGTAGCGGCTGCTCATGTCCAGCAGCGCCGGGCCGAGGCTGAAGCGCTCGCTGTCCTGCGACTGTCGCAAATACCCCGCACTCACCAGCGTGGCGGTGAGCCGCGACACCGTGGCCTTGGGGATGCCCGTGGTGTCTGCCAGTTCGCGATTGCCTATCGGTGCCGATGCCATGCCGATGACCCTGAGGAGAGCCAGACCCCTGGCGAGCGCACTTACTTCTTCTTTGCCGCCAATCGCGTCATTCATGTATCCAAACCTTTTTATGTCCCTGATGCTCCTCATTTTTCAGCAAAAAACGGTTGACGCGCCACTTATCGTGAAGTAGCGTTTTTTGGAACAACGTTTCAACTGAAAATTTGCGGGCCGTGACAGGCCCGCTCCCCGGGGAGAAAGCGCGTGATGCGCTTCGGGTTCAGGCGGCTTGCGTGACAGGCTCGCGCGCCATCGCCATCACCTCGTGCGCAGGCAGCGTCTTGAGCCGGTGATCGCTCCAGACCTGGCGCCAGCGGCGCGCGCCCGGCAGGCCGTTGCGCAGGCCCAGCATGTGCCGCGCGATCGACCACCACTGCGTGCCGTGCTCGGCCGCCTCGCGGGCCATGTAGTCGCACATCAGCGACTCGACCTCTTCGCGCGTCAGCGGCTGTGCTTCGGCGCCGAAGAACTCGGCGTCCCATTCGGCCAGCCACCAGGGGTTGTGATACGCCTCGCGCCCGACCATCACGCCGTCGAGCAGACGCAGGTGTTCATGCACCTGCGCATTGACCGAAATGCCGCCGTTGATGGAAAAGCACAACGCCGGAAACTCGTGCTTCAGCCGGTGCACCAGCTCGTAGCGCAGCGGCGGAATCTCGCGGTTCTGCTTCGGGCTCAGGCCCTGCAGCCACGCATTGCGCGCATGCACGATGAAAGTCTGGCAGCCAGCCTCGCTCACCTGGCCGACGAAGTCGCGCACGAATTCGTAGCTCTCGATCTTGTCGATGCCGATGCGGTGCTTGACCGTGACGGGCACGCTCACCACGTCGACCATCGCTTTCACGCAGTCGGCCACCAGCTGCGGCTCGTTCATCAGGCAGGCACCGAACGCGCCGCGCTGCACGCGCTCGCTCGGGCAGCCGCAATTGAGGTTGATCTCGTCGTAGCCCCACTCTTCGCCGAGCTTTGCGCAGTGCGCAAGGTCAGCCGGTTCGCTGCCGCCGAGCTGCAGCGCCACCGGATGCTCTTCAGCGTTGAAGCGAAGGTGACGGGGCACGTCGCCATGCACCAGCGCGCCGGTCGTCACCATCTCGGTGTAGAGCAGCGCGTGGCGCGACAGCAGACGATGGAAGTACCGGCAATGGCGGTCCGTCCAGTCCATCATCGGGGCGACCGAGATGGTTTTCTCTTTTAAATTCAATGGCTTAGCGTTGTCACTCATACACTTGGAACCCCGCCAACCGTTCGAAGACCAGGGATCCGACCTCGCTCGCCGGTCCTGTCAGCATCTGCACGGGCATCGGCTACATCAAGCCGGTAGTTTCTCACGCGGCAACGATTCAGGGGATTCGCGCGCGACAGGAGATCGCTGCCCTCGGGCAGGCGGATGAAGTAGTCCGCCTGCCCGCCGACCGGCTAGAAGTTCTTCACCGTGTCCAGTTGAGCCTGGGTCAGGCCCCGCTGGTACGCGAAGTTGGTCCGGAAGTTATTGGCAATGTCCGCAAGCTGCGTATCCACTTCGGTCGCCCTTGCCGTGATGTCCGTGGCAACGAGGCCCGTGTCCGTGCCCGACATCACCAGGAAGTTCATCAGCGTGACGCTGCCGCCTGCCGGGACCGAAATGTTGAACTGGAATAGCACGTCATCGGTCCCGGCTCCAACGCCAAGTGCCGTGTCTGACCTGTAGTTGACGACATCCGCAGTGCCGAATGCAAAACCGACATCCCGATCTCCGACATTTCCACTGTTCGACTTGTAGTCCCACGTGCTCAGCGCCTTCTGGGTTGCGCCCGGCGTGGGGTAGATGATGCCCAAGCTGTCGGAGCCGAGGTCGGTCGCGTAGGACACCACGGCATCGATAGGCGCGGCGGTGGTATTGCGGAAGACATCGGTCATGCGCGCCCACAGCAGGTTGGGTTGCGTATAGAACGTGCGCTGCACCTCGAGTCCGTTGAGGGTTCTCACGCCAGTGCGCACGTTCTGCACGATCTTCGAGGCCGAAACCGTCCAGCCCGTGCCTGCGGCTTCGAAGTCGCCATTGACGACGAATTCCGTGTTGGCACCGTCCTTGACGGACACGTTGTCAATGGCCGAACCGCTAACCCATACCCGCTGCTCGAACGACAGCACCACGGTCTGGCCGACAAACGCTGCCAGCGAGGCTGAGCCCCACGTTCCGGAAACCCCATTGAGATCGACCTTGAAGAGCGTCGCCAACAGCGCGCCCGCCGTATCGCGCACAACCACCTGGCCGAACTGGCCCGGATCCGACATTGGAGCAGCGGCATTGCCTGGACTGGGAACTCCATCCCAGACCAGCGAGATCCCGGGTCCGACGGCACTGCCAAGGTTCAAGGTCTGCTGGAGACGAACCTCGGCGCCCGCGTGCAGATAGGCGTACCCACCTGTGGTTTGCAGGAAATTGGTATCCGAGGTGAAGGTCACCGCCTTGACGCCGTCCGAAGGCCCCATCTCCGGGCCCAGTGCGGTCAGTTCCGCGTAGGTCTGGTCTGAAGGGAATCCGGCCTGCACGCCGCCGACGTCCACGAGCAGATGCAAGGTCCCGTCGAACTGGTCGTCACCTCCATCCTCGATCGAGAAGTCCTCATTCAGGTCCCAGATATTGGCCTGTCCGGGCGCGATGGAACGATCACCATCGGTCGCGGCAACGGTTTGCAGGAACGCCGTGCCGGCCGGCAGGGACGTCGGCGTTGCAAGCTCGGGTGCCGTAGGTACGACAGGGCCGGGATCGGGCACCGGCGCTGGCACGGGAGGCGCCACCTCGGGTGCAGGAGCGGGCGGCGCACTCGCAATCGGGGGAAACGCAAACCCACCACTGCCTCCCCCGCCTCCTCCGCACCCGGCCAACACTGCCGCGCCCACCATCGTGAGCGAAAACTTTCTACGGTCCATTACTTTTCCTAGGTGATTTTTGGAATGTCCCAAGCAGTCCTCGGCTTCCGGATTTCGGGCCTTGCCGATCAGACGTGATCACGCGAGCCCGGAAATGCAACAGCAATCAGGCCTCACGTAACCAAAGACATCTGGGCGAAAAGCATTCGTCCCGACACCGCCAGATGGAGGAGATCGACGTCGGTCGATCAGCTACGGCAGCTTGGCTGTGCACGCAAAAGTGCACAGATTTGATTGAATCGATTTACTTCTCTCTAGGCATCACCCGAAATAGTGATATCGGTGACATGTAAATGCGGTAGGCCACCGGCGCTGCCAAGTTGATGGCGCGAGGCGAGTCAGGGCTGGCTCTCCGGCCGCACAGTGTGGGGCTCCGACTGGCCGCACACGAGCTTCGCGCCTGACGCCTTGCCGGTCTATTCGAGCGTCTGGGAGCCGGTCGCTCGTGTCATCGACGCAGCCCAGCAGGTGCAGATCATGCGTATTTCTCCCGCGGCGCTGTACGGCTGAAGACAGCCCATGGCATCCATCGCAGTGCGTCGTCCAGGCGAATAGCCCCCTCCCCGACCGACAGCGACTCTCCAGTCAGCAGGTTCTCGAGCATCACTGAGCGAACGCCTGCGGGAAGACACACCGTCGTGCCCTTCCATCTCGTCGCCTCAGGAAGCGCCGGAATCGCACCCTCATCCGCGCCGCGGCGCGAGAGATCGACGAACAACCGCCCCGCCACAACCACGAGCACCTGATCCTCATGCCTGCGCGCAAAGGCCACGACGTGCCTCGACAGCGGCCCCTCGACCGCCAGCGGCTCGTAGCTTCCTTCGCTGAACAGCAAAGGCTGCTCCCGCCGCAACGACAGCAGGCGCCAGATGAACCAGAGCTTGGCGCGGCCGTCATGCGGCGCCTCGACCATCGAACGCACCCGCGCTGCCAGGCCATCCCCTTCCTGGCCAACCATTGCCCGCAGCGCGGCCAGCCGCCGCTGGCGCAGGGCGTAGTCCACCGGGCGCCGGTTGTCCGGATCGACCAGGCTCAGCTCGATGAGCTCGCTGCCCTGGTAGAGATCGGGCACACCGGGCGAGCTGTATTTCAGCAGCGTGAGCGTGAGGCTGTTCCATGCGCCGAACCATGACAGCGTGTCCGCCAGCCGCTGGATGTCCGCAAGGCACGCGCCCTTTTCCGGATCGGCCAGCAGCTCGCGCACAAAACGCTCGAGCGCGGCCTCGTAGTCCGCATCGGGCTGGGACCATCGCGTGCGCAACTTGGCCTCGCGGGCGGCCTTCTGCATGTATTGCCAGATGCGGTCGCTGTAGCCCGGCGCGGTGCCGGCGTCGAGCCCACCCAGAGGCAGGGTGCCGAGCAGCGTCTGGTACAGCAGGTATTCGTCGGCACGCGATGGCGCCTCGCCGCCGGCCAGCTTCTTCCGCGTGCCGCGGCACAGGCCATGCCAGCGCGTCAGCGCCAGCACCCACTCGTTGGGCATTTCGGACAGCACGTCGATCCGGTTGCGCACGTCTTCCGAACGCTTGTTGTCGTGCGTCGAAGTCGCCAGCATGGTGTGCGGCCAGCGCAGCGCGCGGTCGGCGCTCGCCGCGTGGAATGCGTCGACCTCGATGCCGAACAGGTCCGGCTCGCCGCCCACCTCGTTGAGCGAGCTGAGCGGAAAGTAGCGGTAGAAAGCCGTGTCTTCCACGCCCTTCGCCGCCACCGGCGCGCTGAACTGCTGGAAGCGCAGCGCGAAGCGGCGCACCCGTTCGCCCAGCGCCGGCGAAGCGGAGGCAACCGCCTCCCCCCGCAGCGCACACCGCACGAAATCGAAGATCGACCGGTCGGCATCCCCGCTCTGCCGGGCGGCTTCGTCCACGGCCTCGTCGATGAATCGCCCGTCCTGTTCCGACGGCCGTTCGACGATATAGGTCCGGTAGACCGGCATGCACGCACCGACATCCGCCAGCGCGCGGCGCAGCGCATTGAGCGTGTAGTCGCGCGTGCTGCGGTGGGCCCTTGCGATGCGCAGCAGTTCGGTCGACAGCACGTTCAGCTCCGACGCGAGCGCATTGCGCATCACCTCGCGCCGGCCGGCACGCGACACCGAGGCGAAGTCTTCCATCTCGCCGGTGAAGCGTTGCCACGCGTGCACCACGCTCGCCTCGGCCGCGGTGTCGACCAGCACGCCGTTTGCCACGTTCGCAAAGCGATAGCCGGTGGTGCCGTGCACATGCCAGCTCTCGGGCACTTCCTCGTGCGCGCCGGCGATCTTCTCGGCCACCACGTACAGGGGCCGTGCGGGCCGCCCCTGCGCGTCGTGCGTGGGCAGCACCAGTCCGGCGCGTCGCGCATAGCCTTCCTGCAGCTTGCGGAAGTACTCGGCCGGGTCGTAGAGCCCGTCGGGGTGGTCGATGCGCAGGCCGTCCACCACGCCGGATGCGGCAAGGTCCAGCGCAAAAGACTGCGTGGCTTCGAACACCTCCTCACGCTCCATGCGCACGGCCGCGAGATCGTTGATGTCGAAGAAGCGCCGGTAGTTGATTTCGTCCGCCGCCACCCGCCAGTGCGCGAGCCGGTACGCCTGCAGCTCGATGAGCTTGTGCAGTGCGTCGCGGGCTTCCGGCAATGCGAGATTCAGTTCCGCCACCGACGCCACGAGCGCCTGTGCCACCGAAGGATGGCGCTGTGCCAGCCGCGCCAGCCGGGCCTTGAGCAATTCCTTGTCGCGCACGCGTTCTGCCTGTTCTTGCGCAGAGGCCGTGCCGCGCCCCGGCAGATGACCGAAAGCCGTCGACAAACTCGCCAGCCGCCCCGACGCCGCTGCATCGCCCAGCCGCGCCAGCGCCCGTTCGAGCACCATGGGATAGCTCTCGGGCGCCAGCGGAAACCGGTGGTCGTAGTAGCCGATGGCAAAGCTGCCGCTCGCGTCCTCGAAGCGCAGGATCAATTCGCCGTTCTCCAGCGCCTCGCCGTAGTGCACGCCCAGCACGGGCAGCAGCACCTTGCCGGTCAGCTCGACGTTGAGTGGCTGCCAGTCGATGTCGAAGTGCTGCGCGAACAGCGACGCGGGTCCGTTCTCCAGCACGTCCATCCACCACGCGTTGTCGGCGCCGAACACGCCCATGTGGTTGGGCACCATGTCCAGCAGCTGCCCGAGGCCGTTGGCCTTCAGCGCCGCGACGAAGCGCGCAAAGCCTTCCTCGCCACCGAGTTCGGGGTTGATCTCCGCATGCGCCACCACGTCGTAGCCGTGCATGCTGCCCGCGCGGGCGCGCTGGATCGGCGAGCAGTACACATGGCTCACGCCGAGCTTCGCGAGATACGGCAGCACACGGATCGCGTCGTCGAAGCCGAAGTCCTTGTGGAACTGCAGCCGGTAGGTGGCGCGAGGCACGCGAGTCGTCAGACCCGGCGATGCACTCCGCCCGGCCGATTCGACCTGGCGCGGCCGCGCCGCACGCAGGGCCTCGCCCAGCCCGCGCATGCGCTCGCCGCCGGCCAGCGCCGCCACCGGCTCGGGCAGCTTGCGCCGCCAGTTCGGATGCTCGTCCACCGTGCCGGGCATGTTGGCCTGCGCCACCACGCCCGCCACGTCCTCCAGCTGCACCATCATCAGCGCAGACGGCGCAGCCGCCAGAAAGGCGTGTGCCGCTTCCACGATGCGCGCGGACGGCATCGCGAGCCCGGCCGCCTGCGCCACTTCCTCGCGCGACACCAGGCCCGCCTGCTGCAAGGCCTGCATCAACTCGATGCGCTCCTGCGCCCGGTCCATCAGCTGCTTGTCGAAAATCGCCGGATCGGGAAACAGGCCCAGCGCGAGCCGCTCGCGCAGGTCGTCGGCCGTCCACCAGCCCGCGAAGGTCGCGAGGTCGTGCGTGCTGATCGCGACCAGGGCAGCCGGCGGATAGGCCGCGGGCTGCGTGAAACGGCCATCGCGCTGTTTCTCGAAATACAGCAGCCGGTAAGACAGCACGTCGGCCTGCGCCAGCGCATCGCGCACCGCATCTTCGACCGTGCCAAGGTCCTCGCCCACGACCATGCAGCGATGGCGGTGGCTCTCGATCGCCACGATGGCGAGCATCTCGTCGAGCGGGTAGTAGACGTACGCACCCTCGCGCGCACCGCGGCCCTGCGGAATCCAGAACAGGCGCATGAGGCCCATCACGTGGTCGATGCGCAGCGCACCGGCGCCGCGCATGCCCGCGCGCAGCGTTTCGATGAAGAAGCGATAGCCATCGGTGCGCAGGCGGTCAGGGCGCAGCGGCGGCAGGCCCCAGCCTTGCCCGGCGGGGTTGAACTCGTCCGGCGGCGCGCCAACGCTGGCGCCTTCCGCAAACACCTGCTGCGCCCCCCAGGTGTCGGAGCCGGCGCGGTCGACCGACACCGCCAGGTCCACGTACAGGCCGACACCCATGCCGAGCGCATCGCAGCGCGCGGCCGCCCGTGCCAGTTGCCGGGTGGCCAGCCACTGGAGGTACTGGTGGAACTGCACGCGCTGCGCATGCGCCACGGCGAATGCGGTCACCTCGGCGGAATCCGGATTCCTGTAGGCGACCGGCCATGCATGCCAGTCCCACGCGCCGCCTTCGGCTGCAAGAAAGTGCGCCTGCAGTGCTTCGAAAAGAGCGTGCTGCCGCAACGCCTCGCCGCGCTCCGCGACGAAGGCCAGAAACTCCCTGCCCGCCTCGTCGGGCGCGCCCTCCGGAGGCAGGTGCCGCGCGCAGAAGTGGCCGAAGAGCAATTCGAGCACTTCGAACTTCGCCGCGGCCACGCCCGCGTAATCCACCAGCTGCGTTGCACGCAGCGCGGCGAGCCGCGCCTGGAAGTCGGGCGAATGCACCCGCTCGCGGGCCGGGTCGCAGTCTGCAAAGCCATCCACCGCTTCCACGTCGATGTAGAGCACGTTGAGCTGCTGACGCGACGACGGGCTGTACGGGCTCGCATTCGACGGCGTGCTCGCGAACAGCGCGTGCAACGGATTGAGGCCGATGATGTCCGCGCCCTGCGCTGCCATGCACACGGCGAGCTCTTCCAGATCGCTGAAGTCGCCGATGCCCCAGTTCCGTGGCGAACGCAGGCTGTAGAGCTGCACTGCCGTGCCCCAGACGCGACCGCCATCGCGCACCACGGGCGGCCGGTAGCAGCGGCCGGGCGTTGCAAGAACCAGCGTCTCGCCACGCAGGCCTTCGATGCGCAACCGGTGATAGCCGGCTTCGAGCGCCAGCGGCATTTGCAGAACGCGCTCGCACAGGCAAATGCCGTCGATGTCGATACGGCCGGTCTCTGGCAACGCCTCCGCGTCGGCCTCGCCTTGCAGCTCACGTCCCTGCTCGTCACCGAGTTGCCAGCGCAGCCGCCGCATGGAGGCCGGCAGCCGCAACGTCACCGACCACGCAGCGCTGCCGGCCTGCACGACCCGCACCGGCGGCAGCGCCTGTGCCCAGCGCGCGCGGTGTGCGGCCTCCAATGCGCGCCCCGCGTCGGCCGCGCCGTCGAGCCGCACGCCGAACTCGGCCAGCAGCGCGATCAGGCTTTCAGCGGCAGCCTCGCGCCGCGCGCCGAAGGCATCGAAATAACCGGTGGCGATGCCGAAGTGCGCGCACAGCCGCTCGAGATCGCCCGTCACAGGGCCGTGGCCTGCTTCATCCGCCATGCAGCGCTTCCAGCGTCACGCGCACTGCACCGCGCGCCAGGCGCAACGCGCCTTCACGGTCGGTCGTCGCCCCGTCGCTATAGACCACCTCGCCAGGTGGCGCCGTAGCGCCCTCCACAGGCTGCGCCCCGAAATGAGCGAGCAGATGCAAGCGCGCCGACGCCATGTCCCACTGCACCTGGAGCATGCCGTTCTCGCACTGGTAGACGCCTGCGCCCGCCATGCCGGCGAGGCGCGGCACGATCAGGCGATGACGCAGGTCCAGCAGCTGCTGCACCTCGCTGAGCCTCGAAAAATGCGCGCGTGTCCCGCGCTCGCGCCAGCGCAGCTTCGAGGCCAGGAAGGTCGCTTCGTCATTCGGGTCCGGAATGCGCGCGCGAGCGGCTTCGTCCGCGAACATCGCGAACCCGCCGAACTCCGCGCGCCGCCCTTCGGACACCGCCGCCGCAAGCTCCGGCCCGAAGTCGCAGAAATACTGGAAAGGCGTGGAGGCCGCGAACTCGTCGCCCATGAACAGCATCGGCACGTGCGGCGACAGCAGCAGGCAGGCCAGCGCCGCGCGCACCAGCACCGGATCGCCGAGCGCGTGAATGCGCTCGCCGAAGGCGCGGTTGCCGACCTGGTCGTGCGTCTGCAGGAAGGACACGAACGCCTGCGGCGGCAACCGCGTGCTCGGCTCGCCGCGCCGCTCGCCATGCCTGAAAGCCGACGGCTGTCCCTGGTAGATGAAGCCCTCGGCCAGCGCGCAAGCGAAGCGGCACACCGGGTCGTCGGCATAGTCGGCGTAGTAGCCATCGCGCTCGCCGGTGGCCAGCACGTGCACCGCGTGGTGCAGGTCGTCGTTCCACTGCGCCGTGCCGGCCACGGGCATGCCGCGGCCGTCGCGCATCAGCATCGAGGCCTGGTTGGCGTCGTTCTCCAGCACCAGGTGAACATGGCGCTCGCGGGCCGGCCCGGCATCGAGCGCCTCGCGGATCTCGTTCACGATGTGCGGCCGCGTCTCGTCGTGAATGGCATGAATGGCATCCATGCGCAGGCCGTCGAAGCGGAACTCCTCCACCCAGTAAAGCGCGTTGTGAATGAAAAAGTCGCGCACCGTGCGCGAGCCGGGCCCGTCGAAGTTGATCGCGGCGCCCCACGGCGTCTGGTGTCCGGGGTTGAAGAACTCGGGGCAGTACGCATGCAGGTAGTTGCCTTCCGGCCCGAAGTGGTTGTAGACCACATCGAGCAGCACCATCAGCCCCAGCGAATGCGCCGTGTCGACCAGCGCCTTGAGTTCGTCGGGCGCGCCGTACGAGGCGTCGGGCGCAAACGGCAGCACGCCGTCGTAGCCCCAGTTGCGCTGCCCCGGAAAGTCTGCGAGCGGCATGAGTTCGATGGCGGTGATGCCGAGCTCGGCAAGTTCGCCCAGCCGTTCGCGCGCGGCGCTGAAGCTCCCCTCTTCGGTGAAGGTGCCGACGTGCAGCTCGTAGACCACCGCCTCTTCCCACGGGCGGCCGCGCCATGCGCCGTCGGTCCACTCGAAGCGCTGCGGGTCGATGACCACGCTCGGGCCGTGCACGTCCTCGGGGTTGAAGCGCGACGCCGGGTCGGGCACGCGCGTGCCGTCGGGCAGCCGGTAGCGGTAGCTGTCGCCATGCCCCACCCCGGGCACGGCCAGGCGATGCCAGCCCTTGCCGTCGCGCGTCATCGGCTGCGTCGAGGTTTCGCCGGCCACCGCGTGGTGTTCGAGCATGACGATTTCCGCCGACGGGGCCCAGAGCGCGAAGTCCGCGCCATCGGCATGCACCGTGGCGCCGAACGGCATGCGATGTGTATGAGCGCTCATTGGCGAACCTCCGTGCTTCGCACTGCGGTGCGAGCTTGCTTGGGGCGGCCCGGCGCTGCGCTCATGGCCGCACATCCGGCCGGCTCAGCACCACGAGCGAGCGGCATTGAAGTGGATAGCTGGGCTGCGCCCATGCCGGGGCGAGCGCGGCTGCGTCCTCGGTGGCGAGCGGCGGCGTGCTGCTGGCCGTATCGACCAGCAAGCGCCACGCGCCGTGCGGCATCGGCGGCAGCGTGAAGGCGATCTCGTCGTGGTGTGCATTGAGCAGCACGAGAAAGTCGTCGTCGTGCTGCACCTCGCCGCGCGGCCCGCGGTCGGCAATGCCGCCGCCGGGGATGTACATCGCGATGCAGCGTGCGTTGGCGTCGTTCCAGTCTTCCGGCCGCATCTCCTGCCCGTCGGGCTTGAGCCAGTGAACGTCGGTCACGGTCTCGCCTTCTGCGGGCCTGCCCGCGAAGAAGGTGCGGCGCCGAAACGAAGGATGCGCGCGGCGCAGCGCCACCATGCGCTCGACGAAAGTCGCGAGCGCCAGCCGCTCGGGCGTGGAGGTCCAGTCGATCCAGCCGAGCTCGTTGTCCTGGCAGTAGACGTTGTTGTTGCCCTGCTGCGTGTGGCCGCGCTCGTCGCCCGCCAGCAGCATCGGAACGCCCTGCGACAGCAGCAGCGTGGCCAGCAGGTTGCGCTTCTGGCGCTCGCGCAGGGCCACAACTTCAGGGTCGTCGGTGGGGCCCTCGACGCCGCAGTTCCATGAGACGTTGTGGCTGTTGCCGTCGCGGTTGTCCTCGCCGTTGGCTTCGTTGTGCTTGTCGTTGTAGGAGACCAGGTCGTGCAGCGTGAAGCCGTCGTGCGCGGTGATGAAGTTGATGCTGGCGCTGGGCCGCTTGCCCGACCAGCCGTACAGGTCCTCGGAACCTGTGACGCGCTTGGCCACTTCGCCAATGAGCCCGCCGTCGCCTTTCCAGAAGCCGCGCAGGCCGTCGCGGTACTGGTCGTTCCACTCCGCCCAGCCGAGCGGGAAGTTGCCGACCTGATAGCCGCCGTGGCCCAGGTCCCAGGGCTCGGCGATGAGCTTCACGCGGTTGAGCGTCGGGTCCTGGCGGATCGCATCGAAGAAGCCGCCGAGGTTCTCGACCTTGCCGGCCTCGCGTGCCAGCGCCGAGGCCAGGTCGAAGCGGAAGCCGTCGACGTGCATCTCCTCGGCCCAGTAGCGCAGCGAGTCCATCACCAGCTGCAGCGCGTGCGGATGCTCCAGGTTCACGGTGTTGCCGCAGCCCGTGAAGTCGTCGTAGTAGCGGCGGTTCTCGGCGTTGGCGATGTAGTACGAGGCGTTGTCCACGCCGCGCATCGACAGCGTGGGCCCGAGCTGGTTGCCTTCGCAGGTGTGGTTGTAGACCACGTCGAGGATCACCTCGATGCCCGCCGAGTGCAGCGTCTTCACCATGGTCTTGAACTCCTTCACCTTGCCCGAGGCGCTGTAGCGCATCTCGGGAGCAAAGTAGGCCAGCGTGTTGTAGCCCCAGTAGTTCTGCAGGCCCTTCTCGGCCAGGTGCCGGTCGTTGAGGAAGCTGTGCACGGGCAGCAGCTCGACCGTGGTCACGCCCAGGCGCTTGAGGTAGTCGACCACCGGCGCGCAGCCGAGTGCGGCATAGGTGCCGCGCAGCCCGGGCGGCACGTCGGGGTGCGTCATGGTGAAGCCGCGCACGTGCATCTCGTAGATCACCATGTCCTGCCACGGCACCGAGGGACGGCGGTCGTCGCCCCAGGTGAAGGCTGTTTCGAGCACGCGGCCCTTGGGCATCAGCGGTGCGCTGTCGCGGCGGTCGAAGGAGAGGTCTTCGCGCTTGCTGCCCACGGTGTAGCCGTAGAGCGCATCGCCCCAGCGCAGGTCGCCCACCAGGTCCTTGGCGTACGGGTCGACCAGCAGCTTGTGGGCGTTGAAGCGATGCCCCTCCTCGGGCTTGTAGGGCCCATGCACGCGGTAGCCGTAGGCCTGCCCGGGGCGCGCCTCGGGCAGGTAGCAGTGCCATACGCCGTCCGTGCGCTCGCGCATCAGGATGCGCTGCAGCTCCTGGCGGCCGCGCTCGTCGAACAGGCAGAGCTCGACCTTGTCCGAGTGCTGCGAGAACAAGGCGAAGTTGACGCCCTCCCCGTCCCAGGTCGCACCACGGGGATAGGGCCGGCCGGGCCACACGGCGTTGATCGTCGGATTGGTTTTTCGTGTCATTCGGGTGCGTTCAGCGGGGTGGACGGTCGTTGTCGAAACGCGTGGGACTGCTGCTGCCGACGGTGGTCACGCTCGGCGATGCCTTGGCGTCCTTGATCTGCCGCGGCCACCAGCGCTCGATCTGGGCTTTTGCCCAATCCTTGCCGGCCAGCCCGAATGCCAGGGCCAACGCAAAAACCACGCCCGCCAGAATCACGAGGAAGCTCTCGCGCACGATGTCGCCGCCCACCTTGATCTGGTCGAGCGCGATGAGAATCACGAAGGCCATCACCGCGTACTGCGCAACCTTGCCGAAGAGCACCGCGTCCTGCATCTTCACGCCGCGGAAGTAGCTGCCCACCGCTTCGCCCACGAAGCGCGCGAAGTAGGAGCCGAAGGCCAGCACCAGCAGCGCCACGAACACGTTCGGCACGAACCAGACGATGCGGCCCAGCAGATCGGCGATGTAGCTCAGCCCCATGCCGTTGAAGGCGATGAGCAGCGAAGCCAGGATCACCAGCCAGTACGTCAGGATGCCGAACAGGCTGCTGGTGTCCCCCGCCAGCCCGCCCTGGCGCAGGAAGTTGTCGAGGCCGGCGCGTTCGGTGAGCACGTTGAAGTTGATTGCGCGCAGCGCCTTCGTCACCGCGAAGCGGGCCGCCTTGGCGACCAGCCAGCCGACGAATACCACCACCAGCCCGATCAGCAGGCGCGGAATGAAGGCGCCGACCTGGTAGAGGATGGCGCGCAGCGGCTCCAGGTGAATGCCGAAATTTTCCATGGTGTGTCTTCCGGTAAGGGGGTGGCGTCAGTGGCTTCAGGCGCGGGTCGGCTGGATCAGCGCGAGCACGCCGTGCAGCGGAACCTGCGCCCATTCGATGCGGTTGCCGAGCTCGTAGCGCAGCTCGTAGAGGGCCTTGTCGAGTTCGAACAGCGAGAGCAGTTCGGCATCGAGCGGCGCGCCGTCGGGCGGCGCCAGCGCGGCGCCGTAGCCGGCCAGGAAGGCGCCGCGCGTCGCCTGCTCCCAGGCGATGGCCGGCGCGGCCAGCCGCTCGGCTTCGTCAGTGCTCTGCGCCACCCGGCGCAGCGCCGACCAGCGGGCGTAGTTGAACGAGCGCAGCATGCTCGCCACGTCGCGCAGGGGCGAGCTCTTGGCGCGGCGCTCCTCGAAGCTGCGGGCAGGCTCGCCCTCGAAGTCGATGATGACGAAGTCGTTGTCCTTCACCAGCACCTGGCCCAGGTGGTAGTCGCCGTGGTAGCGGCTCTTGATGCCGCCGCCTTCCACCGGGTGCCGCGCCTGGATGCCGGCGTGCAGCGCATCGGCCGCTTCCAGCAGGTTGCGCGCATCGGCCTGCGCGGTGGACGGCAGCAGGTCGAGCCGTTCGCGCAACAACGCGAGCGTGGTCGTGGCGTCGTTCGCCGCATGCGTCTTGAAGCCGGCGAAATCGGCGGCGGCCAGCGGCTCGGGGTCGAAGGCGGCCGAGCCGGTGCGCATGGCGAGCGCGCGGTGCAACTCGGCAGTGCGCCGCCCCAGCGTGGCCATGAGTGCGAGGAAACCGCCGTGCACCGCGGACACGTCGGGCATGTCACCGTCGGTGGTGGCCACATCGCGCAGGAAGCGTTCCAGGTAGCCGAGCGTGTAGTCCCAGCCGTCGCCCTGGTTGGCCATGTAGCTCTGCACCATCGCGAGCGTCATCGTGCGCCCGTCGTTGGTCATGTACTCGAGCGCGCCGAGCACCGGCACGCAATGCGGGTAGCGCGCCACCTCGGTCAGGAAGCGGCCCATCTCCAGCTCGGGGTTGATGCCTTCGCGCACGTGACGGTAGCCCTTGAGGAACAGGGTCTCGTCCAGCGTGACCACGGTGTTGCTGCTCACGCCGCTCGGGCGGCCGACGGGCAGCGCGTCTATGTCGATGTCGGCGGCGATCTCCGCGAAGACGGCCGTCGGCCTGAAGACCAGCTTGCCATTCAGCGTCGGCAGCTCGGTGCCGCTGGCGATGGCGTGCACCAGCGCGCGACAGAAGGCCTCGTCGTAGAAGGCATCGCCCATCAGGCCCACCTGCGCCTGCTGCCGCACCTTGGCGAGCGCGGCCTGCGCCACGCCGGCCATGCGCTCCTCGTCTCGCTCTTCCCAGGCCAGCGCAAGCGGCATGAAGTAGGTGGCGCCCCCGGCCGGGCCTTCGAGGTCGAGCAGCGACAGCATCCAGCTCAGGCCATTCACGTCCCACACGGCGTGGTCGAACAGCCGTGCGCGTTGGATGGCTGTGCCCTTGGAGGCGTACCAGCGCTGGATCTCGATGTGGCGCGGCAGCGTCTCCAGCTCGAACTGGTTGCGCATGCGCTCTGACATGCCGATGCGCCAAGGCATCACGCGGTCGCGGAAGAAGCTGGTCCAGCCGTCGAAGAGCACCAGCGTGGGCCACTCCTGCAGCGCCACGCCCTGCTCGTGCCAGCTCGGCGCGTCGGCCTCTGCCGTGAGCTTGAACCAGTAGAAGCCGTACGAGGCCAGCGTGAGCAGGTATGGCAGCTCGCCGATGGGCGGGAACGGCGCGCGGCCCAGCATCTCGATTGGCACGAATCCCTTGAACTCCGACAGGTCGAGTTCCACCGGTTGCGCGGCGCGCGACAGGTTGAACACCGTGAGGATCACGTCGCTGTCGTACTCGCTCAGGTAGGCCAGGATCTTTCGGTTGCCCGGCTTCAGGAAGCGCCGCCTGCCGCGCCCGAAGGCATGGCTGGTCTTGCGTACGGCGAGCATGCGCTTGGTCCAGTTCAGCAGCGAGCTACTGTCGCGCGCCTGCGTCTCGACGTTGAGCGCCTCGTAGCCGAACATCGGGTCCATGATCGGCTGCAGGTACAGGCGCTGCGGGTCGGCACGCGAGAAGCCGGCGTTGCGGTCGGGGCTCCATTGCATGGGCGTGCGCACGCCGTTGCGGTCGCCCACGAATACGTTGTCGCCCATGCCGATCTCGTCGCCGTAGTAAATGATCGGCGAGCCCGGCATCGACAGCAGCATGCCGTTCATGAGCTTCACACGGTCGAGGTCGTTCTCCATCAGCGGCGCCAGGCGCCTGCGAATGCCCAGGTTGATGCGCGCGCGCATGTCGGCCGCGTACATGGTGTACATGTAGTCGCGCTCCTTGCTGGTCACCATCTCGAGCGTGAGCTCGTCGTGGTTGCGCAGGAAGATGGCCCACTGGCAGCCCTCGGGAATGTCGGGCGTCTGCGCCATGATCTCGACGATGGGGTGTCGGTCTTCCTGCGCGATGGCCATGTACATGCGCGGCATCAATGGGAAGTGATACGCCATGTGGCACTCGTCGCCATCGCCGAAATACTCGCGCACGTCTTCCGGCCACATGTTGGCTTCGGCCAGCAGGAAGCGGTTCTTGTACTCGGCGTCGATGGCCGCGCGCAGCTGCTTGATCACCGCGTGGGTCTCGGGCAGGTTCTCGTTGCTGGTGCCGTCGCGCTCAACCAGATAGGGAATGGCGTCGAGCCGGAAGCCGTCCACGCCCATGTCGAGCCAGAAGCGCATGGTCTTCAGGATCGCCTCCATCAGCTTCGGGTTGTCGAAGTTCAGGTCGGGCTGGTGGCTGAAGAAGCGGTGCCAGAAGTACTGCTTGGCCACCGGGTCCCAGGTCCAGTTCGAGGTCTCGGTGTCGGTGAAGATGATCCGCGTGCCCTGGTAGAGCTGGTCGGTGTCGCTCCACACATAGAAGTCACGCTCGGGCGAACCGGGCGGCGCAAGACGCGCGGCCTTGAACCACGGGTGCTCGTTCGATGTGTGGTTGATGACCAGTTCGGTGATCACGCGCAGGCCCCGCTTGTGCGCCTCGGCCAGCATCTCGCGGAAGTCGTCGAGCGTGCCGTACTGCGGGTGCACATCTTCGTAGCCGGAGATGTCGTAGCCGTCGTCGCGCAGCGGCGAGGGATAGAACGGCATCAGCCAGATGGTGTTGACGCCCAGCTCCTTCACGTAGTCGAGCTTGGCGGTAACGCCCTTGAAGTCGCCCATGCCGTCGTTGTTGGAGTCGAAGAAGGCCTTGACGTTGAGCTGGTAGATCACCGCGTCGCGATACCACAGCGGATCGTCGCTGGTATCGATCTCGACGGTCTCTAGTGCGATGTGGGAGACGGGTGCGTTCATGGGCAGGCGACCTCACAGGAAGTAATCGAAGTCGCGCTCGTCGCCGTGGCGGCGACGGACCACGAAGATGTGCGCGGGCACGCTGTGGGGATCGAGCCGCACGTAGTGCCAGTCGCCCTGCCAGGTGAAGCGCTGGCCGCTGAGCAGGTCGTGCATCTGGAAGCTGCGCCCGGCCGGCACGCCCACGCTGCCGGGTTCCAGCCCGAGCCAGCCCGACTGCATGTTGTGCGGATCGAGGTTGACCACGGTGACGATCACGTTGTCGCCGTCGGGCGATTCCTTGGCATAGGCCAGCAACTGGTCGTTGTCGATGTGCAGGAAGCGCAGGCCCCTGTCCCGGTGCAGCGCCGGGTTCTCGCGGCGGATGTGGTTCACCCGCGCGATGAAGGGGGCGAGGCTTGCGGGGTCGTCGTGGTTCCAGTGGCGCAGCTGGTATTTCTCGGAATCAAGGTATTCCTCGCTGCCGGGTCCACGCGGCAGGTGCTCGAGCAGCTCATAGGCCGGCCCGTACATGCCGTAGTTGGCTGCGAGCGTGGCGGCCAGCACCAGCCGCGACATGAACATGGCGGGCTCGCCGTCCTGCAGCTGCTCGTGCAGGATGTCGGGCGTGTTGGGCCAAGCGTTGGGTCGGAAGTAGTCGACGCCGGGGCCGCTCGAGAGCTCGGTGAAGTACTCCTGCAACTCCTCCTTCGTGTTGCGCCAGGTGAAGTAGGTGTACGACTGCGAGAAGCCCAGCTTCGCGAGCCGGTGCATCACTTTCGGCCGCGTGAAGGCTTCGGCCAGGAAGATCACGTCGGGGTGCACGCGCTTCACCTCGCCGATGGCCCACTCCCAGAACGGAAAGGCCTTGGTGTGGGGGTTGTCCACGCGGAAGATGCGCACGCCCTGCGCGATCCAGTGGTCGAACACGCTCTTGAGTTCGGCCCAGAGGCCGCGCCAGTCTTCGCACTCGAAGTTGAAGGGATAGATGTCCTGGTACTTCTTGGGCGGGTTCTCGGCGTACTGCACGCTGCCGTCGGGGCGCCAGCGGAACCAGTCGGGGTGCGCCTTCACATAGGGGTGGTCAGGCGCGCACTGGAAGGCGATGTCCAGCGCGATCTCCAGGCCGTGCTCCGCCGCGCGTGCGAGCAGGTGCCTGAAGTCTTCTTCGGTGCCGAGCTCCGGAAGGATCGACTTGTGCCCGCCTTCGGCCGCACCGATGGCCCACGGGCTTCCCACGTCGCCGGGACCGGCTTCGAGCGCGTTGTTGGGGCCCTTGCGCTGCTCGCGGCCGACGGGGTGGATCGGCGGAAAGTACAGCACGTCGAAGCCCATGGCGGCGATGGCCGGCAGGCGCGCCTCCACGTCCCTGAAGGTGCCGTGCACGCCGGGCGCGGGGCCGGTCGAGCGCGGGAACAGCTCGTACCAGGTACTGAAGCGCGCGCGCTCGCGGTCGGCCACCAGCGGCAGCTCGACCGGGTGGCGCACCTGATGCCGGCGGTCTGGATGGCGGCGCGCCAGCTCGGCGTACTCGTCGTCGAGCGCCAGGGCCTTCAGCGAGACGACGTCGTACGCGGGGCTGGCCGCCACGGCATCGAGCTCGGTGGCCCAGCGGTTCAACGCGGTGCGGTCGGCACCTTCGGCGCGCGCGGCGGCGGCAGCGATTTCCAGCGCACCGACCTGCGCGGCAATGCGCACGTCATCGGGGTCGACGCGCCGCGTCATCTCGCTGCGCCACGACTCGAACGGGTCCACCCAGGCGACTGCGGTATAGACATAGCGCCCGATCGATGGCGGCGAGAACACGGCCTCCCACACGTCGTTGCCGAGCGGCTTCATCGGCACTTCGCGGAATGCGGCCTGGGCCTGGGCTTGGTCGTGCGCGCGCCAGCACAGCTGCACGCGCAGCACGTCGTGCCCGTCGGTGAAGCAATGAGCGCGAACCCGCACCCGCTCGCCGGCCACGCACTTCACAGGGAAGCGACCGTTGTCCACGCACGGCAGCACGGCATCGATGACCGCGCGGACCGCGCCGTCGTCGAAGTCGATGTCGGTCCCGGCCGCTGCGGGGGCGGGCTTGGTCGAGAAAATGTTCTTCATCAGGGACGGTGCTCCAGGATCAGCGTGGACAGCGGCGGCAAGGTGATGCACACCGATTGCCTGCGGCCGTGGGAACGCACGGGCGCCGCTTCGACGCCCCCGAAATTGCCCCAGCCCGCCCCGCCGAACTCCGCCGCGTCGGTGTTGATCAGCTCGCGCCAGTGGCCGCCCAGCGGCACGCCGAGCAGGTAGTTGGTGCGCGGCACAGGGGTCATGTTGCTCACCGCCAGCAAGGGCGGGCTGCCGTCACTCGCCTTGCGCAAGAAGGCGAACACGCTGGTGTCGGCATCGTCGGCCGCGACCCACTCGAACCCCGAGGACGAGAAGTCGACCTGGTGGAGCGCGGGCGCACCGCGGTAGACGCGATTGAGCTGGGCCACGAGGCGCTGCAGGCCGCGGTGCCCTTCCTGTTCGCAGACCCACCATTCGAGCTCGCCGTCGTGCGTCCACTCGCGCCGCTGGCCGAACTCGCCGCCCATGAAGAGCAGCTTCTTCCCCGGATGCGCCCACATGAAACCGTACAACGCGCGCAGGTTGGCGAACTGCTGCCAGGCGTCGCCGGGCATCTTGTTGAGCAGCGAGCCCTTGCCGTGCACCACCTCGTCGTGCGAGAGCGGCAGCACGAAGTTCTCGTGGAAGGCGTACACCAGCGCAAAGGTCAGCTTGTGATGGTGGTACTTGCGGTGGACCGGCTCCTGCTTCATGTAGGCCAGCACGTCGTGCATCCAGCCCATGTTCCATTTCTCGCCGAAGCCCAGGCCGTCCATGTCGGTGGGCCGTGACACGCGCGGCCACGCGGTCGATTCCTCGGCCACCGTGATCGTGTCGGGGTGCTCGCGGTACACGGCACGGTTCAGCGTCTGGAGGAAGTCGATGGCCTCCAGGTTCTCGCGGCCGCCGTGGCGGTTGGGAATCCACTCGCCGTGCTCTCGCGCGTAGTCGAGATACAGCATCGACGCGACGGCGTCCACGCGCAGCCCGTCGAGGTGGTACACGTTCAGCCAGAACAGCCCCGACGACACCAGGAAGCTGCGCACCTCGGGCCGGCCGTAGTTGAAGATGCTGGAGTTCCACTCCGGATGAAAGCCCTGGCGCGGATCGGCGTGTTCGTAGAGATGCGTGCCGTCGAAGTACCCGAGCCCGTGCTCGTCGGTCGGAAAGTGCGAGGGCACCCAGTCGAGCAACACGCCAATGCCCTGCTGGTGCAGGTGGTCGACGAGGTACATGAAGTCCTGCGGCGACCCGAAGCGCGCGGTGGGCGCGAAGTAGCCGGTGGTCTGGTAGCCCCACGAACCGTAGAAGGGATGCTCGGTCACGGGCATGAGCTCCACGTGCGTGAAGCCCATCTCGTTCACGTAGGCGGCAAGCTGGTGCGCCATCTCGCGGTAGTCGAGAAACAACCCATCGCGGCGCCGCCACGAGCCCAGGTGCACCTCGTAGACCGACATGGGGGCGTCCAGCGCATTGCGCGGCCCGCGCGTCGCCATCCACTCGGCGTCACCCCATTCGTAAGAAAGTTCGCAGATGCGCGATGCAGTGGCGGGCGGCGGCTCCGCGCTGAAGGCGACAGGGTCGGCCTTGTCGACTGTGTAGCTGCCATGGCGGGAACGGATGCGGTACTTGTACGCCTGGCCGATCGCGGCATGGGAAACCTGCCCTTGCCATATGCCCGTGCCGTCGGGACTCGGTGCCAGCGGGTCGGCGTCGCCGGACCAGTAGTTCCAGTCGCCGACCACCGAGACGGACTCCGCATTCGGCGCCCACACCGCGAACCGTGCGCCGCCCTCTTCCAGAGGGTGGCAACCCAGCAGGTCGTACAGGCGGGAGTGGGTTCCCTCGGGGAAAAGATAAGCGTCTCGCTCGCTCTGGAGTGAATGGTTCGACTGCACCGGCGCTCCTGTTGAAGGCCTGCGGAACTGTTGTTCGAAGACCGACTTCGGTTCTCGCATGGCCTGCGTCAATTTGCAGGCGTGCGGCATGCCGCGGTTACGGTCTGCGCCGCCTCGCCGTGTCGGAGAGTTGCCCGAGTCGCCCGCCGGTGCGCACGCCGGCGGGTGATAAAAAGACAGCCCCAGGCCACGATGTGTGTTCATGACCGACCTTGATGCCCCCGCGCTCGCATTGCTCGACACCTGCTCGCAGGCTTCTCTCGCGCTTCTGGAACGAAACCTGACGCCGCACGGCATCCTCGCGGCGCTTCGGACCGAGGCCGCCGAGGCGCGGCGCTACACGCGAATCTTCGGACGCGACGCTGCGATATGCGTGATCGCGATGTGCGGCAGCGGCGTGCCCGCGCTGGAACAGGGTGCGGTGGACAGCCTCGACGCGCTCGCGGCGCAACAGGCGGCCAACGGGCAGATTCCCAAATACGTCGACCCCGAAGGGCGCGACGCCGACTTCTGGTACCTGGGCTGCATCGACGCCACCCTGTGGTGGCTGATTGCCGTGGACCACGTGCGCCGCCATGGGCAGGTCGGCCCGTCGCACTGGGCCCGCGAGGTGAGCCGCGCGGTCGACTGGCTGCTGGCGCAGGAGCACCAGCACTTCCGGCTGCTGCAGCAGAACGAGGCCAGCGACTGGGCCGACATCATGCCGCGCTCGGGCTACGTGCTGTACAGCAACGCGCTCTGGTATGAGGTCAAGCGCCGCTACGCGCTCGACCATGCCGAGGCGACGCAGCACCACTTCAACCATCTGTTCAATCCGTTCCAGCGCGACCTGCCCGAATACCACCGGGCCCGGCTGCTGCAGCACTATGCGCGCCGCGGCCGGCGCGACCCCGGCCTGTACCTCAGCTTCGTCAACCTGGCCGTGGTCGGCGACGAGGGGGACGTGTTCGGCAACGTGCTGGCCATTCAGAGCGGGCTGGCCGATTCGGCCATGGCACATCGCATCGTCGACACCATCACGCAGGCGCATGCCGGCGAGCCCTACCCCGTGCGCGTGGTGCTGCATCCGCTGTCGCGCCAGCACCCGCTGTGGCGGGCGTACATGGGGCGCCATCAGCAGAACATCGTGCACCAGTACCACAACGGTGGCATCTGGCCCTTCGTGGGCGGCTTCTGGGTGATGGCGCTCGCCAGGCTGGGCTTGCATGAACAGGCCTGGTCCGAGCTCGTTCGGCTGGCGCAGGTCAACGCGCTCGACGACTGGCGTTTCACCGAGTGGTTCCACGGCCGGACGCTGGCGCCCATGGGCATGGCCGGGCAGAGCTGGAACGCCGCGACCTTCCTGCTCGCCCGGCGCGCCTTGCTGGGCGGCGAGGCGGCTTACTGACGCCCCCGGCCAAGCCCCCGCCTAAGCAGCACTGCCCCATCCGCCTCCAAGGGCCTTGTACAGATTGACCGTGTTCACGGCCGCCTTGAGCTGCAGTTCGATCAGCTGCTGCTGCTCGGCATAGAGTTCGCGCTGCGCGTCCTGGCTGGAGAAGTAGTCCTCCATGCCGCTGCGAAAGCGCGTGCGCGAAATGCTGGCCACCTTCTCGAGCGCCTGCACGCGTGCCTGCTGCGCCTCGAGTTGCGGAAGCAGATGGTCGTCGGCAATCAGGGCGTTGGCGGTTTCGCGAAAAGCCACTTGCGCCGCGGATTCGTAAGAGGCCATTGCTGCCGCGAGCCGCGCTTCGTTGCCCTTGACGTTGGCCGACCGGCTCCCCCAGTCGAACAGGGGCAACGACACGCCCAGCACGCCGGCCCAGCTGCTGTTGCTGCCATTCAGCAGCGTCGACAGTTCCCGGCTGACGCCGCCCGTGAGGGCCGTCAGCGAGATGGTAGGCAGCATGGCGGCCTTGGCCGCGCCCACGCCCGAATTGGCGGCTTCGACGCGCGCATAGGCCGCCAGCAGGTCGGGCCGACGCTGCAGCAGGCTGGAGGGCAACCCGGGCGCGACCTGCGCGGTGGAACGCTGCGGCCAGGGCCGGGCGGCGCCCGTGTCCGGCGGCACGGGTTGGCCCACCAGCACGTTCAGCCCCTGCAGATCCTGGGCGACGCGCATGCGGAACTCTTCCTGCCGCACCCGGGCGTTCTGCAACAGCGATTGCGCGCGATAGACGTCCAGCTGCGCAGCACCGCCGACCGCCTTGGCGCGTCCGATCATGTCGGCATTGGCGTTCAGCGCGGCCTCGTTGGTGTCGGCCAGGCTCAGCAGGGCGCGGTCTGCGCGCAACGTGAGGTAGGCATTCGACACCTCGCCCACCAGGTTCATGCGCGCTGCCGCGTAGTCCTTGTCGCCGGCCTCGGCCAGGGAGCCGCTTTGCTGCGCGCTGCTCTGCTGGCGGCCGAAGAAATCGAGCTCGTACGAGGTCACGCCGGCCTGGATGTCGAAGCTGTTGGAAACGCTCCCGTCGGACGGCAGGTTGCCGACCGGGCTGAGCGAGCCCTGCGGCGTGGTCTGCGCGCGTTGGGCATGGGCCGACAGTCCCAGTGGCGGGAACAGCGAGGCGCGGCTTCCGGCATACACGGCCCGCGCTTCGCGTGCCTTCGCGGCATAGACGCGCAGGTCGCGGTTGCGATCCAGCGCGGTTGTTATCAGCCCCCGCAGTTCGTCGTCCTGCACGAAGCCGCGCCAGTCCACGGGATCCGCGGCCGGCCGCGTCGCGCCGGCCGGCCATTGCGAAGGCATCGACAGGTCGGGCTGCTTGAGCGGCGGCGTGAAATTGCATCCGCTCACCACCAGCAGGATGCAAACCGCCAGCACCAGCAGGAACAGCCGCAGGCTCAGGCGCACGAACCCTGCTTCGGGCGACCGGAAGCCCGCGCTCGCGAGCAGCGCCGACGCGGCCCGCCATGGCCGCACCTGAACGGCAACGTGGCTCGGAGGCACATTGAACACGTGGCTCACCAGGTGCTCGCGCTGCGCCTCGGTGCCGGCAAACCGCAGTTCGGCGCCGGCACGGCTGCGGCCAGCAAGGCGGGCCGGTAGCCAGCCGACGGGGTCGATGTAGACCTCCAGCAGCTGTCCGATGTGCAGGCGCTTGAACAAGCCACCCCCCTCCATCAGTGCGCCGTCCGAAGCGATGTTGACGAAGCGCGAATCGCCCTCTCCCGCCGCGGTGCGGATACGGGTGCGAGCGCGCCAGGGGAAGCGCTCCTCCTGCTCCGGCCGGGGCAGGTCGATGCAGGCGATGAGCGCACCCAGGCAGAGGATCAGCGCAATGCCGGTCCACACGAGATTGAGCTCGTCGCCGGGCGTGAGCGCCGCACCGCGCATCACGGCCGATGCGCCCCCGCCCTGCAGCGCAACCAGCAGCCCGCCGAACACGGCGACCAGCTTCCAGTGCACGACGGTCCTGGTGCGATCGAGCCCCTTGGCCGTCACCTTGAACGGGCGACCGAAGGGCCGCAGCATCGCGCTGGCCAGCGTGCCGGTGACGGCCATCGCCGCCACGAGCTGGCTCACCTCGCTGAACACGGGCAGACAGCGCCGCTGGCTGATCCAGTAGCTGTAGGCCCAGAACATCATGAGCGGCGGCAGCCCGTAGGCGGCGAAGGCCTGCGGCGTGGCGTGAAAGACCGAGACGCCGGCATACCAGTACAGCACCGGCGCCAGCACGATCAACGCCATGAAAGGCTTGCCGAGCCAATGCAGCACCCCGTGCAGAAAATGCAGCCGCGCCGAGAGGCTGTAGCCGCTGCCGCGCAACGGCCCTTCGGGCAGCAAGGCGAGCTGCACCGTGCCCAGGCACCAGCGGCTGCGCTGGTTGATGTAGTCGACGATGCTCTCGGCCGATAACCCGTTCGACAGCCGCTCGCCCAGCCAGCGCGTGACGTGGCCGTGCCGCAGCAGCAGGTAGGTGGTGTGGATGTCTTCGCACACGCTGCCGACCGGAAAGCCGCCCGCGGCAGTGATCAGGTCGCGCCGCACGATGAACGACGTGCCCACGCAGAAGGCGGAATCCGCCGCGTCCTTCGCCGGCTGCAGCACGTCGAAGAACACGCGCTGCTCGTCGACCCAGCTGTCGGTGGCGCGCAGGTTGTGCTGGATGGGATCGGCGTTGTAGTAGAACTGCGGCGTCTGCACCAGCCCGACACGGCGGTCCCCGAACAGCCCGAGCATGCGGTAGACGATCTCGCGCTGCGGCGCGAAGTCTGCGTCGAGCACGAGGATGTACGGCGCATTGGTCACGTCCGCCGACAGGCGCAGCCCGTTGTTCAGGTTGCCGGCCTTCGCGTGGCTGTTGTCGGGCCGCCGCGCATAGTGCACGCCGCGGCGCTCGCAATAGTCGCGCAGCCAGTCGCGCCGGGTGTCGTCGAGCACCCAGACCTTCAGCTGCGGGTAGTCGATGGCCTGGGCGGCAATGATGGTCTTCTCCAGCACGGCCAGCTCTTCGTTGTACGTGCAGATGAAGACGTCCACCGCCGGCACCTGCCCGCCGCGAGCACGCAGCAGGGCCTCTCCCCGGTCGGCCAATAGCTGGTTGTCGCGACGCTTCACCAGCATGTGGATGGACATCAGCGTGTAGACGATGGCGGTCATCTCGAAGCAAAGGAACACCCAGGCGAACAGTGTTTCGAAGCCGAGGTCCGAAGGCGGCATGGTGGCGACCACGCGCCATGCCGCGTACCGCAGCAGCAGCAGCGCGGTCAGCGCGCCGAACAGCGCGCGATGGGTGATGCGATCGACCCTGGCCCAGGTCATCAGGAGCAACGCGAGCCCCGCGACGAGTGCGTTGAGCTGGAATTCCGGTGTGGCGATCAGGCTGGACATGATGGAATGACTCCCGGTGCGGCGGTCTTGCCGGTGAAGGGGTTGAAACCCGTGGCAGCCAGGGCGATCCACGCAGTGGCCCCCAGGTGCGGCCAGCGGTAGTAATAGAAGTCCGCGCCGGCCGAGTCAGGGCCGATGGCCAGGCCGGTGGAAATGCGCGAACTCGGCGTTGCGTAGTACAGGCCGTTGCCGGCGCGTTGCGATGCGAGCAATTGCCACAGCGCCTCGGGCGCCGAGCCTGTGCGCGCCACCAGCGTGGCGGCGGCCTGCGCGCTGCCTTCGGTCCAGATGCCGTCGGGATTGCGAGAGAAGCCGTAGCCCGCCTCGAAGCGATGGTGCTTCTCCACCCATTCGAGCCCGCGGGCCCAGGCACAGGAACCCTCGGGCGCTGCCAGCAGCGGCCACAGTTGCGCATCCAGGCCTGAGCTCTCGGTAGAGATGGTCGCGCCGTCTTCCTTGGTGCCGATGTTGAAACGCTGCTCCGACGGATTCCACATGCGTCCCACGAAGTCGAGCGCTGTGCGCGCCTGTCGTTGCTCCGGCCCGCCCTGCTGGCCGGCGGCACGCGCAGCCCAGGCGGCTGCCATGGCGATGTCGATGTTGTGCTCGGTGGACTTCCAGGTCTGGGCGCGCTGCGCGTTGTCCCAACCGTAGCGCCCGCCGTTGTAGCCATCCACGCCGTTCGTGGCGCGCGTGTTCTGCTCGGTCCAGGCCAGCAGCTTGCGTGCGGTCGCCAGATAGGCCGGCGACGGCTCGGCCTGGAACAGGTTCAGCATGAGCAACGCGGCCCAGGCCACGTTGCCGGTGGCTGTGCTCACCTGGTAGGCGTCGGCAATCCACTGCTTGCGGCCTGCGTCCCAGCGGCCGGGCAGCGCGGGCTTTTCTTCGGTGACAGGCCCGGCACGATAGGCGTTGCGCACGCGCCCGTCGGTGAAGTTCTGGTCGTGCGCAACGGCGCGCACCACGGCATCGCCGATGCGCCTGGCGGCGGCACGGTCGCCGCAGGCCAGCAGCGCGATGCCGGCCAATGCGTTGTCGTAGGTGAAGGCGGCGCCCGCCAGCGCGGGCTCGAACGGCGGCTCGCCCTGTCCGGCATCCGTCGGCCTGTAGCTGTTGAGGAACAACGGCCCCGACGCGACGCCCGCCTGGTCGTGCGCGACCGCGCGCCGCAACCCGTCGCAGCTGTCACGTGCGAGCGCCTGCTGCGTGGCGCCGGGCTGGGCCGCCGAAGTCGCCGCTGCCGCGCAGGCCAGCGCCATCGATGCGACGGTGCACCGCATGCACCGCATCCATGCGCGGGAAAAAACAGAGATCGGCATGTCGTTCTCTTGAAGAAGAAGCGCAACGTGCCCGTGCTCAGGTCTTGAGGCTTGCAGAGACCACCTTGCCCGGCACGCAGAGACTCTGCCTGCGGGATTCGGCCTGTTGCACCCCGCTGTCCTCGATGCGTGCCACGGCATAGATGGAGCCCTGCTCGGCATAGGGGAAGGGCACGCTGTACGTGCTCTGCAGCGCCTCGGAAGCCTCGGGCAGCAATTGCTCGACACGTGCAGGCAACGCGGTGCTGTTCTCGCCGATCTTCACGTCGAGCATGGAGCCGATGCTCAACCGCTTGGCCAGCCGCGCGGGAAACACCGCGACGACGCCGATCCGGCTGCAATCGGTGACGCGCACCAGCGAGGCACCGGCCGTGACGTACGCGCCCTCGGGCGCCAGCACGGTGTGCACCAGGCCCGGCTGGGTGGCCGTGACCTGGTACGCGGCGAGCTTCTCGACGCGGCGGCGCTCATCGTCTTCAAGCTGTGTGATCTGCTTGAGCTGCTTGAAGATGGCGGTGCCGTCCTGCTGGGCGCGGTCGATGCTGTTGCGCAATGCTTCGCGCCGGCTCGAGAGCGTCTGAAACAGGTTGCTGCCTCCGGTGCCCACGAAGGCGCCCTGCCCCGCGCTCACCACGGTCTGCGCCTGCCCGGCAAAGGCCTGCTCGGCCACCGCCGCGTTGGCGCGCGCTGTGCTCAGCTGGGCCTCGGCCGCGTTCATCACCTGCTCGCTGATGGCGCCCTCTTTCAGCAATGCCTCGTTGGTGCGGACCTTGTTCTCCTGCTCGGCCACCACGCTGTGCGCCACGTCGCGCTGCCGCTGGGCAATTTGCCATGCGTCCCATGTCTGGGCCAGGGAAGCCTGGCGGTGAACCTGGGCCTCTTGCCCGACGGACCTCATCTCCTGGCTGTCGGCCTTGAACTGATTGCCCAGCTGCGACAGCTGGCTTTGCAAGGCAAGACGCTGCGTTGTCAGCGTGGTGAGGATCTCCTGGCTGACCGTGGGATTGCGCACCGTGGCCACCAGGGAGCCCGGCACCACCGCGTCGCGCGTATGCACCGCCATCTGCGTCACCACGCCGTTGATCGGCGAGGTGACCAGTCCCACGGGCGCCTCCAGGACGGCCCGCGTCGCCTGCGCGGACAGCAGCGGCTGGATCAAGGTCGCGATCATGAGCCACAGCACGAAAGCCAGCAGCGCGTAGGCCGCCAGCTTGGGAACGAATGAACCCCTCTGTCGACTTCGACCGGGCCGCGATCGGGCGCGGCGGTCGATGGTGCCGGCAATGCGCGCCGGGCGACGAAAGAGCAGATACGAAATCGGTTTGGACGCACGCATAGCCACCTCTTGAAACGTCGATGGCGCGCACCGGCAACCGTGCCGGCACATCGCCCATTGATGAAAGGGACTTGACCGAAGAACCCTGTCGAACCACGAGCCCGGAGGCCCGTTTTTTTGATGCTGCAGTGCAATAAAAGTACGTCGAAACCGCAATCCGTTCTGCTTCCGTGAGAAACAAGATGTGCGAACTTCCCATTCAATTCGGCCGCTGAATCGGGGCAGATTCCTACATTGGTTCTAGAGTGAAGGAGATTGACAACGCAGGTCCGATCCGGCTGACCGGCGCAGCGCGTTGTTCAGGTTCTCAGGAGATTCGAGGGCGGCGCCTTTTCGAGCGCCCGGCTTGCGCCGATGCCCACAGGCAGGTCTCAAGATGTGTTCGACAGGCTCACGAACAACAGCTGGTAACGATGCTGCTGTTTTCGGGCGCGTTTATCGGTCGAGACAGTTGCTTGCCTGCCGATTGAAATCGGTGCCGGTGTTGGTTTTTTGCTGGCACTCGCGGGCGGGTTGCGCTGCCAACGCGAGCGTCCGATGTCAGGTCAACGCCTCGGCCAGCGCCACGGCGTCTGCGCCGGCGGGAATCCGGATCGGGCACGACGGGTCATTCGCCGCGCGCCATACAGCTTGCGCCACATCCAGCGCGTGCGTGACCGGCCCTGGCGATTGCCCCATTGCCGTGAATACGCCCTGCGCAAACTCGGCGTACGCCTGCGGAATTCCCGCCTGCATGCGGGACTGTGCGTTCTTGCTGAAGGGAGTCTCGGGAGACCGCCCGGGCAGGACCAGGTTCACCCGCACATTGAACTGCCGGAGTTCAAGCGCGAGCGACTCGCTGAATGCGTTGACCGCCGCCTTGCTCGCGGTGTACACGGAAAGCATCGGGAGCGGCTTCAGCGTGGTGCTCGACGATACATTCACGATGACACCTGCCCTGCGTTGCCTGAACTGAGGCAGCACCGCCTGGGTCACCATCAGCGTGCCCATCGTGTTCGTCTCGAAGATTTCGCGGGCAAGCTCCATCGAGCTGTCTTCGAGAACGCCCAGCAATCCGATGCCTGCGTTGTTGACCAGCACGTCGATTGGCCCCGCGGCCTCCACGGCCTGGCGAATGCTTTCAGGGTCGGTGACGTCGAGCGCGAGCACGCGCAGGCGATCGGAACGGGGCAAAACGTCTTCGCGTAGCGTGCGCATCGTGGCGACGACATTCCAGTCGCGCTCGAGGAAGTACTTGGCGGTCTCGAGGCCAAAGCCGGACGAGCATCCGGTGATCAGAACGGTCTTCAATGGGGACTCCATCAGTGGTTGCAATACCGAGAAGATAGGCTTTGCAGGCCGGACTTTCTACAATCCATCGTCCGCATTTATCGTTCAATAGTCCGACCATGATCGATCCGCTCACTGAGGTGGTCTCGCTGCTTCAACCGGGTGCCCAGCTCTCCAAGATCGTCAGCGGCGCGGGCTCCTGGACCGTCCGGCGTTCGGAAGCCGGGCGGCCCTTCTACTGCGTGATCGTCGAGGGGTCGTGCCGCCTCGAGGTCGACGGCCAGGAGCCGGTCACCCTCCAGGAGAAAGACTTTGTGCTGATTCCCTCGGCGCATGGCTTCACGATGTCGAGCCTCGAGGCGCCGACGACATCCGAAGGGATCGATCCGTCGACCGTCTCCTTCCTCGAGGGTGAAACGCGCCATGGCAATCCAGGCGGTCCGCCCGACGTTCGCTTGCTGGTGGGCTATTGCGTCTTCGGCTCGCCGGATGCGGCCCTGCTGGTAACGCTCCTGCCGGAACTCATCCATGTTCGCGACGAGAGCCGGCTGGCTGCCCTCGTGCAACTGGTGGTGGAAGAGTCCCGCGAGCAGCGGCCCGCGCGCGACGTCATCCTGTCGCGCCTTCTCGAAGTGCTTTTCATCGAAGCCCTCCGGTCCACTGCGGGAACTGCGGCATCGCCAGGCCTCGTTCGCGGGCTTGCCGATCCGCGTCTCGCGGTTGCAATCCGGCAGATGCACGAAAGCCCGACCCGGCCCTGGACAGTTGCGCAGCTGGCGAAAGAGGCGGCCCTCTCGCGCTCGACGTTCTTCGAGCGCTTCAGCCGCACAGTGGGTGTCGCGCCGATGGAATACCTCCTTGCCTGGCGAATGGCCATGGCAAAGAACCTGCTGCGGCGCAAGGAAGCTGGCATTGCCGAAGTTGCGCAGCGCGTGGGGTACAGCTCCGCAAGCACATTCAACGTCGCGTTCACCCGGCATGTCGGGATGCCGCCGGGGCGCTATGTACGTGCCATGTAGTTGCCCGGCGTCACGCCGAAGCAGCGGCTGAACCAGCGCGAGAAATGAGCCTGGTCCGTGAAGCCGCATTGCGCCGCCACGTCGGCCGCCGCGCACCCCTCGCGCAGCAGCGCCTTGGCCCTGCCGATGCGCGCGAGCCGCGCATAGTGCGCCGGCGTCACGCCGACGGCCACGCGGAACAGGCGATGAAAGTGCTCGCGCGACATGCCCAGCCGCCGGGCCAGCCCGCCCGGGTCGATGCGGCAGGCATCCTCGGTCGCCAGCGCGTCGCAGACGGCCTCCACGCGCGCGTCGCCCGCATGCCGTTCGACCGCCACCAGTTCGCCGCTGGTCTGCGCTCCAAGAACCTGCTCCAGGAGCCGGCCGACCTGCGCACCGTCTTCCGCCAGCGCTGCAACAGCCAGTGCGTCGACCATGGCCGCGTCTTGCCAGACGCTCCGGCGCAGCGCGCCCCGCTGGCCCTGCGGCCATCCGAAGCGCGCGCCAACCCAGACATGCGGCACATACAGCATCACCATACGAAAGCCCTGCGCGCTCACGCCGGCGGTGTGAAGCATGAAGGGCGCCATCAGCACCAGATCGCCCGCCTGTGCCACCTGCCGCTCGCCGGCGCAGGTGAATTCGCAGCGGCCTTCAAGGATTGCGCCAACGCTCCACTCCGCATGCCAATGCAACTCGAAGCGCGCCTTGGGGTCGGCCGCGAACATCGCCTCGACCTGCGCGCCGTCTTCCATCGGCAGGCCGATCACATGCGAGGCGGGTGAGCTTGTACGCGGGTTCATCCCTCCAAGGGTAGCGCCCCCCGCACCGTGATGCCCATCCAGCCGGCGCTGGCGGTCGTGGCGTCCACAGGGCCGAGCAGCGCCAGCTCTTCGACCGGGTGATCGTGGAACCGCAGCGTGGCACTGCCACCGGCCCAGCCCGACTCGACGCGGTCGATGATGTCGGCGCGCAGATAGCGCGGCACAGCCACGCTGCCCGGCTGCGTCAGGTCGGGCCAGCCGATGACGCCGATGGTCGGTGCCGCCAGAAAACCCAGGCGCCCGGCCTTCTCGCCCGACAGCGTGACCGAGGCGTCGACGAGCCGTCGCTCCTTCACGCTGAGGCTCGCGCCCAATTGGCTGCCGGCCGACAACGGCGCAGCCGCCGGATGGATCAGCGGCATGCTGCGCGTAAGCCAGGTCTGGCCGATCTTCTTGGGCCAGCCCTGGAGCCAGCCGCGCAGCAGCGAGATGTCCTGGTCCACGTAGATCAGCGGGCAATAGAAGCACAAGCGCGCATCGCCAACGCCCGGCTTTGCCGCGATTTCGAGCACAACGATGGTCTCGCGGTACTGCGCGTACACGGGGTCGAGCAGCTCGCGGCCATCGTCACCACAGGCCTGCCAGTCGGCGAAGTGGACGCAGCCCTTGCCGGTGGCCGTGCCGAGCTCGGCCGGCACCAGCGCCGCACCAAGCGCGGCATCGAATTCGAAGGCTACGTTGACGAGCCAGCCGGCGTAGTGCCAGGGCGGTGCCTGCACAAGCGCGCTGCGGCCGGAGGATGTGAAAGGAGGCGTAAAAGATTGCGGCATCGGATGTGGACAAGTTCAAGACCGCCGCACGATATGGCCGCATACACCGCCGCGTCTTGTACGCCAGTGATCCCGCTACGACAGATGACGGTGTTGTCCGACTCGCCCCGCCCCGTCGGCAGACACAATGACCGCCTCGGCCGAGACAAGCCGAACGAACACAACGAGAAGCTCCCGGCTCCGCACGATGACCCCGATGACCCGTATCTATCTGATTGAAGACAACCCCCTGATCGCCACCACGCTGACCGACGGGCTGCAAGAATTTTCCGAATGCAATGTGATCGGCACCGCCACCACCTCCGGCGCCGCCATCGACTGGCTCAAGAAAAACCCCGAAGGCTGGGACGCAGCCGTCATCGACATCTTCCTGGCCGAAGGCAACGGGCTCACCGTGGCGCAGTACCTGCAGGAGCACAAGTCGCCGGCGCAGCGCACGGTGGTTCTCATGAACTACGCGACCTCCGAAGTGCGCGAAGGCGCGCTGTCCGCGGGCGTGGATGCGGTGTTCGACAAATCGCTGCAGCTCGAAGCTTTCTACGACTTCTGCAAGACGCTGAATATCTCGCCGCGCCGTTGAGGCGGCGGGCGCAAGCGGAGCGGCCCATCGCGGCACAATCGCCCGCGTGCCGACCTTCAAACACAGCCTGACTGCCGGCCTCGCGCTGGCGTTCGCCCTTGGTGCCACGGCCGAGCCGGTGCTCCTCGTCACGTCGCCCGCCGCCTTGCAGGCCGCGGAAAAGTCCGGCGCAGGTTTCGCGCACTGGACCGGCGAGACGCCGGGTAGCGACGGCATCGCCACCAACCAGGCCCTGATGCGCTCGCCCGCCTGGCGCTCCATCGCCGAGCCGATCAGCGCGAGCCTCTCCAGCCTCCAGCGGCGCGACAGGCAGGCCGGCGTCAGCATCTCGAAATATCCGCACCGGCTGTTCGATGCGCGCTGGCTTGCGAGCCCCGATGCCTTCTTCGAACTGGTGGGCGTCGCCAACCGCATGGACCGTCGGCCCTTCCAGAGCGACGCATGCGGCGAGACGCGGCTGGTGTACCGCCTGGCCTATCGCACGGTCGCGATGCAGTCGCGCCTGCCGATGACGGTCAACGTCGAGCTGCGCGGCGATGCGCCCGATGCCGATGGCAGTTGCGCGAGCGCCGCGAAGCGCTGGCAGCCGCCGCAAGCGTCGATGACCGACGAGGCAACGGGCCGCTGGCTGGTGTCGGCCGATGGTCCGCTGGCGCCGCAGCGCCTGGCACTCGCGCGCGTCGCGCAGGTCACGACCAACCTGCAGAGCGTGCGCTGGCCCTCGGCGGTGCGGCCCGATCTGGGCGGCCATGCCGAATACATGCTGCGCGCCTTTCGCTGGAATGCGGGCGCGAAGCGCTTCGACGTTGCGCCGCTGGAAAACACACCCGACATCGCAAAGCTCAAGGCCAGCGCCCCGCTGCGCAAGGAGCTGCAGCAATGGCTGCAGCAGCCCGCCAACCTGCGCGCGCTGGACGAAGCTACCTTGCAGATTCCCGAGAAATTCCTCGCGATCGAAGCCGTCTCGGTCGCGCCGCGTGGGCTCGAACGACTGGCGAACCGACCCTTCGAGCAGCTCTTCGCGCCAGGCGAATGGCAGGCCGTTCAGGGCAGCCGAACGCTGCAATCACCGCAGGCAGTGCTGCGCCGCCTGGACGACCTGAGTTGCGCGGGCTGCCACCAGAGCCGCGCAGTCGCGGGCTTTCACCTGCTCGGAGTAGACCGGCGCGGTGCATCGCGGACCTTCACCACGGGCAACGCGCTGGCGGTGCCGCACTCGCCGCATGTGCAAGACGAACTGGCACGTCGCGGCACCTATGTGCGGGCCGCGCTGTCGACGCCGCGGCCCGATCCGTTCCGCCCGCTGGCCGAGCCCGACGATGCGAACGCCGTGGCCGAGAAGCCGACGGTCGGCGCGCGCTGCGAACCCACCCGCATCACCGCATCCGCCAATCCATGGCTGGACCGTGCCGAGAAGCTGCCGCGCATCTCCTGCGAAGGCATGCTCTCCGTGTGCGAGAAAACCTCGGTCGGCTTTCCGGGCGGCATGTGCTCGGGCCCCTGCGACCCGGGCGACAAGAACGGCACCTGCGGCGGCATCGCGATCCTCAGCGACTTCAACAGCTGCCTCGCCGCGAAGAAGCCCTTCGGCGAATGCCTGGCGAAGCACACGCGGCCCGGCAACCTGCGCAGCTGCTCGGTGCAGCAGCCCTGCCGCGACGACTACATCTGCGCGCAGGCCGAGGGCCAGCCCGAAGGGCGCGGTGCGTGCATACCGCCCTACTTCCTTTTCCAGATGCGGGTGGACGGGCACTCCTGACGACGGTCACTTCGCTCATTCGTTCGCGGTCGGGCGCATCAGCCAGGCAGAGACGGCGGCCACCACACCGAGCACCGCGACATAGATGCCCACCGGCACGATGCTCGAATACTTCGCCACCAGCGTGGCCGCGATGATCGGCGCAAGCCCGCCGCCGATCGCCGCCGCGAACTGGATGCCGATCGAGATGCCCGAGTAGCGCAGCTCGGCCGGAAATTGCGCCGCATACAGGTTCGACTGCGGCGCGAACATCAGCGGGTAGTTGATCGACAGTGCCACCACCATGGCCACGGTGTACGCCGTGAGCGATCCGCTGCCGATGGCCTGGAACAGCGGCACCGCCATGATCGCCAGCAGCAGCCCGCCGAATACATAGAGCCGCCGCGCGCCCACCTTGTCGGCAAGCCAGCCGCTGGCCGGAATGGTGAAGACCATCACGGTCGAGCCGGCGATCAGCGCGTGCAGCGCATCGGAGCGCGAGAAGCCCAGGCGGCTGGTCGCATACGAGATCGAGAACACAAGAATGGTGTAGATCAGCGTCACCTCGGCCAGCTTGCCGCCGATGGTCAGCAGCAAGGGCTTCAGGTGCGCGACCACGACCTCGCGCGCCGGCAGCGCCGCCGTTTTCTGGTGCACCTTGACCTGCATGAACTCGGGCGACTCCTGCACCTTCATGCGGATGAACACGCCCAGCACGATCAGCACCGCGCTCGCAAGAAACGGCAGCCGCCAGCCCCAGCTCAGGAAGCTGGCCTCCGGCAGTTGCGTGACCAGCGCGAAGGCGCCCGACGACAGCAGCACGCCGATGGGTGCGCCCATCTGCGGCATGCTGCCGACCAGCGATTTCCATTTGGGCGGCGCATGCTCCACGGCCATCAGCATCGCGCCGCCGAGCTCGCCGCCGAACGACAGGCCCTGCCCGATGCGCAGCAGCACCAGCAGCACCGCGGCCCACAGGCCGATCGATTCGTAGGTCGGCAAAAGGCCTATCAGCACGGTGCAGATACCCATCAGCAGCAGGCTCAGCGTGAGCATCGACCTGCGGCCCAGCCGGTCGCCGTAGTGCCCGAAGATGATGCCGCCCAGCGGCCGGGCGAGCATGCCGCTGGCGAAGGTGCCGAAGGCCGCCAGCGTGCCGACTGTGGGGTCGAAGTTGGGAAAGAAGAGCTTGTTGAACACCAGCGCCGCGGCCGTGCCGTAGGCAAGGAAGTCGAAGGCCTCGATGGCCGTGCCGACCATGGTGGCGGCGCCGATCTTCCACACGCTCTGGTACTTTCTCTCCATGGTGGTAGCCGCTTGTGCCTGCAATGGCGAGGCGATGCTGTTCATGCCTGCTCCTGCGTGATCTGTCGCGCGAACATCGCGAAACTGGCGTTGACGATGCTGCGCTGCAGAAGGAAGTCGTGCGACTCCTTCGCCAGCACAGGATCCACCAGCTTGAGCCGCCCATAGGCCGACTGCGCGATCAGCTGGTTGCGCGCCGCGCGCTCGATGAGCACCGACATGTAGAGAGACTCCTCGATGGTCGCCGTGGCGGCAAGGAAGCCGTGGTTGGCCAGCAGCACGCAGCGCTTCTTGCCGAGAGCCGCCGAGATGATCTCGCCTTCGACGTCGGCGATCGGCAGGCCGGGCCACTCAGGCAGGAACGCGCAGTCGTCGAAGAAAGGCGTGGCGTCCATGTGTGCGATCTGCAGCGGCTCGCCGGTCATCGACAGCGCCGAGACGTACGGCGGGTGCGTGTGGATCACGCAGTTCACGTCGGGCCTGCGCCTGTAGACCCACAGGTGGAAGCGCACCGCGGGGTTGGGCACGCCGCGGCCTTCGAGCACGCGCAGCGAATCGTCGATGCGCATGACCGACTGCGGGCGGATCTCGGCGAAGGCATGCGCGAGGGGTGTCGTCAGGAAGGTGCCGTCGGGCTGGCGCACGGTGACCTGTCCGGCCAGGGTTTCGGAGTGCCCTTCCTTGGCGAGGATGCGGCAGCTGAGCGCGAGCTTTTCGGCCTCGCTCCAGTTGCCGTAGCTGAGGCCGTCGAGAGACGGCGCGGGGGTGTCGTGGGTTCCGGGGCTCGTATCGTTCACGCTGTGGCTCCTTTGCATCGGCGGGGTGCGGTCAATGTAAGAAGCGGTGTGCGGTTTGCTCTTGCGCGTGGGCGCACGCGGGTTGATCCAGCGTGCCAACTAGTGGAAAGTCTTAAGTCCTGCCCAACGGATGGCCGCCTAGACTGCATCCGACTGCACCTGCTTGGCACGAAGCGTGCGGGCCAACGGCAGGAGCCCCACCCATGCACCACGACACAGCAGTATCCGACCTGAGCTTCGCGCCCTGCTTCCGCCCGTTCTATCCGGGCGACGTGCAGGGCTACTCGAATGCGCTCGATTCGCTGGTCTACCCCGGCGAACTGAGCGTGCAGGACAGCAACCCGCGCATGAGCCTCGAAGCCTGCCGCCTCGTGGGTGGCGGGCTGGCCATCAGCTTCGCCTCGACGCCGCTCGCGGTTCGCCATGACACGGCGCTGGCCTCCACCGGAGGTATGGGCGGCACGGGCGACGTGCTCGCGATGATTGCCGTCGAAGGCGAAGGCACCATCGACCAGGGCGGCCGGCGCATGCCCTTCCGCAAGGGCGACATCACCTTCCGCACCACGCGGCTTCCCTCCACCTGCACACTGACCTCGCCCGGCAAGCTGGTGATGCTGCGCCTGCCCTCCGACCGGTTCTTCGGCATCTATGCCGACCTGCACGACCGCTTCGTGCCCTCGATCGCGCAGGCGAATTCGCGCCTGGCCGAGGCCGCCCGCGCGCACATGGGGCACGTGTTTCCCGGTACGGCACAGGCTGCGCCGGCACTGGCGTATTTTTCGGAGCAGTCGCTCGTCTCGCTGCTGGCCGCGACCTATTGCGAATCGATGGGCGAATCGGTCGCCGAAGACGCGGCCGACGGCAAGCGCCGCGAGCGCGACCGCTGGCAGCGGCTGGTAGCGTTCATCGAGGCGCACCTCGGCGATGCGGAGCTGTCGGTCGATGCGGTCTCGAAGGAGCTGGGCATTTCGAAGCGGCTCACGCACCGCCTGTTCGAGATGCAGCGCACGCAGTACGGCACGTACCTCAAGGTGCGCCGCCTGGAGCGCGCGAAGGACGAACTGCAGAACCGGCGACTCGACCACCTGAGCGTTTCGGAGATCGCCTATCGCAACGGCTTTGGCGATGCGAGCCATTTCAGCCGCTGCTTCAGGAGCCAGTTCGGAACCCCGCCCGGGGCCTATCGCCGATCGCCGGACTGAAGGGTTCGCGCGGCCGGAGAAATATTGCTTGCCATTAGATCGCACGCGATCTAATATTCGCCCATGCCTGCCAAGCGCTCCACCGCCCAACCCGTCGACGCCCCTGCGAGCAATTCACTGGTATTGGACGAACAGCTCTGCTTTGCCGTCTACTCGACGATGTTGAGCCTCAACAAGGTGTACCGCGGCCTGCTGCGCGACCTGGATCTCACCTACCTGCAATACCTTGTCATGCTGGTGCTATGGGAAAAGGACGAGATCAACATCTCCGAAATCTGCACTCGCCTGTCGCTCGAGACCACCACCCTCACCCCGCTGCTCAAGCGGCTCGAAGCCCGCGGACTGATCCAGCGCGTGCGTTCGCCCAGGGACGAGCGCCAGGTCATCGTGTCGCTCACGGCCGGTGGCCGCGCGCTGCGCGCCAAGGCGCAGGGGTTGCCGGGTTGCGTCGCGCAGGCCATGGAGTTGTCTCCCGACCAGATCGGCGCGCTGCGCACCCAGTTGCTGGGTCTGCGCGCCAGCCTCGACAGGAACGCGTGATGCGCAGCCGCTTCGCCGTTCCTGTTTTTTCAGGCCAATTACATCGCATGCGATATTAATTCATACGATACAAAACTCATCTCAACCACGTCACTCAAGGAGCGCACCATGTCCGCAAACAGCAAGAACCCCACCGCCACCCCGACCCGCCGCAGCCTGCTGGTCGGCGGCGCTTCCGTCGCAGCCGGAGCCCTCGTGGGGACCGGCTTTTCCCAGGCGGCGTCCGCCGCCTCCACTTCTGCGCCGAACCAAGGCGCCATCCATCGTTCTTTGAAAGGAACACGCACCATGAGCAACACCATCGTCACCAAGGACGGCACGCAGCTGTATTTCAAGGACTGGGGTTCCGGCCAGCCCGTCGTGTTCAGCCACGGCTGGCCGCTGAACTCCGACAGCTGGGAATCGCAGATGCTGTTCCTCGCATCGCAGGGCTATCGCACCGTGGCGCATGACCGCCGCGGCCATGGCCGCTCCAGCCAGCCCTGGAACGGCAACGACATGGACACCTACGCCGACGACCTCGCCACCGTCATCGAGACGCTGGACCTGAAGAACGTGATCCTGGTCGGCTTCTCGACCGGCGGCGGCGAAGTGGCACGCTACATCGGCCGCCACGGCACCAAGCGGGTGGCCAAGGCCGCGCTGATCTCGGCCGTGCCGCCGCTGATGCTGAAGACCGCCGCCAACCCCGGCGGCCTGCCGATCGAAGTGTTCGACGGCCTGCGCGCCGCGCAACTAGCGAACCGCTCGCAGTTCTACAAGGACGTGCCCTCGGGTCCCTTCTTCGGCTTCAACCGCCCCGGCGCCAAGGTGTCGCAGGGCCTCATCGACTCGTGGTGGGTGCAAGGCATGGCGGGCGGCCACAAGAACACCTACGACTCGATCAAGGCGTTCTCGGAAACCGACTTCACCGAAGACCTGAAGAAGTTCGACGTACCCACGCTCATCGTTCACGGCGACGACGACCAGATCGTGCCGATCGGCGCTGCCGGCCTGGCCTCGGCCAAGCTGGTGAAGAACAACAAGCTGATCGTCTACCCCGGCGCGCCGCACGGCCTGACCGATACGCACAAGGACAAGTTCAACGCCGACCTGCTGGCGTTCGTGAAGTCCTGATAGTCCCTACAGCCTGATGAAAAGGGGCCCGCAACCGGGCCCCTTTTCTTTTCATCGGGCGTAGATGAATCCACCTCTTAGTATTCGGGGAAAACAACACCCAGACCGAGGGCCTCGATGGACATCTTCGAAAACGTACTGGTCATGCTGATCGCCGCCTGCCTGCTGTTGCAGCTCTCGCGGCGCCTCGCACTGCCCTATCCGTCGATGCTGGCGCTGGCCGGCGTGTGCCTGGGCGCGATGCCCTGGGTGCCGCACATCAGCCTCGACCCGCACTTGGCGCTGGCGCTCTTCATCGCGCCTGCCCTCCTCGATTCAGCCTTCGATATCTCGCCGCGCGAACTGCGGCGCAACTGGATGCCGCTGATCTCGCTGGTGCTGGTGGCGGTGCTGCTGACCACGGCGGTGGTCGCATGGGCCGGCTGGGCTTTCGCGGGCCTGCCGCTGGCGGCCGCGATCACGCTCGGCGCCATCGTCGCGCCGCCCGACGCTGTGGCCGCGGCTGCGGTGATGCAGCAGTTCCGCATTCCGCGGCGCACGCTGTCGATCATCAACGGCGAGAGCCTGCTCAACGACGCGGTGGCGCTGCTGGTGTTCGGCGTGGCGGTATCGGCGGCCGGCGCCGCGCACGTGCCCATGACGAGTTCGCTGCCGATGCTGCTGGTCGCGGTGCCGGGCGGTGCGCTGGTCGGCTTCGCGTTCGCCAAGCTCAACATCCACTTCGGCTCGCCGCTCTTCGCGGGCACGCGCTCGGCCATCATCTTCCAGTTCGTGATGACTTTCGGCGCGTGGATCGTGGCCGAGCGGCTGCACCTGTCGCCGATCATCTCGGTGGTTGCCTTCGGCATGACGCTGGGCCAGTTCGCGCCAAAGCACCATGCGCCGCGCGACCGCGTGCACTCCTATGCGGTGTGGGGCGCGGTGGTGTTCACGCTCAACGTGCTGGCCTTCTTCCTGATGGGGCTGCAGGCGCGCAGCATCCTCGAAAGGCTGTCGGGGCCGCAGCTGGTGCATGCCCTGCAGTTCGCCGGCCTCGTGCTGGTGCTGGTCATCGCGGTGCGGGTGGTCTGGGTGCAGATCTACGGGGCCGCGATGCGCACGTACAAGCTGCGCCTGATCGCCCAGGGGCACGACATTCCGGTGCCGTCCAGGCGCATCGGGTTGCTGGTCGGCTGGTCGGGCATGCGCGGGCTGGTGACGATGGCCACGGCCTTCGCGCTGCCGGCGGATTTTCCGGGGCGCGACCTCATCGTGCTCAGCGCATTCGCAGTCGTGCTGGGCACGCTGGTGATCCAGGGCTTCACCATCGGGCCGCTGATCAGGGCATTGAAGATCGAGCCCGACGCATCGCTCGACAAGGAGGTCTCGCTCGCGCGCACCGCGATGATGGACGCGGCGCTGTCGGCCCTCGAAGCCGAAGAAAGCCGCGAGGCCGACGCCGTGCGCGACGAATACCGCGCGGCGCGCATGCTGGCGCAAGACGAGCGCCAGCCGCAGGCGAAGACGGCGCACGACCGGCTACGCGCCGTGGCGATCCGCGCGCAGCGGCAGGCGCTCGAAGCACTGCGCCACAGCGGGCAGATCGAGGACGACGCCTACCACCAGCTGGAAGAAGAGATGGACTGGGCCGAGCTCAACGCCATTCCTGCGAACGACGTGCGCCTGCAGAGCGTCTAGAACCCTGCGCTCAGGATTCCTCGTACCACCTGTCCTTCGCCAGCATCACCCGGTGGTGCCCGTGCCCCGAGGGCATCATCGGAAAGCAGTTCTCCTGCGCCGCCACCTGCACGTCGAGAAAGAACGGCCCCTGGCTCGCCAGGCATTCGGCCAGCGCGTCTTCCAGCTCGGCCGGGTCCGACACCCGCCGCGCGCCCCAGCCGAAGGCCTTGGCCAGCGCCACGAAGTCGGGCAATGCCTCGTTCCAGCTGTGGCTCAGGCGGTTGCCGTGATTCAGCTCCTGCCATTGCCGCACCATGCCCATGTAGCCGTTGTTGCACAGCACCAGCTTCACCGGCACGCGGTGCTGCACGGCAGTGGAGAGCTCCTGGATGTTCATCAGCACCGAGGCATCGCCGCTCACGCACACGGTCAGCGCTTCAGGGTGGCCGATCTGCGCGCCGATGGCGGCGGGCAGGCCGTAGCCCATGGTCCCTGCCCCGCCCGAGGTGAGCCAGTGGCGCGGGCTGTCGAAGCGCAGGTACTGCGCGGCCCACATCTGGTGCTGGCCCACGTCGGTCGACACGATGGCATTGCGACCGCCGATGGCGCTCTGCAGCGACGACATCAGCTGCTGCGGCAGGATCGAGTCCTCGCGCGCCTCGAAGGCCAGGCAGTCTTCCGCTCGCCAGCGCTCGATGCGCGCCCACCACGGTGCGAGGCGCTCGGGCGCGAAGCCCTCCGCTGGCAGCAGCGCCAGCAGGCCGTCGAGGATCACCTCGCAGTCGCCCACCATCGGCACGTCCACGCGCACCACCTTGTTGATGCTGCCGGGGTCAATGTCGATGTGGATCTTGCGTGCATGCGGGCAGAACTCGTCGAGCTTGCCGGTCACGCGGTCGTCGAAGCGCGCGCCGACGCACACCACGAGGTCGGCCTCGTGCATTGCGAGGTTGGCTTCGAGCATGCCGTGCATGCCCAGCATGCCAATGAACTTCGGGTCGGATGCGGGAAACGCGCCCAGCCCCATCAGCGTGAGCGTGCACGGCGCATGCAGCAGGTTCACGAGCTTCGCAAAGGCCTCGCACGCGGCGGGCCCCGAATTGACCAGTCCGCCGCCGCCGTAGATGACGGGCCGGCGCGCGGTCGAGAGCAGGTCGGCGGCGCGCTGCATCATGGCCTTGGGCGGCAGCGCCATGCGGCTCGTGCGCAGGGCCCGCAGCGGCGCTGGCTCGGGGGCCTGGCCCAGGCGGTCGAGCTGGATGTCCTTCGGCACGTCGAGCAGCACTGGCCCAGGGCGGCCGGTGGTAGCGATCTCCAGCGCGCGGCGCACCAGCGAGGGCACGTCGTCGGCCGAGCGCACCTGCCGGTTCCACTTGGTCACCGAACGCGACATGCCCAGCGCATCGCTCTCCTGGAACGCCTGCGTACCGATGACGGCCGTTGCCACCTGCCCGCTGATGCAAAGCACCGGCACCGAATCGCTCATGGCATCGAGCAGCCCGGTGATGGTGTTGCCCACGCCCGGCCCCGAAGTGACCAGCACCACGCCCACGCGGCCGGTGCTGCGCGCATAGCCTTCGGCCGCATGCACGGCCGCCTGCTCGTGGCGCACCAGCACATGGCGCAGCCGCGGCTCGCCGTGCAGCGCGTCGTACAGCGGCAGCGCCGCGCCGCCGGGGTAGCCGAAGATGGTGTCCACGCCGCACTCGACCAGCGTGTCGAGCAGGGCTTCGGCGCCGTTGCGAATACGCGCTGGCGTTTCCGGGTGAAGAGAGAGGGAGGGCGTGAGGGGTAGGTCGAGCAGTCGCATGCCGTCAATTCTTCCGGTTCGGGAGCAAAATATGCTTCTTTCTTTTGGCTCTTTAAGCTCGATTAATGAAAACCAATCGGCAAACACCCAGCGACAACGAAGGATCTTTTGACAAGACCGACCTGGCGATCCTGCGCGTGCTGCTGCTCGACTCGCGCAAGACCCTGCAGGAGATCGGCAACGAGGTCGGCCTGTCGCCCACCAGTTGCTGGACGCGCATCAAGAAGCTCGAAGCCTCTGGCGTCATCAAGCGCTACACGGTCGACGTGGACCCGGCCAAGCTCGGCTATCACGACTCGGTGATCGTGCAGGTCACGCTCGAAAGCCACACCGACGAGACCCTGTACGACTTCGGCCGCGTGCTCGCGACCATTCCCGAGATACAGGAGGCCTACCTGGTGTCGGGCGACTACGACTACTACATCCGCATCGCCGTGCGCGACACGCGCGACTACGAGCGGCTGCTGCGCGAAAAGCTCTACAAGATCCCGGGCATCCGGCACAGCAAGTCGCACTTCGTGCTGCGCGTGCTGAAGGAAACCAGCGTGCCGGTCATCTGAGGGCGGTGCGAGCAAGCTCCTTCAGAGGCGGACCAGTTCCACCCGCCGGTTCTTCGCCCGCCCCGCCTCGTTGTCGTTGGGCGCCACCGGCTCTGACGCGCCCGCACCGCGCGTGGTGAAGCGGCGCGGGTCCACCCCGGCCTTCACCAGCACCGCGATCACCGCCAGCGCGCGGCGCTTCGACAGGTCGTCGTTGTGCTTCGCCTCGCCCTGCGCATCGGTGTGCCCCACCACCGACAGCTTCAGCGGCGGGTTGCTGCGCATCAGCTTGGTCATCTCGTCGAGCGTGGGCTGCGACTCGGGGCGGATGATGTCCTTGTCGAGGTCGAACAGGATGCCGTAGAGATTGACGCGCCCCGTCTCCACCAGGCTCTTCTGCATGGCCGTCGCGTCGACGAACACGATCTTGTTGTCTTCCATCGCCTTGCTCTCGACCACGCGCACGAAGGCGTGGTTGCCGACATCGGCGTTGTGCTCGGCCAGCGCGATGCTGGCGTAGACGGTGCCCGTGGGCCCGGTCTTCTTCGCCAGCAGGTAGCGGCCGCTCACCGAAAAATAGTTGCGCGCGTAGTCGCCGCGGCTGCCCAGGCGCGGCCACTCGGGGTCGTCGAAGGCCAGCGCAAAGTCGTAGGGCGTGTTGGTGTCCACGCTGCCCGGCCGCGGCTTGTAGCAGGAGGCATTGGCCGTGCCGCAGGTAAAGAGCACCTCGAAGCCCTTGGCCTTCAGGCTGGACTCGTAGTTGCGCTGCACTTCGAGCAGCGAGCGGTCCTTCGGCAGCCTGTAGAGGTAGAGCGTCACCTTGCCCTCGACCTTGAGCAGGTCGGGCTTGCCGCCGGCCCAGTTCTGGAACGGCTCCTTGATGAGGCCGACCTCGTCGTAGGCGGCGGCCTTGTAGCCGTCGAGCACCGCGCCCTCGTAGCGGCCAACCAGCGGGTGGTCCTTGGCGGGCTCGGCGGCGCCCGTGGCGAGCGAAAGCAATGCCATGCCGGCGAGGCTGGCCAGGAATGCGAGCGTTTTCATCGGTGCATCGGGCAGAGTGCGGCAAGAGCGGCGACGCGCTCCATGCTAGGGAGCGAGGCCGCCGCTGTGCATTCGACGGACGGTCTATGCCATTCAAGAATTTGCGGCAAGTTGCCTGGTTTGGCCGGAAAGGCTGGGCGAGGACATAATTGCGCCCGCCCGCGTGAGCGGGAGTCTGGGCTCGTCAAAAGATGGCTACAGCACGGTGCCGGCAATCGTCCGGCGCATCCACAGCACGCGAAAAGTGATTTCCGAGGCAGAAGCGATCTATGAGGCTAGGCAGCAAAGGCTGTTGGCGAATCAGCCGGTGGATCGCAAGGCTTTGGCTGGCCCTGCCGCTGGCCTTCCTGTCTTTTGCGTACGCCGATGAACTCCCGGCGGATGCGGCGCCGCAGCACGACGGCCCTGTCCACATCACGCAGGCCGAGTTGCTCTCGGTTTCCGGCACGGGCTATTCCGCACCTCCGCGGTATATCGTGGACGCCGCGCTTCCAACCGATGGCTGGAAGACGGTCAGCCTCCCCCACACAGCCCGGCGCGAACTGGTGCCCAATGCGTCGAGCGGCGAGCGAACCGTCACCGACTGGTACCGCATCGAACTGTCCGGGCTGACGCCGAAGACGCAGCAGCAGCTTCTCTACCTCCCGCGCTGGAAAACCCTGGGCAACATCGCGGTGTACGGCGACGGCGTGCTGCTCTACCAGTCGCATGGCAGCCCCATCCACAACGGCTACAACCACCCGCTCCTGCTGCCGTTGAACGCGACCGCCAATACACCCGCCCCGGCATCTGTGCTGATTCGCGTCGACCGCCTGCGCAACAGCGGCAGCGGCTTTTCGACCTTGTGGGTGGGCGACGAGGAATCGCTGAGCTGGCGCTACCAGATCCGCCAGTTGCTGCAGGTGCAGTTGCCCTTCATGGGCAGCGCCGCGTTCCTGGCGGTTGGCGCATTCGCGTTCGCGGTGTGGCTGTTCAAGAGGCGCGAATCGCTCTACCTGCTGTTCTTTGCCATCTCGGCGCTCGCCTTCCTGCGCACGCTTCACTACTACGCGGGCGGCAGCTTCATCCCGATTTCGGACGACTGGTTCGAATGGATGACAGTGGCCAGCCTGCTCTGGCTGATCGTCCTCATCCACCTGTTCTTGCAGCGCCTGCACCAGCAGCCATCACCCTGGCTGACCCGTGTGTCGGTGACCCTGGCGCTGGCCTGCAATATCGCAACGCTGCCCCATGTGTCGACGGATATCGTCAGTCTCTACCTGTTCACGCCCCTGCTCAACCTGATGGTGCTGCCCGTCGCGGTGACGATCTTTGCGGTGAACCTGCGCAAGGCGCTGCGCGCGCAACTGCCCGAGGGACGCCTGGTGGCGGGCTGGACTGTCTTCGCCGTCGCATTCACTTCCTATGACGGGCTTCTGCAGAACAACCTGGTCAGCCCAGAGGCCGTGTACACCTCTCCCTACGCCATCATCAGCCTGTTCTTCGTCTTCTCGTACATCATGTTCCAGCGCTACACAGGCGCGTTCGCCGAAGTGGCCCGGCTGAACAAGGGCCTGGCCCAGCGCCTGCAGGCGCGCGAAGCCGAGCTGGAGCAAAGCTACCAGCGGCTGCGCGTGATCGAGAACCAGCACATGCTCAATGCCGAGCGCCGCCGCCTCATGCAAGACATGCACGACGGGCTGGGCTCTTCGCTGATCAGCGCCATCCGCTCGGTGGAGCGAGGCGCCATGAGCGAAGCCGAGATTTCCCGCGTGCTCAAGGGTTGCATGGAAGACCTGAGGCTGGTGATCGACTCCATGGAAAACGTGGAAGCCGACCTGCTGCTCCTGCTGGCAACCATGCGCTTTCGCCTCGCGCCGCGCATCGAGAGCGCCGGCATCACGCTGCAATGGGAAGTGCAACCCGTGCCCTCGCTGCCCTGGCTGGACCCGGACGGCGCGCTGCACATCCTGCGCATCGTGCAGGAATGCGTCGCCAACGTGCTGCGCCACACGCGGGCCACCGTCATCTGCGTGAGCACCGCGACGGTCGATGAAGGCGTGAACGTGGTGATCGAAGACAACGGCGAAGGCTTCGACGTGGAAGAGGCCCTGCGCCGAAGCGGACGGGGGCTGCGCAACCAGCAGCGGCGCGCGCAGGTGATCGGTGGCACGGTGAGCTGGCAGTCCGGCAGCACCGGGACGCGCTTCACGCTGTGGCTGCCGCTGCACCGCAAGGCCGAAACCGACAAGGCCATCAGCGCCTTCTGAGCCCGCCTTCCGAGGTCGGCTCAGAGGCTCGCAACGATCTGCTCGCGCAGCCACTTGTGCGCCGGGTCGCGGTGCCGGCGCTCGTGCCAGAGCATCGCCATCTCGTAGCCGGGCACCTCGAGCGGCGCCTCCACCATCCGCAGCCCGGCCGCGCCGCGCGCCAGCCGCTCGGGCAGCATCGCGACCATGTCGGTGCTGGCCAGCACCGACATCATGAAGAGGAAGTGCGGCACCGACAGCGCCACGCGCCGCGTCAAACCCTTTTCGGCCAGCGCCTCGTCCGTTGGCCCGGCGAAGCCTCCGCCGGCGAGCGACACCACCACATGCTCCAGCGCGCAGAACTGCGCGAGCGTCGGCCGGCGCTTCAGGCGCGGATGCCCTGCCCGCCCGGCCAGCACGTAGCGTTCGTGGAAGAGCACGCGCGCGTGCAGGCCACGCGGCGCGCCCACGCTGGTGTGAAAGAACAGGTCGACCTCACCGCTCTCCAGCTGCCGCGCCATGCGCGAAGGCACGGCCTCCACCACGGCCAGCCGCGTGTGCGGCGCCGCGGCACGCAGCCCGGCCAGCGCCGGCAGCAGGATGGCCGACTCGGCATAGTCGGCCGCGGCAACGCGCCAGGTGGTGGTCGCCTCGGCCGGATCGAAAGGCCGAGTTGGCGCCACTGCACGGCCCAGCGATTCAAGCGCCTCGCGCAGAGGCTCGCGCAGTTCATCGGCGCGCGCAGTGGGCCGCATGCCGCGCTGCGCGGGCACCAGCAGCGGGTCGTCGAACGCTTCGCGTAGCTTGGCGAGCTGCACGCTCACCGAGGGCTGCGACAGGTTCAGCCGCTCGGCTGCGCGCGTGACATTGCGCTCGGCCAGCAGCGTGTCGAGCGTGACCAGCAGGTTGAGGTCAAGGCGGCTGAAATTGTTCATGGCAATTTCTGGAATTCAGACTATTCATTTCCAATATATCGCCACGAAGCCTAACCTGAGGGCATCTTCATCCGACCCCTTGTGAAACCGTGAACATCCTTCTGGTACTTGCCCACCCCGAAGCCGCCTCGCTCAATGGCGCGCTCCATCGCTTCATGCTCGAACGCCTGGCGGCTGCGGGCCATTCAGTGCAGGTGTCCGACCTGTACGCCATGCGCTGGAAGCCCGCGCTCGACGCCGACGACTTCCCCGCGCGCGACACCGCCGCGCGCTTCGACCCCGTGCTCGATTCGCTTCATGCGTTCGAGGCCGGCACGCAAACCGCAGACATCGCCGCCGAGCAGCAAAAACTGCTGTGGGCCGACGCGGTCGTCCTGCAATTTCCGCTGTGGTGGTACTCGATGCCCGCCATCCTCAAGGGGTGGGTCGAGCGCATCTACGCCTATGGCTTTGCCTACGGCCTCGGCGAGCATTCGGACACCCACTGGGGCGACCGCTTCGGCGAAGGCCTGATGGCCGGCAAGCGCGCGATGCTGGTGGTGACGACCGGTGGCTGGGCATCGCACTACGCGCCGCGCGGCATCAACGGGCCGATGGACGACCTGCTGTTTCCCATCCACCACGGCATCCTCTACTACCCCGGCTTCGACGTGCTGCCGCCGTACGTGGTGCATCGCACGCACAAGGTCGACGAGACTGCCTACGCGCGCATCACCGAGGAACTGGGTCAGCGGCTCGACACGCTGTTCACCACAGACCCGATCCCGTTCCGCCGGCAGAACGCCGGCGACTACGAGATTCCCGCGCTCACCCTGCGCGAAGACATCGCGCCGGGCAAGACGGGCTTTGGGGTGCACTCGGCTTAAGGAAGCACCGGATTGGCAATCGCGCTGGCAATCGCTGCGTCGGCATCCACACGCAGCATGAAGCGTTTCGCCACCAGGTCGTTGGCGGCCGCAGTCACTGCCGCGATGTAGCCCGCCTGATCCACATAGCGCTCCTGCAGCGACGGGCGCGGATCACTTCCGCGCAGCGCCGCCGTCTTGGCAAACGCAAAGTACGACCCGAACAGGCCCGCCTGGTCGATCCGGCCCGGTTGGTTGGTGTAGTTCCAACCGGTGTTCGTGCCCAGCGGCACGGCGACGTCCAGGCTGCGGATGCCCGCGATGTCGTTGCCGTCCGCATCCACCTGCGGCACCAGGATCGCGTAGTCGCGGCCCAGGTAGGCCGGCGGCACCTGCGTGGCGATGCCGCTCTCGTCCTGCGGCCTGTAGTTGGGGCCCCAGTCCAGCAGCGAATAGGTGTTGACCAGCCCCGTGTAGCTCATGCCCGGAATCGCCGGGAACTTGACGTGCTGCGGCCGCACCAGCGTGGTGTCTGCCAGCTTCGGCACCTGGCTGTCGGGCGGCGTCGTGCCCTTGACGACCCAGTCTTCCAGGTTCTGGTACAGCGCGCGCACGACCGGAATCACGCCGGCATTGCCGTTGGTCGCATACAGCGCCCCTGCGCTTGCACCCGGCAGCGACGGGAGGCCCAGCAGATGGTGCGTGCTCGCGTAGTAGTAGATGCGCGCGTTGCCGGGCTGCACGAGGTCGGTCGTGCCCCAGGCATCGGTCAACAGCGGCGAGCCCTGCAGGGTCCAGAACTCGGTGCCGCTGAAGCCGATGAAGAGCTTGGGACAGGTGCCGCTCGCCTCGCAGCGCGACAGGATGCCGCCGCGCCGCTGAGCCACGTCGTCCACATAGTCTTTCGACAGGCCGCGCGTGCCGGCCTGGCCGAAGGCCGTGTGGTCGGCGCGCACGCCACCGCCGCCGCCAGGAATGGAGAAGCGCATGTTGATGTTGGTCTGCCGCGCCGCGATCTGCGCGAACACGCCGTCGAACACCTTCTGGCCCGCACGGTCCTCGTTGAAGCCCAAGTGCACGAAGGTCTTCATGAAGTTGCCGCACTGCGAGACGCCCGAGGCAATGGTGTTCTTGATGGCAGCAGCCACTGGGTTGGCCGTGCCCGCCGCATCGCTCGCGTCGCGGTGGAAGAAGGTGATCATGTCGCGCAGCGCCGCGAGGCCCAGGCCCATGACCTTCGGGTCTTTCGCGATGTAGACCAGTTCGTACAAGTAGGCCGGGTCCCATTTGTCCTTGAGGCAGACGTTCGTCTCGTCGGGCGTACCGGGGAACGGCGTGGCGGCGCTGCACTTCGCAAACTTCCACTCGCTCGCGGGAATGAGCTGGCGCGCGTCGCCTTCGTTGATGCGGCGAGTGAGCACATAGCCGGGCTTCGTGTTGTCGAGGCTCGCGGTGGCATAGGCCTGCATCGCCGCATTGAACGGGCCGCCTGGCAAGGGCAGCGAATCGTTGTTCGCTGCGGTAGGCAGCAACTCGGCGCGGTAGGTGCCGGTGATGCTGCTGCCATCGGCGTTCTTCGCGACCGGCACCTTCAGCGTGAGCTTGCCGGGCCCGGCCGGCACGTCGTCCTGCCAGGCGGCCGTCAGGAACACGTAGCCGCGCGAGGCGAAGTACGGATCGAGGCTCACGATGTTGCCGCGGTTCGGCGCGTCGTAGCGCAGCACGCCGCTGGCCTTCGTCATGTCCTTCGGCTTGAAGAGCACGAAGTCGGAGGTGTACTCGACCTTGCCGTTCGCATTGAGCGGCGCGAGCGACAGGTCCTGGATGATGGCGTTGCGAGCGTCCTTCGGATCGACCTCGCCGGTGAAGGTGCCGGTGATCTTCTCGTAGGCGCCCACGCTGCCGAATGCGCCGGGCACGTCTTCGGTCGCGGTGATGGCGAGCTTGTACTTGGGCGCGGTGGCAGTCACGGGCGGTGTGGTGGGTGTCGTGGCGGTGGGCGGTGGCAGCAGCACGCCACCTCCTCCGCCGCTTCCACCGCAGGCAGTCAGAAAAAGGGCGGCCGAAGCCACCGTGGCAGCCCAAAGGCTCCAGCGTTTCATGGTTTGTCTCCTTCGTTGTGTGTCTTGTCGTGTTGCGGCGCCGGTACCCGCTACGGCGCGCGGGCTACTCGGCCTCGATGCCGGCCGACTTCACGATGCGGCCCCACTTCTGGGACTCGTTGGCCTGGAACTTCGCAAGCTCTTCGGGCGAGGTCGTGAACACCTCGGTGCCGGTCGGCTCGTAGAAAGCCGTCTTTGCAGCTTCGCTCTTCGCGGCTTTCACCAGCAGTTCGTTGAGCCGCTTGACCACGGCGGGTGGCGTCTTCGCGGGCGCATAGGCCGCGAACCAGTAGCCCATTTCGTAGCCCTTCACGCCGGCCTCGGAAATGGTGGGCACGTCGGGCGCGAGCGGCGAGCGTGCCGAGCTGGAGATGCCCAGCGCGCGCAGCTTGCCGGCCTTGACCTGCGGCAGGCCGGTGGCCGTGTCGGTGATCATCATGTTGATCTGGCTGCCCAGCAGGTCGGTCACAGCGAGCGTGTTGCTCTTGTAGGGCACGTGCAGCAGCTTGATGTCGGCCATCTGCTGCAGCAGCTCGCCCGCCATGCGGCTGGACGAACTGCCGCTGCCGAAGCTGTACTTGCCCGGATCCTTCTTCGCGAGCGCGATGAACTCGGCCACATTCTTCGCGGGGAACGAGGGATTCACCACCATGATCTGGCCGCCCTTGCCGAGCGCCGCGATGGGTGCGAAGTCTTTCACCGGGTCGTAGGGCAGCTTCTTGAACAGGTGCTCGTTGGCCGCGTGCGTGGTGTTGGTGGTGATGAGCACCGTGTAGCCGTCGGCGGGCGCCTTGGCCACGTTCTGCGAGGCGATGAAGCCGCTTGCGCCGGCCTTGTTGTCGATGATGACGGCCTGCTTCGTCTCCGCCGCGATCTGGTTGCCGAGCGCGCGTGCGATCTGGTCGGTGGCGGTGCCGGCCGCGAAGGGCACGACGAAGGTGATGGCCTTCTCGGGGAAGGCCTCCGCATGGCTCAGCAGTGGCATCAGGGCCAGTGCGGCGGTCAGCACGGTGAGGGGAAATCGTTTCATTGTTTTGTCTCCGGATGGAATGGCTAGGGGAAAAGAAGAGAGCTGCGGCTATGGTCCGGCCAGCAAGGGCACAAGCGCGCGAGGTACGCGGACAGGCATGTCGAGCAGCAGGAAGGACAGCGCCTTGCCATGTGCGTCGAGGTTCAGCGCGTCGTTGACGCCCCCGTCCAGCACCGCGTCGAGCACGAAGTTCATCGCGTGCAGCTTCGGCAACACGAAGCGCTGCACCTGCGACGGTGCGCGGTGGTGGAACTGCGCGGCGACGCGCTCGGTCGTGAGTTGCTCGACCAGCAAGGGATAGAGCTCGGCGTGCCAGGCGATGACACTGATGTTGGAGCGATCGCCCTTGTCGCCGGTGCGGCCGTGCGCGGTGCGGTACAGCGGCACTTCGACGGTGTCGGTAGTGGTGTTCATGCCAGGGCCTCCTCGCCGAGCAGTTCGAAGCGCACCGGCACCGCCTCGCGCGGCAGCAGGCACGACAGCGTGTTGAGCCGCGGCGTGAGCGCGGTGCGCACGCCGCCGCCGCCTGCCGGGCCGCAGGTGTAGAGCGCCATGACCTCGCGCGCCAGTCGCTCGGCCTGCGCGCGATCGGCATGCGTGGCCGCGACGCGCAGGCGCACGTCGCGCAGGCCGGCGTCGGGTGTATCCGCCAGCGCACGGCCCGCGTCGTCGCCCAGGATGCTCAGCGCGCCGATCAGGTCCACGCGCAACGCGAGTCCGGCCAGGCGCTTGCGCAGCACGTCCGCCGCGAGCCGCGCACGGGCCTCGGCGCGCGGCCCCGCATAGGAGATTTCGCCCTCGGCCAGCCAGCCGCCTTCATGGCAGACGTTGACCTTGTAGCGGCCCGGCCGCGCATGGCCGCGCACGCCGGAGAGTGCAACGCGATCCACGCCGGGCAGCGCGTGCACTTCGGCGTCGGCAATATCGGCGACCACGTCGGGCGTCAGGTAGGCCGCAGGGTCGTGCACTTCGTAGAGCAGTTGCTCCTTCACCGTGGCTTCGCTCACGAGGCCGCCGGTGCCGTCGGCCTTGCCGATGGTGCAGCGGCCGTCGGCGTCTATCTCTGCGATGGGGAAGCCAACCGCTTCCAGCCCCGGCACGTTCTTGTAGCCAGGGTCGGCGAAGTAGCCGCCGCACACCTGCGCACCGCATTCGAGCAGATGCCCCGCCATGGTCGCGCGGCCCAGCCGGTCCCAGTCGTCGGCGCGCCAGCCGAAGTGCGACATGGCCGGGCCAACGGTGAGCGACGGGTCGGCCACGCGGCCGCACACCACGATCTGCGCGCCCGCGTCGAGCGCGGCGGCAATCGGCTCGGCGCCGATGTATGCATTGGCGCTGACCATGCGCAGCCCTTCCATCTGCGCGCCGAGCGCTTCGTTCAGCAGCGCGCGGTGTTCGGGCCCCGACAGGTCGTCGCCCTCCACCACCGCGATGCGCGGCGCGCTCGCACCTAGTTCGCGCGCCATGCGGGCAATGTGCCGGGCGGCGGCGCGCGGGTTGGCGGCGCCGAAGTTGCTCACGATGCGGATGCCATGCGCCAGGCAACGCGCGAGCACGGGCCGCAGCATGTCGTCGAGTAGCGGTTCGTAGCCCGCTTCAGGGTTGTCGCGGCGGCGCAGCTGGGCCAGTGCGAGCGTGCGCTCAGCCAGTGTCTCGAAGATGAGGAAGGCGCGCTGCCCCTGGGGGCCGCTTGCCAGCCGCGCGATCAGCGTATCGACCACCGGCCCGGCGGCGTCGGTGCGGTCGCCCGAGAAGCCGGCGGCGCAACCTATCAGCAGCGTGGGCGGATCAATGGAGTTCATTGCCGTGCACTGTAGGCAGCGGCTGGTCATCCGTAAAATCGAAAATACGGATCGATTGATCCGCTTTTCAAATAACAAGAGAGACATGATGAGAAAGACGCCCGACCTCTCCACGCGGCAGCTGCGCGCCTTTCTCGCGCTGGCAGAGCACCGCAACTTCACGCGCGCGGCGCAGAGCAGCCATCTCTCGCAGCCCGCGTTCAGCGCGCTGATCCGCACGCTCGAAGACGCAATCGGCACCCGCCTTTTCGACCGCGACACTCGCAGCGTGCAGCTCACGCCCGAGGGCCGGCTGTTCGAGGGCTCCGCGCGCCGGCTGCTCGACGACATGGGCAGCGCCATGGGCGACCTCGCCGATCATGTGGAGCGCCGCAAGGGCCGCGTGCGCGTAGCGGCCCTGCCCTCACTCGCGGCCGGTTGGCTGCCCACGGTGTTCGCAGAATTCATGCAAGCCTGGCCGGGCATCCGCATCGACCTGGACGATGCGTTGTCCGACGCCTGCATCGCGCTGGTGCGCAACGGCCAGGCCGACTTCGCGCTCGCCGCCTCGGGCGCCGGAGGCACGGCAGACAGCGACCTGCGTGCGCGCAAGCTCTGCACCGACCGCTTCCACCTCGTGTGCCGCGCCGACCACCCGCTGGCGCGCGAGCCGCGCCTCACGGTGAAGAAGATCGCGCCCCACCCCTTCATCCAGATGGCGCGCAACAGCAGCGTGCGGCAGGCGCTCGACGCGGCGCTGCATCCGCAAAGGCTGAATGCGGTGTTCGAGGTGGAGCACCTGGCCACCGTGATGGGGCTGGTCGAGGCCGGGCTGGGCATCAGCGTGGTACCCGCGCTCACGCTGTTCCACTTCCAGCGCGAGACGCTGGTGACGCGGCCGCTGCCCCTGCCTTCCCTCACGCGAACGCTCTACATGGTGCAGCGGCGCGAAGGCAGCCTGTCGGTGGCGGCGCAGACGCTGCGCGACCTGATCGTCGCGCGGCTGGGGTCGCTGCGGCTGGATTGACGCTGAGCGCCACGCGAGCGCCCAGCCATGCCGAAAAACTATATCTCCCAGTGCGAACGCAATCTTGCCGGGGGCTGACCCACGGGCAATAGTTCGGGTCGGCGGCGCGCAAGGCCGCACACAAGTTCAACAAGGAGACACATGAGACATTCCCGTCGCGGCTTCGTCGGCCTGATGCTGACCCTGGCCGCCGGTTTGCGCGCATCGCCCGCGCTGGCCGCCCCCCTGTCTTCGCGTCCGATCCGCCTGGTCGTGCCCTTCGGTGCCGGCGGCGTGGCGGACCTGGTCGCGCGCAGCGTGGCCCAGAAGATGTCCGAATCGATGGGCCAGAGCATCGTGGTCGACAACAAGCCCGGCGCGGGCGGCGTGGTGGCTTCCGACACGGTAGCCAAGGCGCCACCGGACGGCCACACGCTGCTGCTGATGTCCAACGGCAATGCCGTGAGCGTGGGCCTGTTCAAGTCGCTGCCCTACGACACGACGAAAGATTTCGCGCCGATCTCCACGCTCGGCTACTTCGACATGGCGGTGCTCACGGCGAGCAACAGCAAGTTCAAGACATTCACCGACCTGGTGGCTCACGCCAAGGCCCATCCGGGCCAGCTCAACATCGGCACCATCAACGTCGGCAGTACGCAGAACCTGGCTGGCGAGCTGCTGAAGAGTTCACTCGGCATCGATGCGCAGGTCGTGCCCTTCAACGGCACGCCGGCCGTGGTCACGGCGCTGCGTGGCAGGCAGGTCGACGTGGCGGTGGAAATCCTCTCGCCCGTTCTCTCGCAGATCGAAGGCAAGGCCATGCGCGCGCTGGCGGTCATGGGCGACAAGCGCTCGCCCAGCCTTCCGGACGTGCCGACCGTTGCGGAAAGCGGGACGCCAGGCTTCCAGGTCGCATCGTGGAACGCGCTGGCCGCGCCCGCCAAGACACCGCCCGACGTGATCGCCCGCCTGAACCAGGAGGCCCGTGCGGCCCTGGCTTCGCCCGAAGTCAAGAAACGCCTGCAGAACCTCGGCGTGGAGCCGCGCGGCAGCACACCGCAGGAACAGGCGCGGCTGCTCGACAGCGAGATCCAACGTTGGTCGGCCGTGATCCAGCGCGCCGGCATTCCCAAGCAGTAAGCAGTGAACCCGCCTTGATGAAAACCATCGCCCCACCCCATCCAAACCCGAGCCGCCCCACGTTCGGCCTGCCCGCTGGCGCCTGCGACGCGCACTGCCATGTGTTCGGCCCCGGTGACGTGTTTCCGTATTCGGACAACCGCCGCTACACGCCGCCCGATGCGCCCGCCGCAAAGCTGCGCGCCCTGCACGAACTGCTGGGCATCGAACGCGTGGTGCTGGTGCAGGCCAGCGTGCATGGCCATGACAACCGCGCCATGCTCGACGCCATCGCGCAATCGCCCGACACCTACCGCGGCGTAGCCATGGTGGGTGCGGGCATCACCGATGCCGAGCTCGCCGCGCTGCACAAGGCCGGCGTGCGCTCGGTGCGCTTCAACTTCGTGCAGCACCTGGGCGGCGCACCCGACCTGCCCACGGTGCTGCGCATGGCCGAGCGCATCCGGCCGCTGGGCTGGCACCTGGTGCTGCATCTGGACGCAGATGACCTTGTCACCTACCGCGCATTCCTCGACACGCTGCCAGTGCCCTTCGTCATCGACCACATGGGCCGCACGATGGTCGAGCACGGCCTCGGCCAGAAAGCCTGCGAGATGATGCTGGAGCTGATGCGCGACGAGCGCGCGTGGGTCAAGGTGAGCGGTGCCGAGCGCATCTCGCAGACCCTCTCGACCCAGGGCCAGCCCTATGCAGACGCCGTGCCCTTCGCGCGCCGGCTGATAGAAGCCGCGCCCGACCGCGTGCTGTGGGGCATCGACTGGCCGCACCCCAACGTGCGCGAAATGCCCGACGACGGCAAGCTGGTCGATCTGCTGCCGCTGTTCAGCGACGACCCGGCGCAGCTTCGCAAGCTGCTGGTCGACAACCCGAGTCGCCTGTACTGGTACGACTGAGCGCCGCCGCCGCGCTTCGTACACACCACTGACACCGCCCCCACGCCACGGCACGACCGTGGCGTGCGGATGCGCGCGCCTGCGCCCTTGCAGGCTACGAATCACAACGAGGAGACAGACGACATGAGAAGACTTTCCCGCCTTCAGGCACTTTCGCTACGCGCCCTGCCGGTGCTGGCTCTGTGCACCACCACGCATTCCCCGTGGGCACAGACTGCCGCAGACCCTGGGGCCAGCGTGCAGATCTACGGCCTGCTCGATGCCTTCGTCGGATCGATGCAGCGCAGCGACGAGCCCGGCCGCACCAAGGTGCTCGGCAGCGGCGGCATGACGACGGCTTACTGGGGCGTACGAGGCAGCGAGAGCCTCGGCGATGGGCTGCAGGCGCAGTTCGCACTGGAAAGCTTCTTCCAGACCGACTCCGGCACCTTCGGGCGCAACACCACCGACCCGTACTTCTCGCGAAACGCATGGGTGGGCCTGGCCGGCGGCTTCGGCCAGCTGTCGCTCGGCCGGCAGACCAATCCGATGTTCGTGGCCAGCGGCGCCTTCAATCCGTTCGGCGTGTCGCTGCAGTTCTCGCCCGTCATGCTCCACACGTGGCAGCCCACGTACAACCGCGCCGTGCTCGGCGACAGCGTGTGGAGCAATGCCGTGCAATACACCTCGCCTACCTTCGCCGGGCTGCGCGCCAGCCTGCTCTACGGCATGGGCGAAGTGCAGGACCGCGAAGGCATCCGCAACCTGAACCTGACCCTCAACTACGCGGCCGGGCCCTTTGCCGCCGTGGTGTCGGTGCAGCAGGCCAGGACGGGCCCCGGCTTCACCACGACCATCGGCCTGCAGGACGCCGCGCTGATCGGCGCCTCCTACGACTTCAAGGCCGTGCAGCTGTACGGCCAGTTGCAGCGCACCCGCACGCCCGACATTCGCACTACCGCCAATACCGCGCAGCTGGGCGCGGCAGTTCCGGTGGGTGCAGGGCGTTTCCTCGCCTCGGTGGCGCGCACCGAGCGCAAGGTGACGGGCGCCGCCGAAACACACCGCACCACCTGGACGGCCGGCTATGACCACTTTCTGTCAAAGCGCACCGACCTGTACGCGGTCTACATGCAAGACCGGCTGACCGGCTTTCGAAACAGCGGCAGCGTGGGTGTGGGCATGCGTCACCGCTTCTGAGCTGCATCGGCCACTGCATTGGCACCGAGGTGCTGCTGCACGAGCTCGCGCAGCAGTTCCCCCATGGCCCGCTGCGTGCGCGTGACTGGCCGCTGCGAACTGGTTGCCAGCGCCAGCCGGCTGCGCAGGCCGGGCTTGACGATGGGCCGGATCGCATAGCGCTGCGATCGTCCCGCGAGGGTGACGGCATTGCGCGACAGCACAGCGTGGCCGGCGCCATCGGCCACCAGCGCGAGGATGGCCGGAACGCCGTCGATCTCCAGCGCGATCTGCGGCCGCCGGCCAATAGCAGCAAGCTCCGCCTCGACCAGCATGCGGATCGCATTGGGCCGGGTCGGGATCACCAGTTGCTGCTCGGCCAGCTGATGCAAGGCCAGTGGCGCACCGCGCCGCGCCGGACCAGTGCCCTTGGTCGCGCTGACCAGGAACAGGTCTTCCTCCAGCACCGTCTCGCTGTCCACGTCGGGCGAAGGCTGCGGGTTGTAGAGCAGCGCAATGTCGAGCCGGCCGGTGAGCAGCGATTCCTGCATCGCCGTCGAGAGGTTCTCGGTGATCGACAGCGCCGCATCGGGCAGCCGCTCACGCACGGCCCGCACCAGCGGCACCGTCAGCACACCGGCCACGCTGGGCGGCAGGCCGACGGCGACCCGACCGGCCAGCGCATCCCGCATGAGGCTCATGTCCTCCCTTGCCCGCTCGACCTGGTGGAGGATGCCGCGGCCATGCTCCAGCAGGCGCTTGCCGGCATCCGTGGTCACCACGCCGCGGCCGTTGCGCACCAGCAGGTTCTGCCGCAACTCCACTTCCAGCTGGCGCACCTGGCGGCTCAATGCGGGCTGCGCGATGTCGATGACGTCCGACGCGCGGGTGAAGCTGCCGAGTTCGGCCACGCGGATGAAGTACTCCAGCTGTTTCAGGTCCATGCCCTGAGGCTATCGACATAACCGGCTATGAGCTATGCGTGTTTGTTCTATCCGGGCAGAGAAACACGACCAGTTGAAGCAAGCCGCCGCACGACCCGCTCGCCACAATCGCGCGCATGCAGCATGAAGAACAGATCGCACTGATCCGGCGCGCTCTCGCGCTGATCGAGACCGGCGGCAGCGAGCGCGGTGAGCCGGGCGTCAGTCCGGTGACGCGCTATCTCGATCCTGAACGCCATGAGCGGGAGGTCGAACGCATCTTCCGGCGCTATCCGCTGGCGCTGTGCCCTTCGGCGTCTCTCCCGAATGCCGGCGATTCGTTCGCCATCGACGTGGCCGGCATGCCGCTGGTGTTCGTGCGCGGGCAAGAAGGAGAACTCAACGGCTTCGTCAATGCCTGCCGCCACCGCGGCGCGCGGTTGAAGCCGCCCGGCGCATCGAATCAACGCGCCCTGATCTGCCCGTACCACAGCTGGACCTACGGGCTCGATGGCACGCTGCGCGGGCGCCCGTCGGCGGAAGACTTTCCGCATGCGCCAGCCTCGGAATGCAGTTTGGCGCGCGTGCCCGTCGCGGAGGCATTGGGCTTCGTCTGGGCCATCCCCCGTGTAGTGGCGAACGGCGAAAGCGCCAGGATCGACATCGACAACTGGCTGGGCCGATTCGGCGCCGACCTGCGCTCATGGGGCTACGACAGCTGGGTGCCGTTTCACCAGCACGCCTTCGACAACGCGGCCAACTGGAAGATCCCTTTCGAGGCGAACCTGGAGACATATCACTTCCAGTACGCGCACCGCAACAGCATCGCCGCGCTGTTCTACGACAACCTGCTGATGGCCGACCACGACCGGCAGCACCAGCGCCTGTTCCTGCCCAAGCGCAGCATCGAAGGCCTGCGCGGCACGCCCACGCAGGCATGGCAGGTGGGGCCACACTCGAACATCATTTACTACTTCTTCCCGGCGACTTTCATCCTGCACGAGGGCGACCACGCCAACGCGTTCACCGTGCTGCCCGAATCGCCGGGGCGCTCGCGCGTGATCGCGAGCACGCTCGTTCCCGAGCTGCCGAAAACCGAGAAGTCGGTGAACTACTGGCGCAAGAACGTCGAATCGTTCTGGGGTGCGCTCGACGAAGACTTCGCGCTCGGCGTGTCTGCGCAATCGACACTCGCGAGCGGTGCACAGCAATCGCTGTACTTCGGCGCGACCGAGTGGTGCTCGGCCAAGTTCCACGCGGACGTGGAAGCGGCACTCGCGAAGTAGCGGCTCAGGCTGCGGCGTTTGCCGCCATCGCAGCCTGTGCAGTCGGGTTCGGCGTGGGCTCGCCGATCTTGCGCAGCGTGTTGCGGTCGGTGTGGCTGAAGGGCTCGGCCTTGCCAAGCACGCTGAGCACCGTTTCAAGCTCGTACGACCAGCTGCCGTCGTCGTGGATGGTCACTTCGATGCTGTAGCGCAGCGTCTTGAACGCATGCTCCAGGAACGGGTTGGCCACGATGCCGTTGGTCTCGCCGCCGCGCACAGCTTCGAGCCTGAAGCTGCGGTCTTCGGCCTTCGCGTGCCCCGTGGCCATGGCCGTGAGCCCGCGCGGGATCGACAGCGTCTGGATCAGCGCGCCCGTGGCGGGCTCCCACAGCCAGTAGCCGACTTGGTCATGAAAGGTTTCCACGTCGTCGGGCTTGACGATGCGCAGGTGGTAGCGCAGCCCGTAGAAGATCTGCGGCCCGTTGGTCTGCGCGTCGATGGGCTGGAACTCCGCGTGCTCGATGTAGGCCTCGGCCTCGGGGCCGTCTTCCTTCGGGCTCACGTCGTGGCCGGCCTTGCCGATCCAGATGCCGGCCAGGCCCGTGAGCGGGCCCAGGTTGGCGAGCGTGTGCGGATCGGGCTCGGGTTCCGTGTAGATATCGCGGGGAAACTGCTGTTCCATGTTCTTTCTCTTCCTGGAGTCTTCTGGCGTGGGTTTGTGAGCTTGTTATTGGTCGAGGCGGATGCCAACCTTGGCAATGATCGCACCCCATTTGCGGCCTTCGCTGTCGATGAAGGCCTTGAATTCTTCCGGCGAACCGCCACCCGCCACCAGCCCCTGGTTGGCCAGCAGTTCGCGCACCGCCGGCTCCTGCAGCACGGCGTTGACGTCGGCATTGATGCGGCGCACCACCTCGGGCGGCGTGCCGCTGGCGGTGAACAAGCCGTTCCAGGCCAGCGACTCGAAACCCGGGTAGCCCGACTCGGCCACGGTGGGCAGGTCTTTCATGAGTTCAGAGCGCCTGGCGCTGGTCACGGCAATGAGCTTCACGCGCTGACCCTGGATCAGCGGCAGCAGCGCGGGCGCCACCGTGAACAGCGCCTGCGTGTCGCCGGCCGCCAGAGACAGCCCCGCGGGCGGCGAGCCCGAGTACGGCACGTGCACCGCCTCGATATGCGCCGCGCTGCGAAACAACTCCATCGTGAGATGCGACGAACTGCCCGCTCCCACCGATGCATAGCTGAACTTGCTGCCGCGCTTCTTCGCCCATTCGATGAACTCCGGCAGCGTGTTCGCGGGGTTGCCCGCCTGCACCGCCAGCACGTTGGGCTGCGAGGTCGTGAGCACGATGGGCACAAGGTCGCGCGCGGGCGCATAGGGCATGCGTGCGTACATGTAGGGGCCGAAGGCAATCGGGCCGTTGAAGCCGATGCCGAGCGTGTAGCCGTCGTGCGGCGCCTTGGCCACCGTGTCCATGCCGATCAGGCCGCCCGCGCCTGCCTTGGTCTCGACCACCACGGGCTGCCTCCACATCACGCGCAGGCGGTCGGCCAGCGTGCGCACGATCAGGTCGAGCGAGCTGCCGGCCGGTGCGGGCACGATCACGCGCACGGGCTTGGCGGGCCAGTCCTGGGCCCAGGCGCCAGCGGCCAATAGGCCAGCGAGCAACAACGTGGCGAGTTTGTTCTTCTTCACTTCGGTCCTTCGATGGATCGCTCGAGGTCGGGCGAAGGTATCACTGACGGTGCCGCGCCGCGTCGATCTGTGCATGGTTCGCCTCGGCCCAGCGGTCCACGGCGATCAGCGTCTTGCTCAATGACAGGCCGAGCGGGCTGAGCCTGTACTCGACGTGCGGCGGCACCGTCTGGTGGTCTTCGCGCAGCACCAGCCCGTTGAGCTCGAGGTCGCGCAGGGTCTGAGTGAGCATCTTCTGCGAGATGCCGCCCACCTTGCGCAGCAGCTCGTTGTTGCGCTGCGGCTTGCCGCGCAACAGCGGAATGACCAGCAGCGCCCACTTGTTGGCAATGAGCTCCAGCACGCGGCGCGAAGGGCAGTCGGCGTTCCACACGTCGGCGGGTGCTGTCTCGGCTTCTTCCACAGGCGCGGACTTCTTCGATGGCGTCTTTGAATTTCCCATGGTTACCAAAAGGTGCGTACTTGTTGATCGGTGCCCGGCCCGGAATTATCCGGTTCGGCTCTACCCGCAACAGCATCGAAGGAGTTTTTTCATGGGTTGGATATTTCTACTGGCGGCAGGTCTCGTCGAGATCGCGATGGCCGCCGCACTCAAGCAATCGGAAGACTGGACACGGCTCGTGCCGTCGGTCGTCGGCGTATCGACCGCGCTGCTCAGCATCTACCTGCTGGCCAGGGCGCTGCGCTACCTGCCGCTGGGCCCGGCCTACGCAATCTGGACCGGCATCGGCTCGGTGGGCGTGGTGCTGATGGGCGTTTTGTTCTTCGGCGAGGCCCTTTCCGCACCGCGAATGGCATGCATCGCGCTGGTAATCGGCGGTACCGTGGGCCTTCGACTCATCGAAGGCTGATGCGTGAAGCACACACATTCGTGACCACACGCAACCTGCGCACCGAAGATATGGAACTTCAGTATTCCTTACATGCTGAATCACAATCCGAAAGGCTCCCAGAGCCATTCAAATGAATTCGCGGTCTTTAACCATGTCGCGAATGGGTCGATTTTCTGGCTACTTCTAATCACCACGGCATCGCGGCAAGATGCGCATCCGCCGATTCTTGCGTCACCCCGATTGCCCGAAGGAGCTTTCTCATGTTCGCTACCGCAGAACGCACCATCAAGACCCCCGGCCCCGACCATCCAATCACCATTGCACCCAACCCGCTTCGCGTGGTGGTGTCGGTCGATGGCTGTGTCGTCGCCGATACGCGCGAAGCGCTGACGCTGCGCGAGGCGCACTTCGGAACCGTGCACTACATACCCCGCAAGGACGTGAAGATGTCGCTGCTCGAGCGCACGTCTCATGCAACCTACTGCCCGTACAAGGGCGAGTGCAACTACTACAGCATTCCGGCCGGCGGCGAGCGCTCGGTGAATGCGGTGTGGACCTACGAGTCGCCGTACGAGCATGTCTCGCAGATCAAGGACTACGTGGCGTTCTATCCGGACCGCGTGGGGCCGATCGAAGAGCGCGTCTACTAGCTCGCCTCCTGGACAAACAAACAAAAAGCCGGGCCCCGCTTTCGCAGGGCCCGGCTTTTATTTATGCGCGTTGCCGTTGTCGATTACAGCGGCAGAGCGTCACCACGAGCAGCAGCGCGGGCTGCAGCACGCACGGTGGAACGATCGACACCGCTTGCCAGCACCGGAGCGACACGCGAGGTCACGCCTTCGGCATACGGGTTCTCGCTGTGTGCGGCAGCCACCGCTTCAGCACGGACTGCAGCGCGGCTGGTCGTCGAGGCGATCAGTTGCACGGGGCCCGAGTTGGCGCCGTCGGCATAGGGGTTGCCGCTGCGTGCGGCCACCACGGCCTGGCTGGCGACGTCGGCGCGGCTGATGGCCGAGGTCAGTTGATGCACGCCGTCATAGCTTTCGGCATGAGCGGCACCGGCAGCAGCCAGCAGTGCGATGGAGATGGCGGAGAGGAGCTTCGAGGCGGTCATTTGGATTTCCTTCAATTCAGTTCTTTGCATACGGGATGATTTCGAACCGGTCTTGGGTGGGTCACCGTCCCTTCGGGGGGCGGCCACCTCGCTCGGGGCCTGTTCATCCAGATTCGCTTGTGGGCTGGTCTGTGAGATGAATTGTGAGCCGATGAGTAGGTAAAAACCCGCAGCAAAAGGAACCGCGGCGTTCATGCGGCGGAAACAATCGCGCCGCGCCCATGCCTATTTGCCCTCGGCACTGGCCACGTTCACCACGCCCTTCATCCCCGCGTCGTAGTGCCCCGCTTGCAGGCATCCGAAGTCGACCTTGCCCGCCTTGGTGAACTGCCAGACGACCTCGCCGGTCTTGCCTGGCGCGAGCGTCACCATGTTCGGCTCTGCGTGTTCCATCTCCGGGTTTTTCATCATCGCGGCGTAGTGCGCCTTCAGGTCCTGCTGGGTGCCGAGCACCAATTCATGCTTCAGCTTGCCGGAGTTCCTGACCACGAAGCGCACGGTCTCGCCCTGCTTGACGCTGATGTCGGCTGGCGTGAAGCGCATGCCATCGGTCATGTCGACCTGGACCGTGCGAGTCGCCTTGGCGGCCACGCCGGGTTTGCCGATAGCGTTGTCGTGCGTGCCCGATGCGGCGGCGCCTGTGACAGATGCGGCGAGCAACGTGGCGAAAGCGGTGGTGGTGAGGAATGCGCGTTTCATGAATGGTGTTCCTTGGGATGATGAATGGCGAGTGATGAGAACTGCACCCGCTGGATTCTGGAAAGCCCATCCGGCCATCGCCTGACGCGCGGATTACAAGAAAGCAATCTGCGCCCGGCCCGTAAGATGGCGCCCGCCCCTTGCCTGGAGCGAAGAAGATGTCCCACCCCGTCTACCTGTCCAGCTCGACCCTGCCCCGCATGCCCGAAGGTAGCCGCAACGAATGGCGCGGCTTCTTCGGCCATGGCGGGGAGCTCGAGGCCAATGCCTTCTTTCCGTTGTTCTGGCGGGCGCTCTTCAGCGAGAGCGACATCCGCCACGCACGCTTCGTCGAGGCATACGACATCGATGATGAAGACAGCGCTATCGAGCGCGAGGAATGCCAGGAAGAGTTCGGCGCCGACGCCGCCTACCCGTACCTCATCACCGACAAAACCACCGCGCTGCAGCGGCTCGCATCGCGGCGCGAAGCCGTGATCGCGGCCATCGGCGAGCGCTACCGACCTCTCTACGAAGGCTTCGAAGCCTGGACCGCACGCGGCTTCGAGAGTCACATCCTGCTGCGGACCCAGGGGCTGCCTGATGCCGCCGATGCAGAGCCGTGGCTGCGCGCCGAGCTAGCCTCCATCGACCGCTTGAACGACAAGAAGGTGCTCGATGGCCTCATGTCGGATCTCTCGCGCCGCGATGCGGACGCGGTCTGGCAACTGGCGGGCATCGGCGCATCGCCGGACGACGCATGGCCCACGCCGGCGCTGAGAGCTCTCTTCCCCGACCCAAGGCAACGAAAGCCGCGAAAGCCGCAAACCCAGCAACAGATCGAGAAACACGAACGCGCATTGGCCGCGCAACGCAGCAGCAAGCCCAGGAGCTGGATCGACCCGGTGCTCGAATGGCTGGCCGTGGCGCTCGCCGCGGGCGCCACGCTGGGCACCTATGCGTTCACGCGGTCGGTCTGGCTCGCGTTGCTGGTTTTTCTCTGCGCGGCTCTGGCGCTGGGCTTCGGCGTCGCCAAGCTGCGTGGCCCGCGGTCGTGATGACGGCAAGAGAAACTATCGGGGCCCACCGCAGTCCCAGGCTGCTCAAGGAGCCCATCGACACCATGCGCAAATTCGCCGCGAGCACCCTCTTCCTTTCTCTTTTCGCTCTCGCGCACACCGGCAGCGCATCGGCCCAATCGCTGAGTTGCAACGGCTCGCTCTCGGGCGTTGGCGACTCCAAGTTCTCTGTGGTGCAGAAGTGCGGCGAACCGATGTCGAAGGAGTTCGTCTGCGTGCCCCGCCCGCAGGTGGCGTGGGTGCTGTCCCCCTACCCCGGTGGCCCCGCGCAGCAAGTGACAACGCAGCAGTGCGTGCCGATGGAAGACTGGGTCTACCACCGCGGCCAGGGCAACTTCCTGGGCATCGTTCGCTTCTACAACGGCGCGGTGGAGTCGGTTCGCGACGGAGACCGGGTGCGATAGCTCAGGGTGGCAGCAGCAGCGGCCCGCAGTTCTCTTCCGCCACGAACACCGCCACCAGCTTCGCAGGTTTCACCGGATCGGGGTTCTCCGCGAACAGATGCAGCGTGCGCGGCGGCTCGAAGAAGGTCTCGCCGGGCCTGTAGTCGCCTACCGGACCGCCGGCCAGCTGCGAGCGCACTGTGCCTTCGAGAATGATGGCGGTCACCGAGCCCGGATGCCTGTGGGCCGGCGAGTAGGCCATCGGCGGAAAGTCGACGAGGACGGTGGTGACCGACTTGCCGGGCACGTTGGGCAGCGCCTCGCAGGAGATCACCTTGGTCGAGGTCTGCGGCCGTGCCGCGGCGGCTGAGCCTTCGGGGGCCGGCGCCGATGCGAACATCGGTCGGCTCACGGCGCTGCAGATGTCGTCGATGAACTGCACGGTCGATTGCCTGCTCGCGTGCGGCAGCAATGCCCGACCCATGGCTGCAACAGTCAGCGCCGCAAGCCCGGCGCGCGCACGGTGGCGCAGGAAGAGAGACATCGCGTTCATGGCATGGCTCCTTGAGACAGCCGCGCATCGGCACGCCAGCCCAGCGTGCGCTTCGCCTTCTCGGTGCTGACCTCGGCGCCGTCTTCGGCGATGTTGAAGATGCCGCCGGTCGAACGCTGCAATGCCAGCAACGCAGCCCGCGCCGCGGCCGCGACGTGCAACGGGCTCGGGCCTTTGGGTGTATCGGTCGAAGTGTTCGGACCGTAAAGCTGCCCATAGCGCAGCACAGTGGCAGTCATGCCCTGCGCAGCCATCACGCATTTCTCCAGCGCAACCACGCCGTCGACGCTGATGCGGCGCACACCTTCCGCCTCCGTATCGAGCGGCTGCTCTTCCGTAAATGGCTTGGGGCCGGGCGCATAGGCCCAGGCGATGCTCTGCGCCACCAGCCGCTTCGCACCCGAAGCCTGCGCGGCGGCCACGAGGTTGCGTGTGCCCTCGGTGCGCACACGCGCATTGAGCACCGCAGCCGTGGCCATGCGGCCCGGATCCAGGTCTTTGGGCAGGTCGGTGAGCTGATGGATCACTCCCCACGGCGCGATGCGCACCAGCGCGGCCCGCAACTCCGCAGCGTCGAACACGTCGACGACGACCGGATGCACGCCCTGCGCCTCCAGCACGCCCGCACGGTCAGCGCGACGCGTGCTGCCATGCACGGTATAGCCCGCTTCGATAAGCAATGGAACCAGCGCGGCGCCGACCGCTCCGGTGGCACCTGCCAAAAATACCTTCTCGCTCATTGCGCTTCTTCCTTCCAGGCTGTTTGGAAAGTCGATCATGGATTTACGATGCCCCATCGAAAAGAGCCAAGAATCTTGAAAATGACCAGGCCATGACGCCAAAGCTCGACCGCGCAAAAGAAACGCCGCTGTTCCGCCAGATCTACGAGCGCTACCGAAGCGCCATCGAACAAGGCACGCTGCGCCCCGGCGACCGCGTGGCATCGGCGCGCAGCTTGGCCGGTGAACTCGGCGTGGCGCGCGGCACCGTCGAGACGGCCTACAACCAGCTGATGGGCGAAGGCTATTTTTCTTCGCGCGGGCAGGCGGGCACCGTGGTCTCGCCGTCGCTGCCGCTGCATCGGGCAGCACGGCGGGAGCCCCGGCGCACGGATGCACGGGCGTCCGGCGATGCTCTCAAACAGCCGGGCGAGCCGCCACCCATGCAGTTGGGCATTCCGGCGCTCGACGCGTTCCCGCGCAAGCTGTGGTCGCGCCTCACGGCCCGCCGTGCGCGGGCCACGAACGCGGCCGACATGTTCTACGGCGACCCTTGCGGCTACCCCCCGCTGCGCGAAGCTATCGCGGCCTATCTGCTGGTGTCGCGCGGCGTGTCGTGCCACGCCTCGCAGGTGCTGGTGACGGGCGGCTACCGCGCATCGCTCGCGCTCGTCGCGCGCACGCTGCTGAAGAAAGACGACCGCGTGTGGATCGAAGACCCGGGCTTTCCGCCGACGCAGGAAGTGCTGCGCGCCGCCAGCCAGCGCACGGTGCCCGTGCCGGTGGACGAAGACGGCCTCGTCGTCGCGCGCGGCCTGCGCAAGGCACCGAAGGCACGCATGGCCGTCGTCACGCCCTCGCACCAGGCGCCGCTGGGCGTGTCGATGACGCTCTCTCGCCGGCTGCAGCTGCTCGAATGGGCCTCGCAGGCGAACGCGTGGATCGTCGAGGACGATTACGACGGCGAGTACCGCTATGCCGGAGCGCCGCTGCCGGCGCTCAAGAGCCTCGACGGCCACGACCGCGTGCTGTACGCGGGCAGCTTCTCGAAGGTGCTCTACCCCGGGCTGGCGCTGGGCTACCTGGTCGTTCCCGAATCGCTGCGTGCGCGCTTCGAGGAGGCCGCGCGCACATGGTCGAACGGCAGTCCGCAGATCACGCAGGCCGTGGTGGCGGATTTCATGCGCGAGGGGCACTTCTCGCGCCACCTGAAGAAGATGCGCCTGCTCTATGCACGGCGGCGCGCAATGCTCGTGGCCGGCTTGCTGAAGGCCTTCGGCGACACGGTGCGCGTCGACCTGCGCAGTGGCGGCATGCACCTGATCGCGCGATTCGACGGGCGCCGTGAAGGCGACGTGGCGCTGGCTCGCCGCGCACAGCAGGCGGGGCTGAACTGCCAGCCGCTGTCGGCACGCGGCGTTGCGGGGCCTGCCGACCAGGGCCTGCTGATGGGCTTCACCAACATCGCCACTGCCGCTGAAGCGAACCGGCTCGCGGCGAAGCTGCGCGCGGCTTTCGGTTCTTCGGGTTGACCGGCGCTCAGGCCGTTTCGTCGTCGAGGACCGCGCTTCGATCCTTGATGCGCGTGACCTGCGACAGCACTGCGTCTGCAGGCGTCATGTCCGGCCGCTGGCCCTTGTAGACGGGCTGCTCGAACTTGCCGCCTGCATAGCGGTAGAGATAGCGCACCTCGACCAGCATGCCCACGGCCGGCAGCGCCTCGTTGGGCGGCACGGTCACGTTGCCCAGGTCGATCATCGCGCCCGCCTCGTCGCGCAGCCCCACGGCCACCGAGCGCTGAGCGTTGACGCGGATCACCTCACAGGTCGCGCTCTGGTTGAACTTGAACTTCAGGCTGGTGGTGCTGCGGCCCGCGGAGAACGGCGCGTCGAGCGCCTTGAGCACGTAGCCTTCGCCATGCGCGGCCAGCAACTCGGCGGCGCGGCGGCGCTTGCCCTCGGCGGTGAGTTCGAGTTCGAGCACGGTCATCCACGAAACAAGCTCAGCGACCTTGCGCAGATGCCCGAAGCGCTCGATGAACGGCGCGGCGCGCAGGTCTTGCCCGCCAAGTTCCAGCAGGTCGAATGCCATGAAGGCATCGCCCACATGCTCGCCGGCAATCACGGTACGCCCCGCCGGCGCATCCGCAACGCCGACCCAGGCCTGGGGAATGTCGACGAACAGTCCGCGCCTGTTGGTGCCGCGCACCGCCTCACCCTCGATCAGCAGGATGCGGTTCTCGCCATCGGCCTTTTCCTGCAGGCCCCAGCCCGGGTCGTCGAAGTAGCGCGCGGCCTGCTCTTCGAGGATCAGCGTGGGCAGTTGCGGCAGCTCGCCGCTCATGCGGCCGGCCAGGTCGGTCGAGGTGTAGAGCGCGCCGGACTGGTCGGGCGTGTAGCCTTTCGACGTCTTTTCCTTGACGACCTTGTCGTAGATCTTCAGCGCCGCCTCGTAGGCGACCGGGCTGCTGGTCTTGGTGCCGGTTGAGAGCGTGCCGCCTCGCCGGCCGTTGCCGTAGTCGACCACCCAGCCATCGTCCTTGGGGCGCAGGTGCACCTGGTAGACCTTGTCCGAGCCCTGGCCCGTGAAGTAGAGAAAGCTCGACTGAGGGGTCTGTTCTGCATTCGGCATGGGAAAGATGTGCGGGGGTGAATCTCAGGCCGCGATGCTACACACGCGCAAATTGGCACGCATGGCCGCTAAGATGCGCAGCGAAACAAAAAGCACAAGCACCCAACCGAAGGCAGGGAGGCCTCCGCGTGAAGCGCATTCGCTCCGAGAAATTGATCCGCACGAAGCCGGGCGCGACAGGCGCCGCGGGCTTCAGCACCGTGGAACTGTTCGCCCTGCCGGAAGCGCCGGGCCACGTGGTGCATGTGAGCACCAGCCGCGACGGGCTGCAGTGGAAGGAGACGGTCTACACGCCGTCGCCGCTGCTGTTGGAGGCCGCCAACGCCGCTTTCGAGCGTGCCGTGGCGGCGCAGATCGCGCAGGGCTATGTGATCGAAGGGGCGGCCGCCGAGGCCGTCGTCACCACCACTGCAACCGCCGTGCTCGCACACCCCGGCGACGCCGTGCTGCTGGCCAGCATCCGCCCCGATGCATGGCGCCTGCTGGCCCCTGTGCGCAGAAGCCGCGTGGTGTGGCGCATCGGCGAGCGCCGGCTGGCTGCAGCCGTGCCACAGCTCATCGACCACATCGAAACCGGCGAGCCGCTGCTCGACTACTGCATCGCCTGGGCCATCGGCCGCTGCGGCGACGGCGGTGCGTTCGAGGCGATGCGTGAACTCTCCCGGCGCGGCCGCACGCCCGTGGTCACACGCGCGGCGCGCTGGGCCGCGCTGAACCTTTGGCCTGCCGAACAACGCGCGGCCGAAACGGCGCGCATCGTGGACGATTGGCCCGCGCCGCTGCGCCGCGCCTGGGCCACCATGAGCGAGCTGCCCGTTGAACAGGCCATGCCGCTGCTTCGGCAGCACCTGGCCGACCCAGCGCTCTGGAATGGTCTGAAGTACGCGGCCTGGGTCGAGCAGCTGTTCGATCTCGCGCTGCTCGAAAGCCCGGCAGCCGACGGGCTCGCGCGCACGGCCCTGATGGAAATTGCGCCAACGCTGCAGCTCGCCGCCGGCAGCTTCCGCGCATGGCGCCGGCTGTACAAGGGCGCGGAGTTCGCGGGCGACTACGCCCTGCTCGGCATGCTGCACCAGCGCCTCGAAACGCAGCGCGCGGCCTTCCGCACGGGTGGCCGCTGGGCGCAGGTCAATGGCCGCTATGTCGAGATCGCGAAGGAAATCGTGCGGCCCGACAGCCGCCTCGCCTACAGCCAGCGCACACGCGACTACCTGCGCCGCCGCACTTGGCGCAGCCTGCGCCGGCTGGCTCTGGCCGGCACGGCCGACGAGGCAAGCTGGCTGCAGCTGGCCATGGGCGTGCTGCTCGCGGCCGACGATGCCGAAGCCGGCACCGCCGGCCAGCAGCGCGAAACCCGCTGGACACCCGAGCCCCGCAGCTGGCACACCGGCCCCTACAGCCGCTGGCTGGTGCTGATGCAGCTGCTGCACCGCCATGACGCCGAATGGGAAGCCCAGCGCGGCGGCCTGCGCTGGCGCCGCAACACACCGCTGCCCGCGCAGCGCCTGAACCGCACCGAAGCCTGGCCCGCGCGCTGGGACCGCCATCCACGGGCCCTGCTGCAATTGATGCAGCAAGGCCGCTGCGGCGCAGTGCATGCCTTTGCGGCGCGCGCGCTGCAGGACAACAAGCCCTTCTGCGAGGCGCTCGAGGCGCCCGCCGTCTGGCGCCTGCTGGGCAGCGGCTGGGATGACACCGCGCGCTTCGCCCTCGCCATCGCGCGCCAGCGCATCGCCGCGGGTGCGCCGGCCCTGCCCTGGCTACCAGCCCTGCTGAGTTCACCGCTGGCCGAGGCCCGCGCCCTTGCGCTCGAATGCATCACGCAGGACCCGGGCCTCTACAGCCAACAGGTCGACCTTCTGCTGATGCTGCTGACCTCGGCCGATGCCGAAGTGCGCCGCGCGTCGCGCCTGCTTCTGCAGGCCGCCGCCCCGAACCCGTCAACGCTCGATGCCCTGTGCGGCAGCCTGCTCGCATGGCTTTCGGCCTGCGACGCCGGGCAACCCGAGCTCGACGCCATCTGCGAGAACCTGCAGTGGGCGTTGCAAGGCCTGCTGCGTGACCCGGCCGCCAAGGCGCCGCTGCCCGAATTGCTCGCGCTCTTCGATCATGCAAGCCCGGACGTGGTGCGCACCGCCGCCGAATGGCTGCTGCTGCACCCGGCGTCGGTCCAGGGCCTGCCGGTGGGCGTGCTCACGCGCCTGCTGCAGTCCGACGACGAGCGTTTGCGCGGTGCCGGCGTGCGGCTGTTCACGGCCCTGCCCGACCACGCGCTCATCACCCAGCCCGAGCTTTTCGCCGCCTTCTGCAGCAGCCCGATGCCGGCCGTGCGCGCGGCCGTCGCGCCCCGGCTCGCGCAGCTGCTGCCCGCGCACCCTGACTTTGCGGCCGCGCTGATGCCGTTGCTGCGCGACGAACTGTTCCGCGCCGAAGCCGCCGAGGGCGTGTTCGATGCGCTGCTGCAATGGCTGTGCGGCCCGCTGGCCGAGCACACGCGCCGCGGCGAGCCCGCCGTCACGCTGCGCCTGCTCGAAGCGCGCAGCAAGGGCGCACAGCGCCTCGGCGCATGGCTGCTTCCTCAGCAAGACCCACAAGGCTTCGACGTACTGCAGACCGCCAGCCTGGGCCTCGTCGACACCGCCGCCGCGCGCCGCTGGGCCATGGACCGACTGGCCGCGAACCCTGAACGCACGCTGGCGCAGCTAGGCGATGCCCTGCGCATGTTCGACAGCCGCTGGGACGACGCGCGCGACTGGGCCCGTCAATGGTTCGGCGCGCAAAGCGGCGCGAGCCAGTGGACGCCGGCGCTGCTGGTACGCCTGTGCGATCACAAGGACGCAGGCGCCCAGCGCCTGGGCCGCGAACTGCTCACCACGCATTTCGACGTGACCGACGTCACCACCTACATGCTGCAGTTGAGCCAGCATCCATCGCCCGGCATGCAGTTGTTCGTTACCAACTGGCTGGCCTCGGCCGCGAGCCAGAAGCCCGACGTGCTCGCGCGACTGGAGCCCTACTTTCTGAGCGTGCTGTCGCAGGCCAACCGGGGCCGGTTGGCCAAGGCACGAGTCATGCAGTTCCTGGCCGCGCAGGCGATGCATTCGGAAGACATCGCACGCATCGTCGCGCGCGTGTTCGCACGGCAGGCTGTCACTGGCGCCATCACCGAGCGCGCCCAGTACGTGGCCGGCCTGCGCAGCATCCAGGCTGCCTTCCCCGAGCTGGACAACCCCTTGCAGACCGCCCCGGTGCGCAGCGTCGCGCCGCGCCGCGCACCGCCTGCAGCCTCCACAGGAGGGCCCGCCGCATGAGATTCCAGTACCGCTACTTCGGCCACTCGGGCGCACAACACACCGCGAACAGCACGGCGCTGCAGTTCGCGCCCGACACGCTGCGCGCGCCGGTGCACTTCGTTGCCGACATCAACCGGCACCTGCCGTTTCGCGAAGGTATGTCGGCGCTGCACGACGTGGTGGTCGGCGACCTGCGCTTCAAGCCGCGCGACAAAAGCGCGTACCTCGAATGGCTGGCCGGGCAAGAGAACGAATTGCTCGCGCAGTTCATGGCGCGCAGCGACCAGCTGAAGGCGCAGATGGCGCCCATCAGCAACGAGCTGGCCGAGCTGCGCAAGAGCAAGCGGGCCGTGCTGCAGCCCTTCATGAGCGCGCAGCAGCGCTACTTCGACCACATCTACAAGGTCAACCGCGAAGCCTGGTTCGTGCTCGACCCGGTGATCACGGTGCACCCCGACCGCGTGTTCTTCGAGTGCTTCAGCCAGGACGAGTCGAGCTACGGCATGTTCTCGTGCAGCCACGACATCTTCGACCGCGTGAGCGACCACGCCTTCGGCACCACCAACGTCGACTACTCCGAATCGCTCTACGACGAGTTCCAGAAGATCCGCGACTACAAGACCACGCGCCTGGCCGTCGACCCCGGCGGCTTCCAGGTGCAGAGCGACAACGACCCGGCCTTCCACGAGCCGAAGATCGACGTGCCCGACAGCTGGGTGCGCGGCTTCCTGCAAGTGAGCAGCGCGATGCTGCTGCCCGCGCAGCGGCTGCAGCTGCACCCGATGGACGTGCACAACATCTGCCTCGTGCTGCGCCGGCGCAAGGAGCGCGTGGGCCCGCGCTCGCTGCGCTTCATCCTGCGGCCGGGGCAGCCGGTGCGCATCCTGTTCGAGCCCTGGGGCCACGAGCTGGTGTGCCCGCGCTCCACGCACAGTGCCACCTCCGACATCGACATCCGCGTGTGGGGCCGGCGCCGCCTGCTGCAGCTCGAACGCCTCGTGCCGGTGGCGCAGGGCTTCACGGTGCACCTGCTGGGCACGGGCATGCCGAGCTTCTGGGTAGCGCAACTGCCCGATATGGAATTCACGCTAGGCCTCTCGGGCTGGACCGCCAACGACTGGTCGCGCAACGGCCACTTCGAGCTGCTGCAGCCGCGCCACACGGTCGACCAGGACAGCCAACTGCGCGTGTTCGCGGCGCTGGGCGAACGCTGGCGCGCCACTACGGCCGAGCTGGCAGCGGCCACCGGCCTGTCGACCCTCACGGTCGATGCAGCCCTCGGCGGCTATGTGCAGGCCGGGCGCGTGGTGTACGACCTTGCGCACGGCGTGTGGCGGCTGCGCGAGCTGAGCCGCGAGCCGCTGCCCATGGACAAGCTGCGCTACGCCAGCCCCGAAGAAGAGGCAGCGGCCGAACTGGTGCAGGCGCGCCGCATCGCCAACGTGAAGACGCTGGCTCGCCCCGCCGGCGGCCTCACGCTGAGCGGCAAGTGCAAGGGCGCTTCGGGGCAGCGCGAATACCTCATGAGCCTGCAGCTCGACGCCGACCAGCGCGTGGCCTCGGGCGACTGCCAGTGCTCCCACTTCATCCGCCACCGCATGACCAAGGGCCCGTGCGAGCACATGCTCGCGCTGCGCCTGTCGGCCAATCCGGCAGCAACATCGACCGATCAGGAAAGGACCACCGCACACATCGGCTGATACACTGTTTTTTGCGAACGGAGCGGGAAGGCTCTTGCAATCCGGACGGCGTATCGCCGTCCTCGTACACAGCACTTCCCAAGCGTCACTGGACGTCTCTTCACTGTGCCGTATGGCCATGGTGACGCGATAACAGTGCGGCTTCCTCGAAGCTCATCGGCGTCACCATGGCCATACGGCGTCGAGTGGAGCCCTCCAGTCCCGAGGCTCTTCGACGAGATTCCCGCTTCGTTCGCAATTTTTCTGATTCATCATCAGCAGTGCATCGGCCAGTGGCGCAGCGCCATGACCATGCAGTCTCCCGCCTCCTCTTCTTCCATTCCCGACTCGGCACTCACGCGCGAGGAGCTGTACGAGCGCATCCGCAAGGGCTCCAAGCAGGAAGTCGTCCTCGAGGAAATGCAGCGCCTCGGCTTCTGGCCGCAGGACGCGGCGCAGCCGACGGTCGAAGCCCAGTTGATCCGCCGCGAAAGCGAACTGCAGACGGCGCTCTCCAAGCTCGGCGACGAACTGCGCGGCATCGAGGACCGTGACAGGGCCCTGAAGACGATGCGCCAAGAACGCATGGCCAAGGCCCGCGAACGCCGCGAGGAAACCCGCCAGCGCCTCGCACAAGGCCGCCATGCGCGAGCCGTGGCGTGGCACGAGCGGCGTCAGCGCGAGCTGCTCTACGTGGGCGACGGCGTTTCGGGCGGCCTCAACGAAGCGCACAGCGACAGCCAGGCACTGGCCCGCAACGCCCTGCCCGCGCTGGACCACGCAGGCGACCTGGCGCAGGCGATGGGCATCGGCCTCGGCGAGCTGCGCTTTCTCGCCTGGCACCGCGACGTGGCGAGCGTGAGCCACTACCAGCGCTTCACCATCGCCAAGAAGAGCGGCGGCGAGCGCCACATCTCCGCGCCCATGCCGCGCATGAAGCGCGCGCAGTACTGGGTGCTCGACAACATCCTCGCGAAGATGCCGGTTCACGAGGCCGTGCACGGCTTTCTGCCGGGTCGCTCGATCCTCACCAATGCCGCACCGCACGTGGGCCAGGACGTGGTGATCAACCTCGACCTGAAAGACTTCTTTCCCTCCATCGGCATGCGCCGCGTGCGCGGCGTGTTCCGCCAGCTCGGCTATTCGTCGCAGGTGGCGAGCCTGCTGGCGCTGGTGTGCACCGAGGCGCCTACCGACGAAGTGCAGCTCGACGGCCGGCGCTACTTCGTCGCGCGCGGCGAACGCGTGCTGCCGCAGGGCGCCCCCACCAGCCCGATGCTGACCAACCTGCTGTGCCGCCGCCTCGACGCGCGGCTGGCCGCGAGTGCCGCCAAGCTGGGCTTTCGCTACACACGCTATGCGGACGACCTGAGCTTCTCGGCCGGCCCCGAGCACAGCCGCGACACCGGCAAGCTGCTGTGGCGCGTGAAGCAGATCGTGGCCAGCGAAGGCCTCACGGTGCACCAGGACAAGCAGCAGGTCATGCGCAAGCACCAGCAGCAGCATGTGACGGGCATCGTGGTGAACGACAAGCTCTCGATCGACCGCGACACCCTGCGGCGTTTTCGCGCCGTACTGCACCAGGCGGAGCGGCACGGACCGCAGGGCCTGCAATGGAACGGCAACAGCGACGTGATCGGCGCGCTGCGCGGCTACGCGAACTTCATCGCAATGACCGACCCGGCGCGTGGCGAGCCGTATCTGCAGCGCGTGCGAGCGCTGGCTGCCAAGCACCAACGAAGCGGTGCAGCGACACCTGCAGTCCCGCAGGCCTCTCAACGCAAGCTCCCTGCAGGTGAGTTCCGCAATCAATCCGCCGCAGGCAAGGCGCCCTGGCCCGCATGGTGGCAGCCGACGGAGGCGCCCGCACCGGTGCTGGAGAAAACCGCCGAGCAACTGGCGGAAGAAAAGAAGGCCCAGCGCGAAGCGGCACGGCCCCAGCCGGCCAAGCCCACAGCACCTGCAACGGCACGCACGACCACTGCGGCATCGCCCCCATCCGGGCAAGCCGCCGCGCAGGTGCCAAGCCTCGCCTCCCAACTCGGCTGGATCTTCAGCGTGATGCTGCAAGCCCTCTACGTTGTCAGCGTCTTCCTCGCGGGCACCAGCCCGCTGATCTGGCTGCTGACGGGCGGCGTGGCGATCAGCAACTTCGTGCAGCGCAAGCCCGGCTGGCTGCGCTTCATCGCGGCCGTCTTCGTGTCTTCGTTGCTGGCGTCGATCGTGCACGGCATGAAGAACTGACGCGTTGCATGCGCCAAAACCACACGCCACTTCACAGCACGCGGCAAGCCCGCTACATTCGCTCCTTCGACAACCACACAGAAAGCGGAGGTGCGCGATGGAAGACGCTGTAATTCATGCCCCCATGCACGTGCGGTTTGTCGGGCCTCATCTGAACAGCTGATCGTTCACGCGTCTATCGCGTAGCCAGTCTGCCCCGCGCGGCCTCCGGCCGTCGCGACGCCCCCAAGCCGCCCCGATTCAAACGCCGCCACCGGCACGCATGTGCCGGCGGCGCCCCGTTCATTTGTCGAATCAAGGCCAACGACCATGCTCGAAACCCGTGCCGCATCCGCGCGGCATACCGTGACCACTGTTTTCGATCCCCAGTGCGCGAGCGAAGCCGACTGGGGCAACTTCCTCGCGTACTGGCGCCTGCGCGCCGAAGAAGACTTTCCCGGCGACCCCATCGCTCCCGATGCCGACACCCGGTACAACGTGCAGCGGCCCAATCCGCTGTATGTCTTTCATCGAGTGCTGGCCGTCGGCGAGCAAGGCGAATTCATCGGCAGCCTGAGCGCGAGTTTTCGCCGCGAAGGCACGCCGGAGTACGAGGCGTTCGTGCCGTTCCTCGAAGCCTGGGGCGGCGTGCTGCGTCCGCACCGGCGCCGCGGCGTGGCAAGCGCATTGCTTCGCACATTGCTGGCGCTGATGGAGGCGCACGGCAAGTCCGTTGCGACGATCAAGGCGCACCTGCCCGAAGGCCACGCCTTCCTGCAGGCCATCGGCGCTGTCGAGAAGCACCGCATCGTCGAGAACCGCATGGCCTTCGCCGGCCTCGACTGGCAGGCGCTCGCGCGCTGGCGTGCCGAAGGCTTCGCACCCGCCCTCGGTCTGCGCGCCGAGGTGCACGCCGGCCGCGTGCCCTTCGAACGGCTCGCGACGCTGATGGCGCCGCTGTCCGTGCTGCTGAACGACGCGCCCACTACCAACCTCGAACGGCCGCCGATGCGCTACGACCTGGAGGACTTCCCTCCCTGGTACGCCGACATGGACCGCCGAGGCGGCGATCACTTTCTTGTGCTGCTGCTCGACGGCGACGAAGTGGTCGCGGTATGCGACGCCGCCTGGAACCAGCGCTTCCCCGACCGCATGCACCAGCGGCTCACGGCCGTGGCGCGGCGCTGGCGCGGCAAGGGCCTGGCCAAGGGCGTGAAGGCCGCCATGCTGCAACTCGTGCGCGAGCACCATCCCGAGGTCGCGATGGCCTTTACCCACAACGCCGAGGTCAACGAGCCCATGCTCTCCATCAACCACCGGCTCGGCTATGCCGCGCACAGGCATGATGGGCTCTACCAGATCGGCACGGAAAGCCTGAGAACCTTCCTCCAGGAGACACGTTCATGAAAGCACCTCAGCGACTGCAGGCACTGATCGACGAAGGCCTGATCGACACCGTGGTGCGCCAGCTCATGAGCGGCAAGGAAGCCATGGTCTACGTCGTGCGCTGCGGCGACGAGACGCGCTGCGCCAAGGTCTACAAGGAGGCCGACAAGCGCAGCTTCCGTCAGGCCGTCGATTACACCGAGAACCGCCGTGTCAAGAACACCCGCGAGGCGCGCGCCATGGCCAAGGGCACGCGCTTCGGCCGACAGGTGACCGAGGCCATCTGGCAGAGCGCCGAGGTCGATGCGCTCTACCGTCTGGCCGCCGCGGGCGTACGCGTGCCCACGCCGCACAACTTCCTCGAAGGCGTTCTGCTGATGGACCTGGTGACCGACGCCAACGGCGATGCCGCCCCGCGCCTGAACGATGTGGCCTTCTCGCCCGAAGACGCAATACGCCACCACGCCAGCCTGCTGAAGGAAGTGATGCGCATGCTGTGCGCCGGCATCGTGCACGGCGACCTCTCGGAGTTCAACGTGCTGCTGGCCGAAGACGGCCCCGTGATCATCGACCTGCCGCAGGCGGTGGACGCCGCGGGCAACAACCACGCGCGGCGCATGCTGCTGCGCGACGTCGGGAACCTGCGCGACTTCTTCGGCCAGTTCGCGCCCGCGCTGCTGCGTACGCACTACGGCGACGAGATCTGGCACCTCTACGAACGCGGCCTGCTGCGCCCCGAGACGGAGCTGACGGGCGCGTTCGTGCACGAGACCGGCCCGGTCGATCTGCGCAACGTGCTGCGCGAGGTGGACGACGCACGCGAGGAAGAAGCGGCGCGGCGCCTGCGCATGCAGACGCCGCGACAATAGCGGGCTCACGATGCCCGCCAGATGAACTCTTCCGCCCCGCGCCCGCCCCTTTCCACCACCACCGCGCGACGGATCGCCAAGGCCGCGGCTTTCGTGGCCCTGGGCCTCGGCCCGGCTGCGATGCACGCGCACGCAGCCGGCATCCGCCTCGAGGACGACCGCGGCATCACGCTCGAACTGCAGGCGCCGGCAAAACGCATCGTGTCGCTGATGCCCTCGCTGACCGAAACCGTCTGCGCGCTCGACGCCTGTGACCGGCTGGTGGGCATCGACCGCCACGCCAACTGGCCGGCGTCGGTCAAAGGGCTGCCGCAGGTGGGCGGCATCGATGACGCGAACATCGAGCGCATCGTCGCGCTCAAGCCCGACCTGGTGCTTCTGCGTCCGCGCAGCCGCGCCGCCGAGCCGCTGGAGCGCCTGGGCATCAAGGTGCTGGCGCTCGACGCCAAGACCCATGCCGACATGCGCCGCGTGATGGAAACCGTGGCCCGCGCCACCGGCCGTCCCGGTGCGGGCGAAGCCTTCTGGCGCAAGCTCGACGCGGGCTTGGACGCAGCCAAGGCGCGCGTGCCCGCCGGCTGGCAGGGCCGGCGCGTGTACTTCGAAGTGCACGGCGGCATGGCCGCAGCCAGCGAAAGCTCCTTCATCGGCGAGACGCTGGCCCGCCTCGGGCTCGGCAATGCGGTACCGGGCACGCTCGGCCCCTTCCCGAAGATGAGCCCCGAATTCGTCGTGCGCGCCAACCCCGACGTGCTGATGGTCTCGGCCCTCGGCGAAATCTCGGCCATGGCTTCGCGGCCCGGCTGGTCGGCCATGTCGGCCATCCAACGCGGGCGCGTGTGCAGCTTTGCCTCGGCCCGCTTCGACCTGATGATGCGCCCCGGCCCTCGGCTGGACGAGGCGGCCGATGCGATCGTTGGCTGCCTGGCCTCGCTGGGCGAGCCCAAGCCTTGACTTCGCGGGCCCTGGCGTACCATTCCAGCACCTTGAACACGCCTGCCGCCCTCTTCGCGCCTGCCGCCGACGTCGACAGCGACGAGGCCATCGCGCGGGACGTGGCCGCCATCGGCCGCATCAGCGCCGTGCCCTCGCTGCTGAAGATCATCTGCCAGAACACCGGCATGGGCTTTGCCGCCGTGGCCCGCGTGACCGACGGCACCTGGACCGCCTGCGCGGTGGAAGACACCATCCAGTTCGGCCTGGAGCCCGGCGGCCAGCTCAAGGTGGAGACCACGCTGTGCAGCGAATCGCGCATGGCCCGCCAGCCCGTGGTGATCGACCACGCCAGCACCGACCCGGTCTACGCCAACCATCACACACCGCGCCTGTACAACATCGAGAGCTACATCTCGGTGCCCATCATCCACAGCAACGGCGACTACTTCGGCAACCTCTGCGCCATCGACCCGCGCCCAGCCATGGTGTCCGATGCCCGGGTGGTGACGATGTTCACCGCCTTTGCTGACCTGATCGCGCGCCAGCTCGAAACCGAAGCCCGGCAGGAGCGCGCCGAAACAGCCCTGCAGTCGGCGCAGGACGCAGCCGAACTGCGCGAGCAGTTCATCGCCGTGCTGGGGCACGACCTGCGCAACCCGCTGTCATCGGTGGGCGTCGCGGCCGAACTGTTGATCCGGCGGCAGGCGGAGCCCGACCTCGTCAAGCTCGGAACCCGGCTCAAGGCCAGCACGCGCCGCATGTCGGCGCTGATCGACGACGTGCTCGACTTCGCGCGCGTGCGGCTCGGCTCGGGCATGGGCCTCGCAATCCGCGAAACCGAATTCCTGGCCTCGGGACTCAACGACGTGATCGACGAAGTGCGCGCCGCCCATCCCGCGCTCGACATCCGCGACGAACTCTCGGTCAGCGGCGTGGTGCGCTGCGACCAGGGCCGCATCCAGCAGGTGCTGTCCAACCTGCTCGGCAACGCGGTCGCGCACGGCGCGCCGGACCAGCCGATCGTGGTTCGCGCCGACGTGCGCAACGGCCAGCTCGTGCTGTCGGTGACGAACGGCGGCGACCCTATTCCTCCCTGCGACATCGCGAAGATCTTCCAGCCCTACTGGCGCCCCGAGAACAGCAAGCCCGGCGGCGGACTGGGACTCGGCCTCTACATCTGCTCGGAAATCGCCGCGGCCCACGGCGGCACGCTGGAGGTCACGTCCTGTGCGGACGAAGGCACCTGTTTCGTGGCGAAGCTGCCGATCACTTGATATCTCGACGCCCCCCGTTTCCTTCTTTCCCCCATGAAGCATCGCAAGCAAACCTCGTCCACCCCTTTCGTCCGGGTGGGCCCCAGCGGCGTGCACGGCCTCGGCGCCTTTGCCACGCGCGACCTGCCGGCCGAAGCCTTTCTCGGCCTGTACGAAGGCCGCCGCTACACCAAGGCCGAAATCGCCACCAAGGTCTGGGACGACCAGCTGACCTACCTGTTCACGCTGACGAACCACGAGACCATCGACGGCTCCAAGGGCGGCAACGCCACCCGCCACCTGAACCACTCGTGCGAGCCGAACTGCGAAGCGGTGGAGGAATACGACGAGGGCGGCGAGCTGGTGCTCAAGTTCCAGACGCTGGTGGCGGTGGACGCGGGCGACGAGTTGTTCATCGACTACTCGCTGACAGCGGACGACGGCTCGCCGCCGTCGAAGTACCCCTGCCATTGCGGCTCGCCGGGCTGTCGGGGGACGATGCTGGCGCCTGAAGAAACCGAGACGCCTGCCCCGTAAGCGACCCGGCATCGGCGTCAGGGCGACTCGTTCTTCAGCTTGCGCAGTTGCTCCTCGGTGCGATCGAGTTCCAGCCGAAGCGCCCGAGCCTCCTGCTCCAGCTTGTCGATGCGGGCTGCGCGGCTCTCGGCTGGCGGCGCGGTCTTGCTGCAACGCAGCTGCAGCGCGCTCAATGCCTCGGCAAGCTCTCGCCGCCGCAACATCTGGCCCCGGGAACGCGCAAGATCGATATCGCGCTCGAGCAATGCCTCCTCCGCCTGGCAAGTCGCGCCGTCCGGCGGCACCGCGGGTTGCGCGAAAGCAGGCAGCGTCACGCTCAACGCAAGGGCCAGGAAGCAGGTTTTGACGCTCATGCCGCACGGTAACGCAACGGCGGTGCAAAAACCGCCGATCAGCCCTACACGATGAGGTAGCGCGCGTCCCATTGCGTGGCGAGCTGCTTGGCGCGATGCAGCGGCATTCGTGCCGCCTCGAAATCGACCACGCACGCAACATCGGCGGTCTCGGGCCGCGCGGGGCTTTCGCTGCTGCGGCCGTCGGTCAGCAGCCACAGCCAGCGCTGCCGCGTTTCGCTCTTCGCGAGCAACTGGCCGGCACGCTGCACGCCCAACGCTAGCGGCGTGCCACCACCGGCGGCAATAGGCGCGATCCAGTCGTCGTTCCAGGCGCTGGCGCGGCGTGGCGGCAGACGCAGCTCGACCACCTCGCCGGCAAAGCACAGCAGCGCGACGTGGTCGCGGCGCTGGTAGGCCTCCTGTATCAGCGCGAGCAGCAGGCCCTTGGCGCGTGCGAGGTTGCTGTCGTTGCGCATCGAGGCCGAGCAGTCGAGCAGGAAGCAATGGAGTGCACCGCTGCGCGCTTCTTGCGGGCGATGGCGCAGGTGCCCGGCGCGCAGCCGGTCGGCGCCGCGTGCCACAAGGGTGCGCGGCCAGTCGAAGGCCGCGCCCTGCGGCGAGCGGCCCTGCCATGCGTCCCTTTGCGAACCCTGCCTCCGGTCACCCTGGCGTGCGCCAGCGGGTGCGGCGTCCCGGAGGCTCAGGCTTTTTTTGGGGCGGCCTGCGTGCGGTCGATCAGCGGGCGCAGCGGCTTCACGCGCTCGATGCCGACGGGTTCAGGGGGCATGGCGCCCCAGTCTTCGTCGCCTGCGCTGTTTGCTTCATCTTTGCCGTTACTGCTCCCATCGGGCTTTCCGGCTCGGGGCGCGGGGGCCGGCGCCGCAGCCTCGGCTTCAGGCTTGCGCCGATGCAGCAGCACGGCCTCTGCCACGCGCTGCACGTGGTCGGTGGTGATGGCAGCCGAGCCCTCCCATGCTGCAAGTGCCCGAGCCGAGCGCAGCATCACGAGATCGGCTCGCAAGCCATCGACGCCGGCCTCGATACACAGCGCGCCGACCGCCTCGTGCACCGCATCGCCGTACGGCAGCGCCGCTGCATCTCCCACGAGCGCCCGTGCGCGAACCAGCGCAGCAGCCAGTTCGGCCTCTTCCTGTGCGTGCTTCGCACGAAAGCCCTGCGGATCGGCATCGAAGGCCAGCCGCGCACGCACGATGGCCTGCCGCTCGGCCGCGCCCCCGATGTTGCGCAGTTGCACGCACAGGCCGAAGCGGTCGAGCAGTTGCGGGCGCAGCGTGCCCTCTTCCGGGTTCATGGTGCCGACCAGCACGAAGCGTGCGGCGTGCCGATGCGAGATTCCGTCGCGCTCCACCACGTTGACGCCGCTGGCCGCCGCGTCGAGCAGCGAGTCGATCAGCGCATCGGGCAGCAGGTTGATTTCGTCCACGTACAGCACGCCGCCATGCGCGCGCGCCAGCAGGCCGGGCGCGAACTTGAGCTCATGGCCGGCCAGCGCCTGCCCGAGGTCCAGCGTACCGACGAGGCTTTCGAGGCTCGCGCCCAGCGGCAGCGTGACGAAGGGGGCACCCGGCAACAGCTCGGCCAGCGCACGGGCAGCCGTGGTCTTGGCAGTGCCGCGCGGCCCTTCGATCAGCACACCACCCAGGCCGGGATCGACAGCAGCCAGCAGCAGCGCCTGGCGCAGATGCGGCTGGCCCGCTATCGCGGCAAAGGGAAAAGGCACCGGCATCGGGGCGGCAGTGGTCATCGCGGGCTTCCTTCCATCTGCTGCTCGTGGTCGAGCAGCAGGTTTTCCAATTGGTTCTTGTAGTCGCCGGGCGACTGCCACAGGCCGCGCTGCATGGCTTCGAGCAGGCGGCTGAGCATGTCGTGCAGCGCGCGCGGATTGTGTTCGCTCACGAAGTCACGCGTGGCTTCGTCGAGCACATAGGCGTCGGCCACCATCGCGTACTGGTGGTCGCCGACCACGCGCGCGGTGGCATCGAAGCCGAACAGGTAGTCGACCGTCGCGGCCATCTCGAAGGCGCCCTTGTAGCCATGCCGCTTCACGCCGTCGATCCACTTCGGATTGACCACGCGCGAGCGGATGACGCGGCTGATTTCTTCCTTCAGCGTGCGCACGCGCGGCGCCTGCGGGTTGCCATGGTCACCGTGGTACATCGCCGGCTGCCGGCCGCTCAGATGGCGCACGGCGGCGACCATGCCGCCCTGGAACTGGTAGTAGTCGTTGGAGTCGAGCAGGTCGTGCTCGCGGCTGTCCTGGTTCTGCATGACGACGTTCATGGCGCGCAGGCGGCGAACCAGCGCGTCGGCGGCGGGCACGCCGTCGCTGCCCTGGCCGTAGGCGTGGGCGCTGCCGCCGACGTAGGCCTTCGACAGGTCGTCGTCGGTCTGCCAGTCGCCATGGTCGAACAGCGGTTGCAGGCCCGAGCCGTAGCTGCCGGGCGCGGAGCCGAACACGCGCCAGCCGGCCTGCTGGCGCGCTTCTTCCGGAGAAGCACCTTGCGCCTCCAGCGCGGCGGCCTCGCGGAGGATGCGTGCGCGAATCGGGTTGCGCTCGGCGTCTTCGTCTTCCTGTGCGGCGACGGCCTGCACGGCCGCATCGAACATCTGCACGGCGTTGGGAAAGGCGTCGCGGAAGAAGCCGGAGATGCGCAGCGTGACGTCGATGCGCGGACGGCCGATGCCGACCGTGGGCAGCACCTCGAAATCGACCACGCGCTGGCTGCCCGGCGCCCACTTGGGCCGCACGCCGATGAGCGCGAAGGCCTGTGCCAGATCGTCGCCGCCGGTGCGCATGGTGGCCGTGCCCCAGACCGACAGGCCCATGGCCACCGGATAGTCGCCGTGCTCCTGCATATGCCGCTCGACCAATTGCGCGGCTGACTTGAGGCCGAGCATCCATGCAGTAGGGGTGGGAATGGCGCGCGTATCGACCGCATAGAAATTACGGCCGGTAGGCAGCACGTCGGGCCGGCCGCGCGAAGGCGAACCGCTCGGGCCCGGCGGCACGAATCGGCCTTGCAAGGCGCGGGAGAGTTGCAGCAGTTCCTGCGCACCGCAGGCATCGAGCGCGGGCGCCAGGCTTTGCGCGATGCGGCCCATCACGGCGGTAGTCTTCGGCAGTTCGGACGGGCATGCGCCCTCTTCCAGCAGGCGCTGCGCCAGCAGTTCCAGCCGCTCGCGCGTGTCGCCCTGATGCCGCCACGCTTCAGTGCTCACCGATTGCAGCAGCGTGGGGCGCGCGCCCTGCCACGGCCGGGCCGCGTCGATGTCGAGCGGGTCGAAGGCATCGCCCGCCAGCAGATCTTGCGACAGCGCGCCGAGCAGCCCGGCATTCGCGCCCGCACCATCGGCAGCCGGATAGCGTGCCAGCGCCAGCAACGTGTCGCGCCGCAGCCGCTCGCGCGGCGATGCGCCGAACACATGCAGCCCGTCGCGGATCTGCGTTTCCTTCAGCTCGCACAGGTAGGCATCCACGCGCGCGAGCACCGCATCGTCTTCCGCGCCGGGCATGGCCAGTTCCTCGACCAGATGCTGCGCGCGCACCGCCGCGAGGATCTGCGCGCGCAGCACCTTGGCGCGGCGCGCATCGACCAGCAGTGCGTCGTAGTACTCGTCGACCTGCCGTTCCAGGTCCTGCATCGGGCCGTGGTTCTCGGCGCGCGTGAGCGGCGGCATCAGGTGGTCGACGATGACCGCCTGCGTGCGCCGCTTGGCCTGCGCACCCTCGCCCGGGTCGTTGACGATGAACGGGTACACGTTGGGCAGCGGCCCGAGGATGACGTCGGGCCAGCAAGACTGCGACAGCGCGATGCTCTTGCCCGGCAGCCATTCGAGGTTGCCGTGCTTGCCGACGTGCACCACCGCATCGATGGCAAAGGCCTCGCGCAGCCAGAAATAGAAAGCGAGATAGCTGTGCGGCGGCACCAGCTCCGCGTCGTGATAGCTCGCGTAGTCGGCTGCACCCAGCGTGCCCAGTGCGCGCGCAGGCTGGATGCCGACAAACACGCGGCCCAGCCGCAGGCCGGCGATCATGAAGCGGCTGTTTCGCACCATCGGGTCTTGTTCGGGCGGCCCCCAGCGCGCGTCGATGGCCGCCGCCATGCCATCGGGCAGCTTTGCCAGGCATGCGCGGTACTCGGCCAGCCCGTAGCTCTGCCACGCCGGCCGCGCGGCCCATTGCGTGGGGTCGTTCGCGATGCCTTCCTGCAGCCTGCGCATCAGCGCATCGCCATCAGCGGGCATTGCGCCGGGCTCGCCCAGCGCATAGCCTTCGGCCGCCATCGCGCGCAGGATCGCCATCACCGAGGCAGGAGTGTCGAGCCCCACGCCGCTGCCGATGCGCCCCTCGCTGCCCGGGTAGTTCGCGAGGATCAGCGCGATGCGCTTGTCGCCGGCACGCAGGCTGCGCAGCCGGCACCAGCGGCGCGCCAGCTCGGCGACGAAAGCTATGCGATCAGGCTCGGGCTGGTAGTTCACCACCTCGGTCTGCGTAAGTTCGCAGCGGTGCGACAGGCCCTTGAAGCTCACGGCGCGCGTGATGATGCGGCCGTCCATCTCGGGCAGCGCGATCTGCATGGCAATGTCGCGCGGGCGCAGGCCCTGGCTGTCGGCCAGCCAGTCTTCGCGGTTGCCGCCGCTCACGATCACCTGCAGCACGGGTGCGTCACCGGCCAGCGCGATGCCTTCGCCCTCTTCGTTCTGCGCGCCCTGCCCCATCGCGGCGAAAGCCGTGGTGTTGAGCACGAGCTGCACGTCATGCTCGGTGCACAGCTCGCGCAGTGTGGACAGGCACAGCGGGTCTTTGAGTGAATCGAGCGCAACCGGCAGCGGGTTCAGCCCTTCTGCGCTCAATGCGGCGGCGAGCGCATCGAAAGCCACCGTGTTGCCCGACAGCAGATGCGAGCGATAGAACACCAGCGCCACCACCGGCGCGCCCACATGCCACCCGGCGCGCAAATCGTCGATGCCGGCCACGGTGTGCGCAGCGTCAATGCCGCGCGGCACATGCAGCGCAACCTGCGGCAGGCTGCGTGGCGGCAGCGGCGCTTCGCCGTGCCCCAGCCCATGGAAGGCCACCGCGCGCAAAAACTGCATCGCATTGCCCGCCCCGCCGCTGCGCATGTACTGCCAGAGCTGGCGGCTCACCGCGCGCGGCGCCGTGCTGCGCGCAAGCAGGTCTTCGTCTTCCTGCAGGTCGCCGGAGAACATGGCGAGCTGCTGGCCCTTGCGCTTCGCGAGCTTTTCGAGCTGCTGGAGCCCGTAGGCCCAGGCCGATTCCGCACCCAGGTGATCGACCACCACCACGCGCGCATGCTGCAGCACCTCGTCGATGTACAGGTCGAGCGACGCAGGCTGGCGCAGGTGCATCAGGTTGGCCAGCCGCAGCGACGGATAGCCGGGGTCGGCGACCGCCAGCGCCGTGCGCGCCGCCGCGAGCAGCGCCAGCGTGGTGTCGGCCGAGCTGAGCACCACGATGTCGCCCGGCGTCTGGTCGAGCCGGGTGACGACGCTGTCGTCTTCGACGAAGCGTCCGGGCTGGGTGCTCAGCAGATGCATGCGTTCAAGCCGTCAGGCTGCGACCGCGCTCACCTCTTCCAGCGCCTTGCGCAGCACCGCCTCGTCGAGGTCTTCGCCGATGAACACGAGCCGCGTGCGCTGCGCCTCGCCATCGCGCCAGCGGCGGTCGAAGTGATGGTCGAAGCGGCGACCCACGCCCTGCACCAGCAGGCGCATCGGCTTGCCCGGAATGGCGACGAAGCCCTTCACACGGTAGATGGCGTGCTGCTCGACCAGCCTGCCGAGCACGGCGAGCAGGCCGTCGCGATCCACCGGCGGCAGCTCGATCACGAGCGAGTCGAACTCGTCGTGGTCGTGGTCTTCCTCGTGGTCGTGGTGGCTTTCGCGCAGGTGGATGGTGGCCTCGGCCGCGCGGCCCTGCCCCAGCAGCAGCGCGAGCGGCAACCGGCCTTCGGTGGCAGCCACGATCTTGACTTCGGGCGGCAGCTCTTCGCGCACCAGCGCCTCGACCTTCGCTCGCGCGGCGTCGTCCATCAGGTCGGTCTTGTTCAGCACCACGAGGTCGGCGGCCGAGAGCTGGTCTTCGAACAGCTCGTGCAGCGGCGACTCGTGGTCGAGGTTGGGGTCGGCGCGGCGGGCTTCGTCGACAGCCTCGGGGTTCTCGGCGAACTGGCCCGAGGCGGCGGCCGGGCCGTCGACCACCGTGACCACGGAATCCACGGTGAAGATGTTGGCGATGTCCGGCCACTGGAAGGCCTGCACCAGCGGCTTGGGCAGCGCGAGGCCCGAGGTTTCGATGATCACGGCATCGATGTCGCCGCGGCGCTCGGCCAGTTGCAGCATCACAGGCAGGAATTCTTCCTGCACGGTGCAGCAGACGCAGCCGTTGGCCAGCTCGTACAGCGCGCCTTCGCGCTCGTTGCCCTCGTCGTCGCAGCCGATGCCGCAGCCACGAAGAATCTCGCCGTCGATGCCGAGTTCGCCGAACTCATTGACGATCACCGCGATGCGGCGGCCTTCGGCATTGCCGAGGATGTGGCGCAGCAGCGTGGTCTTGCCGCTGCCGAGGAAGCCCGTGACGATGGTGACGGGGATCTTGGCGTTGCTTGCTTGTGTCATGGGAGATGTTCTTTCAGGCGCGCAAGCGCCCGTGCCGCTCCCCGAGGCAGCACCTCGTGAGCGCGGCGATGCATTGGTTGAATCAGATGGCGCTGTACAGGCGGCGCTCGACGAAGGCCGTGCCCTGCAGACGACGCCAGGCCTTTGCGGCGGCCAACACACCCAGGTCGACCAGCGGCTCGACAAGCACGACTGTCATGTAGGCAGCGCCGAAGCTGGCGATCTGGCTCAGGTTCTCGAGCCCGGTGCCGCGTCCGTAGAGCGCCCAGAAGCCGACCCAGACCACGATGCCGCCCTGGTAGGCCACCGACAGCTTGAATGCCTGCTGGTAGCTGATGTCCACGTAGGCCAGGTTCTGGGGAATGATCCGACGTGCCAGCGCGGCCGCTGCGAACAAGGGCACCAGCAAGGTGGTGACGTTCATGCCGAACTGCGGCACATCCTGCGGCTCGAAGAACAGGCCCTGGATGAGCAACCCGCCCGCCAGGCCAATGGCCGCAGGCGCCAGGCCGAACACCAGCAGCAGGGTCGTGCCCAGAATCAGGTGCACCTCGGACACGCCCACCGGGTGATGCGGCAACACCTCGAAGAAGCAGAACACCAGCGCAATGGCAATGGCCGAGCGCAGCGCCAGGGCGGCAAGGCCGTCCTTCACGGCCGTATCGAAGGCCACCTTGCCTGTGTAGGCGAGAGCAGCTGCCGCCGTGGCGTAGCTGAGGAAGATCTTGGATCCGTCGACGAGACCTGGTTCGATGTGCATCGAGCACCTCCTGAAATGCACCGCAGTGCGAAAGTTGATTGTTGGTTCATGGGCCTGCTTGCGCAAGCCCCTTCGATATGGCCAATGGTCGAGGCTTGCGCCGCAGCCGTCGCCAGCCGATCACGACGCCGCTGGCCGAGGCCACGGTGCCGACGATGGAAAGCAGCCACACCACGAGATCCCAGGCCGGCCGGTACTGGATGAGCCAGGGAAAGTCGAGGCTGTGCGCCGCATTGAAGAGCCAGCGTCGCAGCCTCGAATTGCTGTCGTTGCTGCCGGCGACCTGCCCGCTGGCCGGGTCGATGTAGATCCAGCTGTGCGCGGGGTCGTCGAACTGCAGCCGCCACACGGGCACGGTGCGCTCGCGGTGGTGGCCGTACCAGTGGAAGTCTTCGCGGGTCTGCAGCGTGGCCTGGGTGATGGCGCCGGGCCGCAGGCGGGCGGCGGCGCGCAGGATGTCGCTCTTGCCGATGACGGCGGGGCTGCCGGTGGCCGCATCGACCACCCGCACGCGCGCCTTCGCGTCGCGCAGGTGCAGCAGCGGCTTGCCGTCGAACCACAGCAGCACGGCCTCGCGCGGTGCGGCCTCGCCCTCGCCTGGCGGCAACACCGCTGGCGGCCAGGGGAACGGCGACTTACCGGCACCCGTGTAGCGCGCCATCGCAGCCGCGTCGCCCGGCCCGCGCTGGAACCAGCCATTGGGGTTCATCGACAGCCAGCCGCTGATGATCCACGTCAGCACGAAGAAGCCGCCGATCAGCCCCGCGATGTGGTGCCAGGCCATCCATCCGTTGTACGGCGTGACCGCGCCATTGCGGAACCTGCGCCGCAGGCGCACCCGCAGGATGCCGATGACGATGCCCGTCACGGCCGAAACGATGCATGCCGCCGACAGCCACACCACCACGTCGTGCCACAGCGGCGGATCGGCGCGCAGTGGCGTGAAGTAGATCCAGTGCGGCACGGAGCCCAGCCAGTTCCAGAAGCGCTCCGAGCGTGTGGTGTCGCGCACCACTTCGCCGTTGCGCGAAGACACGTACAGCTCCGTGCCGGCCGCGTCGCCGACTTCGATGCGGTGCAGCGGGCGCAGCGGGTTCAGGCCCTGCGGCACGGTCCACTGGTCGCGCTCCAGCGTCTCGGCCCAGTGCGCACTCGCATGGCCCGAGAAGGCCCGTGCGATGGTTTCGGCCTGCGCGGCATCGACCGGGCCGGGCACATGGCCGTCGCGCGCCGAGACCGTGTGCCGGCCTCCGCTCGCATCGACGATGCGCCATACGGGCTCGGCGTTGATGCCGCCCTGCATCTCCAGCACCATGCGCCGCGGCTGCACGCGGGCCGCCTGCGGCAGCGCGTCGAGTGCAGCGGTTGGCGACACCGCCGCCTGCTCGAAACGCAGCGGCGCCAGCCCCGCAAGCCGCTCTTCGTCCGTGAGGTTGGGATACCCCACGTACATCATCACGACGCCCGAGACGAACCACATGACGAACAGCAGGCAGCCGCCAATGCCCAGCCACCGGTGCGTCCAGTAGAGCCAGTGCCGGATGATCGGCCAGGCGCGGCGCCATGCGGAAGTCATGGGAGCGCCGCTCAGAAGTTGACCAGAGCCGACAGCTCGAACGAACGCGGGCGGCCCAGCAACCACTGGTTGCCGCCGTTCGAGAACGACACCGCGTAGCGGCGGTCGGCCAGGTTGTAGGCGCGCAGCGCAAGCTTCAGCGAAGGATTCGCCTGCCAGCTCACGCCCGCATCGGCCACCGTGTAGGAGCCGATCTTGCGCGAGTTGGCCGTATCGACCTGGCGTGGTCCGACGTAGCGCACGCCGAAATCGGCCTCCCACTGCGGCAGGAAGCGCCAGTTGAGCCAGAGATTCGCGGCCTCTTCGGGCACGCCAGTGGGCGTGTTGCCCGCGCGCGAGACGAGGCGCCCGCTGACGACTTCGTTGAAGTCGTCATAGCGCGCGCGCAGCTTGGCCACGTTGGCTTCGAGCCGCAGCGTCGAGGTGAGCGCCAGGTCGAGCGTGGCCTCGATGCCTTCGGACGACTGCTTGCCGATCTGCTGGGTGGTGGTCGGATCGGTCGCGTCGCGCGAGAGCAGCTTGGTCTTCTCGATGCGATAGGCCGCCACGGTCCAGGCCCCGCGGTTGTCGGCCAGCTGGCGCTTGTAGCCAACCTCGACCTGCCGGCCGGTGCTGAGCTCGAACGGCACCTGCGTGGCCGAGGTGGAGATGAGCGAGGTCAGCGGGTCGGCCGCGCGCGCCACCTGCGCATAGAACGACTGCGACACATCGGGCGCATACACCACGCCGAGGCGGCCGGTGGCGTACTCGAAGGTCTTGCCGAGGTTGTTGGCTGCGTTCTGCAGGTCGGCGCGCGCCACCTTGGCATGGTCCCAGCGCAGGCTGCCCACCACCGACCACTGCTCGTTGAAGGCCAGCTTGTCTTCGGTGAAGAAGGCGTAGGTGTCGGTCTTGGTCCGGTAGCGCGGCGTGTAGGCCACGGGCGACACGTAGTAGCCGGGGTTGAAGGCGAAGGGGTCGACCACCGAGCGCCCGCCGTACGGTGAATCGTTGCTGTGCTGGAAGTTGATGTGATTCGCGTCGAAGCCCACCAGCACCTGGTTGGCCAGGCCGAACAGGCTGTGCTTGAAGGTCGCGTCGGTGCGGTTGCCGATCTGCTCCTGGTCGTGGCCGATTTCCAGGTAGTCGCCGCGCGTCACGCGCCGCGTGGTGGCGTTGTAGGTGTAGGTCTCGCTGTCGCGCCAGTGGCGCTTGCTCTCCAGCCGGTAGAGCTGGTTGCGCACGGTGACGGCGCTGTTGGGCGTCCACTGGGCGTCGAGCCGGGTCCACTTGTCGCGGTACTTGATTTCCGAATCGTCGACGTTGTAGTTCTGGCGCAGCGTCTGGCTGCTCAGGCGGCCGTCGATCAGCGGCACGCCGAAGTAGCGCTGCGGCGACTGCCGGCCCTCGTCGTGCGACAGCGTGAACTGCAGCTGCGGCGACACGTCGAGCCGCACGGCCGCGCCCACGGCCAGGCTCTCGGCCTGCCCGCGCTGCATGAAGCCGTCGGTCTGGCGGTGGCTGATGTCGAAGCGGTAGGAGAGCTTGTCGTTGATCGCCCCGCCGCTGCCAAAGGCCACCTGGCGGGTGGCGTCGGAGCCCACCGTGACCAGCGCCTCGTTCTGGATCGGGCCGCGCGTCGGCTTCTTGGGCACCACGTTGATGGCGCCGCCGATGGCACCCTCGCCGTACATCACCGAGGCCGCGCCGCGCAGCACCTCGATGCGGTCGACAGACCAGGTGTCGAACGGGAAGGTGACAGTGCCCGCGCCTGCGTAGAGGCGCGTGCCGTCGAACAGCTGCATCACCGAGCCGTGGCCCGAGAAGCCGCGCGCCACCATCGCGGTGCCGCCGTTGCCGGGGCCGGGCGTGCCGGTGATGCCGGTGGCACGGGTGGCGGCATCGATCACCGAGACGTCGCCGCGTGCGCGGATGGTATCGCCCGTCAGCACTTCGATGCTGGCCGGCGTTTCCAGCGGCGTGAGGCCGAGGCGGCTGCCGGTGTGCGAGGGTTCGTCGATGGCGAGCGGGGTATGCCGTTCGGCCTCGACCTGCACAGGCTTGAGGCTCTGGCTGTTGCTGCTGGCTGCTTCACCCGACGACTGCGCGAAGACCGCGGAAGGCCCGAAAACCAGCCCCAGACCCAGTGAAAGACCCGAAAGGCGCGTCCAACGCAGCGGCGCGCCCGTGCGATCGCGCGCTGGCGATGCATGACCCATGTGACTTCTCCTCCGGCCCGCGTCCCCGCAGGCTCCTGACCGATAGAGGACGCGGCGGAAGAGGCGAAGGGACTGCGACGGTACGCGCGAGCGCGAAGCGGTGGCAGGCCCGGACACGCACTCCCGCAGCGTCCGAAGGCGGTTGCGAAGGCCGGTATCCGGGCTTGCGGAGCGCCGCGGCGTGCCAATCAATCAATGAATGGATGCACACCGCGGCCGAAACCCTCGCCTTCCCACGCCGAAGCGCAGTGGCTGCCCGTGCCGTCTGGGAGGCATAAGCATGAGGGTTTCCAGATCCGCTGACCGTTGCGGGGGCAGCGCAGGAGTTGCAGCGTCAATCAATCAAGAATGAACGACGCGGCGCACCTGCTTCCCGTTTAACCCCGTGGCCATGAGATGGCGTGCGGGGCACCTTCGAACCGTGTTGCCTGGCGGGATTAATAAGAATTAACGCACCAGAACGGCGGGATTATAGGGAGAGGCCTTCCGCCGAAGGCCTCTGATGGGCCTCAGGCAGGCCTTCCGTCGGGTCCGAACAGCCGCCGCATCACGGCCACGCCCGCCACCAGCGCGTTCGAATAGGTGGCATAGGGATCGTGGGCTGCCTCCAGCGGCACATAGACGTGGGAGGTCTCGCCAGGCGTGTCGTCGACCGCCTCCATCAGCACCCAGTAGAACTCGCCCGCCTCCAGTTCATGGACGGTGAGCGCGATGTTTCTCGATGAGGGCATGGAGGTAAGAGTGGCTGACAAGGTTGTCGGTTCTTTTTTGAATGGGCGGGGTACGCACGCGGTTGACAGTGCTTTCGGGTTTCTCCTACAGAGCCCGGTGCCGGTGCGACCTAATGTTGTAGTCAGGGACCTTTCAGAAGCCTTTCCAAGAACAGGAGGCAGCATGAAGCATTTCACTCTTGAACCGGGCATGCGATCGAGCATCGGCGGGGCCTTTTACCCGACCGGCTACTCGATGGTGATGTTTCCGAGTGCGGAAGACGCCGACCGCATCGGCCACCGCCTGATCGAAAAAGGCATGAGTGGCGACGAGGTCTATCTGCTGCCCGCGCAAACGGTGCTGGCCGAAATCGCCCCGACCGCGAAGACATCCGACAACCCCCTGCCCTCCGCCGGCACCGACGCCGCGACGGTACGCGCCTATACCGAGTTGGCGCGCGACGGCCACACGGGCCTGCTGGTGAGGACAAGAGACGGCGCTGCCGCCGAACGCCTGATGGAACTGGTGCGCACCGTGCCCTATTCCATCGCCCAGCGCTACCGCACGCTGGTCATCGAAGACCTCTGAGAAGAAGAGGAAAGCAGGCGTCTTCAAGCCGGCACGGCCATCGACACGGCGCGCTGGACTACATCACGGGCCATGGCCTGGGCGAGTTCGTGCTCGCCGAGGAACACGGTGGCAGAGGTTTCCTGCGTGAGCAGCCGGGCCTCCTGCTCGTTGTGGCTGCGGATCACGGTCTGGATGGTGGGGTTGAGCGTGCGCGCCGTCTCCATCATCTGGCGCACGTTCATGGCGTCGGGCGTGGCCACCACCAGCACGCGGGCGCGCGCGATGTGCGCCTGGATCAGCACCGCCGGGTCGGCCGCGTCGCCCCACACGGCCGGCGTGCCGGCCTCGCGCAGCTTTTCGACAAGCTCGCGGTTCTGCTCGGCCACCACGTAGGGAATGTCGTGCGCGTCGAGTTCGGCCGCAATGCGGCGCCCCACGCGGCCGTAGCCCACCAGCACCACTTGCCGCGAGAGGTACTTGGCCTCGGTGGTCATGGGCAGTTCGGCCAGCGGGTCGTCGCGCGATTCGAGCCCGCGCGCGAAGGACGAACGGGCATGGAGCCACTTCTGCATCGGCCCGATCAGGCTGAACCACAACGGGTTGGTGGCAATGGAAATCAGCGCACCCGCCAGCACCAGGCTCTGGCCCTCCACCGGCAGCAGGCCCAGCGACACGCCCAGCCCGGCCAGGATGAACGAGAACTCGCCGATCTGCGCCAGGCTGGCGCTCACCGTGAGCGCCGTGCCCAGCGGGTAGCGGAACACCAGCACCAGCGCGCAGGCCGCGAGCGACTTGCCCAGCACGATGACCAGCACCACCGCCAACACCTGCAGCGGCCGCTCGATCAGCACCGACGGGTCGAACAGCATGCCGACCGACACGAAGAACAGCACCGCGAAGGCGTCGCGCAGCGGCAGCGACTCTTGCGCGGCGCGGTGGGCAAACTGCGACTCGCGCATCACCATGCCGGCGAAGAAGGCGCCCAGCGCAAACGACACGCCGAACAGCGCCGCCGAGGCAAAAGCGATGCTCACGGCAGCGGCCACCACGCACAGCGTGAACAGCTCGCGCGAGCCGGTCCGCGTGACCTGCCAGAGGATCCACGGGAACACGCGCCGCCCCACCACCAGCATCAGCGCCACGAAGCCGCCGACCTGCAGCAGCGTGAGGCCCAGCGTCTGCCACAGCGGATCGGCCGGCCCGGCCTGCTGCGCACCCTGCCCGCCCAGCGTGCCCGCCAGCGGCGGCAACAGCACGAGCACCAGCACCATCGCCAGGTCTTCGACCACGAGCCAGCCGACGGCGATGCGGCCCGTAAATGAATCGAGGATGCCCAGGCTTTCGAGCGCGCGCAGCAGCACGACCGTGCTCGCCACCGACAGCGCGAGCCCGAACACCAGTGCCGCGCCGGGGCTCCAGCCCCACCACAGGGCCAGCCCACCGCCGAGCAGCGTGGCCACGCCGATCTGCGCGATCGCGCCGGGCAGTGCGATCTTGCGTACGGCCAGCAGGTCGTCGAGGGAAAAATGAAGGCCTACGCCGAACATCAGCAGCATGACGCCGATTTCGGCAAGCTGGGCGGCGATTTCCGCGTCGGCCACGAAGCCCGGTGTGAACGGCCCGATGATCACGCCCGCCAACAGGTAGCCGACCAGCGCGGGCAGCCGCAGCTTGGCTGCCAGGAATCCGAACACCAACGCCAACCCCAAGCCGGCGGCAATCGTGTTGATGAGGGAAACGCTGTGGGGCATCGCTCCATTTTGCAGGAACGATGTCTGCCCTTTTATTTCACACGGCCATCTTGTCCGGGGCCCGGCTGTCGTGCCGAGAGATCAGCCGGCCATCTTGCTGGTGCGAGCGGCATCCAACGTCTCAGGCTCTTGCGCCTCTACCCAAGTCTCGTTGTTGAGCCCCGCCTGCAGCCGCGTCTCGTCAAGCTCGTTGGTCCACTTGGCAACCACGATGGTGGCGACGCCATTGCCGATCAGGTTGGTGAGCGCGCGCGCCTCCGACATGAAGCGGTCGATGCCCAGGATGAGCGCGAGCCCCGCCACCGGCACGTGGCCCACCGCCGACAGCGTGGCCGCCAGCACGATGAAGCCGCTGCCGGTGACGCCCGCCGCACCCTTCGACGTGAGCAGCAGCACGGCCAGCAGCGTGATCTCCTGCGTGAGCGTCATCGGCGTGTTGGTCGCCTGGGCGATGAACACCGCCGCCATCGTCAGGTAGATCGAGGTGCCGTCGAGGTTGAACGAATAGCCCGTGGGAATCACGAGGCCCACGCAGGTCTTGTTCGCGCCCAGGTTCTCCATCTTCTCCATCATGCGCGGCAGCACCGACTCGCTCGACGAGGTGCCCAGCACGATCAGCAGTTCTTCCTTGATGTACTTGATGAACTTCCAGATGCTGAAGCCGTGGAACCTTGCAATGAGCCCCAGCACCACGAAGATGAACAGCAGGCAGGTCAGGTAGAACGTGCCCATCAGCTTGCCGAGCGAGAACAGGCTGCCCAGGCCGTACTTGCCGATGGTGAATGCCATCGCGCCGAAGGCACCGATGGGTGCCAGCTTCATGATGTAGTTGACGATGCCGAAGAGCACGTGCGAGCCCTTCTCGATCACGTCGAACACCAGCGTGCCGCGGCCGCCGAAGCGGTGCAGCGCAAAGCCGAACAGCACAGCGATCAGCAGCACCTGCAGGATCTCGCCCTTGGCGAACGCGTCGACGAGCGTGTTGGGGATGATGTTCAGGATGAAGTCGACCGTGCCGGTCATCTTGCCGGGACCGGTGTAGGAGGCGATCGACTTGGTGTCGAGAGTGGCCGGGTCGACGTTCATGCCCGCACCGGGCTTGAGCACGTTGACCAGCACCAGCCCGACGATGAGCGCGATGCTGCTGACGACCTCGAAGTACAGCAGCGCCAGGCCGCCGGTCTTGCCGACCTTCTTCATGTCTTCCATGCCGGCGATGCCCACCACCACCGTGCAGAAGATGATCGGCGCGATGATCATCTTGATCAGCTTGATGAAGCCGTCGCCCAGCGGCTTCATCGCCTCGCCGGCCGCGGGATAGAAGTGGCCGAGCAGCACGCCGATGATCACCGCGGTGATCACCTGCACGTAGAGCGAACGGTAGAGCGGGAGCTTTCTGGCGGGTGTGCTTGTTGTGTTTTCCATTTTTGCCTCCGGAGGGTTGGACACTGTAGGACGCGTGTTGGCGGCTTTCTATCCGTGGAACCCGCATCGATCAAATGAAAAAACCCGCCGAAGCGGGTTTTGTCGATCAGGTGCAAGTCAGCATGCTTAATGCATGTGCAGGCCGCCGTTGACCGAGAAGTCGGCCCCGGTGCTGTAGCCGCCTTCGTCGGTGGCGAGCCACGCGATGATCGAGGCGATTTCGCTCGGCTCGCCCAGGCGCTTGACCGGGATGGTGGCCACGATCTTGTCGAGCACTTCCTGGCGGATGGCCTTGACCATGTCGGTGCCGATGTAGCCCGGGCTCACGGTGTTGACCGTCACGCCCTTGTTGGCCAGTTCCTGCGCCAGCGCCATGGTGAAGCCGTGCATGCCGGCCTTGGCCGCCGAGTAGTTGGTCTGGCCCGCCTGGCCCTTGGCGCCATTGACCGAGCTGATGTTGATGATGCGGCCCCAGCCCTTTTCGACCATGTCGCCCACCACCTGCTTGGTGACGTTGAACATGCTGTTGAGGTTGGTCTCGATCACCGCGCTCCAGTCTTCGGGCGTCATCTTCAGGAACATGCGGTCCCGCGTGATGCCGGCGTTGTTGACCAGCACATCGATGGCGCCATGCGCTGCCTTGGCGGCAGAGAAGGCCTCGACGGTGGATTGCCAGTCGCCGACATTGCCGACCGACGCGTGGAACTCGAAGCCTTCGGCTTTCTGTTCGGCCAGCCACTTGGCGTAGTCGCGCGTGGGGCCGCAACCGGCGATCACGGTGAACCCGTCCTTGTGCAGACGCTGGCAGATGGCTGTTCCGATGCCACCCATGCCCCCGGTGACATATGCAACTTTCTTGCTCATAAGATTTCCTTTGTGTACGTAGCAAAAGCCTGAACGGCCGCCTTCACTCTAGCGAGTTTCAAGCCTGCGTCCTCTGAGGAAAACACTGAGCCAAGCTTGCAACCAGCTGTCACGAAGAGCGGCCTTCGTGCCCAGCCTCTATCCTCGCACTGTCTGTTCTTGTGCAAGCCCGTGCAAGCGGCAACACCCAAGGAGTTCGAAAGTATGAATTTCGGGATCATCGTCTTCCCCGACGTCGAGGAACTCGACTTCGTCGGCCCCTGGGAAATGCTCACCATGTGGAGCAAGCTGGCCGCCGGTCCCGAGCACTGCCTGATCGTGGCCGAAAAGCGCGAACCGGTGGTCTGCGCCAAGGGCCTGTCCATCAACCCGCACGCGTCCTTTGCCGATTGCCCGCCTCTCGACTGCCTGCTCGTGCCCGGCGGCATGGGCACGCGCCGCGAGGTCGACAACCCCGCCATGACGCGCTTCCTGGCCGACCAGGCACCGGGCTGCCAGACGCTGATGTCGGTGTGCACCGGCGCTTTCGTGCTGCACGCGGCCGGGCTGCTCTCGGGCAAGACCGCGACCACGCACTGGGGATCGCTGGACCGCCTGCGCGCACTGGGCGACGTGAAGGTGGTCGAGCAGCGCTTCGTGCGTGACGGCAACGTCTGGACATCGGCCGGGGTATCGGCCGGTACCGACCTGATGCTGGCCTTCATCGCCCATACCGCGGGCGAGGAAGCCGCAGCCCGGGTGCAGCTGCAGGCCGAGTACTACCCGGCGGACACGATCTACGGAGACACGGCGAGCCATGAGCGCGCGCCGGCGTACGTGAAACGGCCCGGCTCCCGTTTCCAGGCGCCATGACCGCACCCGCCCTGCCCGAACCGCTACCGGTGCTCGCCGCGCGTATCGGCGAAACACTGCGCGCACGGGGCCAGACGGTCTCTGTCGTCGAATCTTCCGCAGGCGGCCTCGTGTCGGCTGCGCTGCTCGCCATTCCGGGCGCATCGGCCTACTTCCGCGGCGGCGCCGTCGTCTATTCGCGGCGCGCCGGCCGGGCGCTGCTGGGCCTGACCGCGGAAGACATGACCGGCATGCGCGGCGAAACCGAGCCCTACGCCCTGCTCGTCGCCGGCCGGATGCGCGACACCCACCACACCACCTGGGGCATCGCCGAAAGCGGCGCGGCCGGCCCGTCAGGCAGCCCGTACGGCGATGCGCCGGGGCACGTGTGCATCGCCGTGGTCGGCGCGGTCACGGTGAGCCGCACCATCGAGGCCGGCGACAGCGACCGGCCGGCGAACATGGACGTGTTCGCGCGGCACCTGCTCGCTCTGTTCGACGAGACGCTGCGGGCTCAGCCGGAGCCGCCGCCCGCCTGAACAATCAATCCGCCTGCACGCCCGCGGCGCGGATCACCTTGCCCCACTTCGCAGCCTCTGCCGTGAGGTGCGTGCGCAGGCTTTCCGGCGTCTGCTTGTCCAGCGGCACGATTTCCGAGCTGAGTTCGGCAAGCCGGTGCTTGACCATGTCGTCCTGCAGCGCGGCGCGCAAGGCAACGTTGAGCTTCTCGATCACGGCGGGCGGCGTGCCCTTGGGCGCATACATGCCGTGCCACACCCGCACGTCGAAGCCCTTGAGGCCCTGCTCGTCCAGCGTCGGGATGTTGGGCATGCTCGACAGGCGCTGCGGCGTGGTCACGCCGAACACCTTCACGCGGTTGCCGTCCTTGATGACCGGCGCGGTCTGCGTGGTCTGGTCGCACAGCAGGTCGACCTGCCCGCCCATGAGATCGTTGAGCGCCGGGCCGGCGCCCTTGTACGGCACCGTCGTCAGCTGCACGCCGATCTGGTTCATGAACAGCAGGCCGCACAGCTGCGACACCGCGCCCACACCCGCATTGGCCAGCGTGACCTTGTCCTTGTTGGCCTTCACGTAGGCCAGCAGTTCCTGGTAGTTGTTGGCCGGGAAGTCCTTGCGCGACAGCAGCGTCATCGGCACGTCCAGCACCTGGCCGATGTACTCGAAGTCTTTCAGCGGGTCGTAGTTGAGCTTCTTGTAGAGCGCGGGCGCGGTGGCCATGCCCATGTGATGAATGAGGATGGTGTAGCCGTTGGGCGCCGCCCTGGCCACCCGCGTGGGCGCGATGGTGCCGCCCGCGCCCACGGTGTTCTCGACGATCACGGTCTGGCCCAGCGACTTGCCCATGGGAATGGCCAGCATGCGCGCCACCACGTCGGTCGGGCCGCCGGCGGAGTACGGCACGACCATGGTGATGGGCTTGTCGGGCCACGCGGCTTGCGCGATGGCGGGTGATTGCAGGGCGAACAGGCAGGCGCCGGCCGAGGCCGCGAGCAGGGTCTTGAATTTCCAGGTCGTCTTTGTTGCTGTCACTTCTTTGTCTCCTATGGTTATGGGTGTTCTGTCAGGGCGCCGGCTGGTCTTCGAGCGCCAGCAGGCGTTCGGCCAGGCGCACCACGGGCGCGTCGACCATCCGCCCGTCGAGGCTGACCACGCCGCCGCCCGATGCTCGAATGGCGTCGACCACGCGACGGGCCCACGCCAGTTCATCAGCGCTGGGGCCCAGCGCGGCATGCACCGGCGCAACCTGATCGGGGTGAATGCACAGCTTGGCGCCGAAGCCGCCGCGCCGGGCGCGTGCGGTGTCGGCGGCCAGCCGCTGGGCGTCGCGCCAGTCGGGCGTCACGCCGTCGATGGGCGCGGGAAGGTTGGCGCGGCGCGAGGCGAGCAGCAATGCGAGGCGCACTGGCACCAGCTCGGCTTCGTCCGCGTCGCAGGCCAAGCCGATATCGGCCTGGAAATCGAGATTGCCGAACGCGAGCCGCAGCACCTGCAGGCCAGCCGCGATTTCATCGACTGCCGCCAGGCCCGCGGCCGATTCGATCAGCGGCACCAGCACGCCCTGCGGACCGACGGCCCCGGCCAACCGGGACAGGTCGGCCGCTCGCTCCGCCTTGGGCAGCACGACGCCCGCAATCAGGCCTTGTGCCACCAGCGCGCCGACTTGCGCGCAGTCATCGTCATGCCACGGTGTGCCGGCGGCATTGACGCGCACCAGCAGGCGTTGCCGGTCGGCGACGGGCAGCGCGGCGAACGAGGTGGCGAGCGCCTCGCGCGCCGCCGCCTTGCGCTCGGGCGCCACCGCATCCTCCAGATCGACGATCACGCCGCCCGCCCCGGTGGCCAGCGCGCGCGCATGGCGCTCGGGCCGGTCGGCAGGCACGAAGAGAAAGGCGCGTGCCAGGGCGAGCGCGCTCACACCGCCCTCGCCTCGCGCAGCGCCGCAATGTCCGCCTCGCTGCGCCCGAGGCCGCGCAGGATCGCCTCGGTGTGCTCACCGACCGCCGGAATCGGGTCCATGCGGTAGTCGAACGCACTCTGCCGACCAGCCGGCAGCAAGGCCGGAATCTCGCCCGCCGGCGAACCCACCTGCCGCCAGCGCTCGCGCGCCTGCAACTGCGGATGCGCCCACAGGCCGGCCATGTCGTTCATTCGGGCGTTGGCGATCTGCGCCGTGTCGAGCCGCTCCAGCACCTGTGCCGTGCTCAGCGCGCCGAAGGTCCCGACGATGATCGTGCGCAGGGCCTCGCGGTTTTCATTGCGCCGTGCGTTGCTGTCGAAGCGGGCGTCGGTCGCAAGCCCTGCCTGCAGCAGCACCTTCTCGCAGAAGGTGCGCCACTCGCGCTCGTTCTGCAGGCCCAGCATCACGGTGCCGCCATCGCCGGCGGGGAACGGCCCGTAGGGATAAATGGTCGCGTGCGAAGCGGCGCTGCGCGGCGGCGGCGGCGCGCCTTCGTAGGCGTAGTACATCGGGTAGCCCATCCACTCCGCGAGCGATTCGAGCATCGACACATCGATGTGCGAGCCCTTGCCGGTCTTGCCGCGCTGGAGCAGCGCCGCGAGGATGCCGGTGTATGCGTACATGCCCGCCGCAATGTCTGCGATGGAATTGCCCGACTTGCACGGATCGTCCGGCGTGCCCGTGACCGACAGAAAGCCCGCCTCGCTCTGGATCAGCAGGTCGTAGGCCTTCTTGTCGCGGTACGGTCCGTCTTCGCCGTAGCCCGAGATGTCGCAGACGATGAGCCGCGGGTGCTTCGCCTGCAGCACCTGCGCGCCGAGCCCCATGCGCGCGGCGGCGCCGGGCGCGAGGTTCTGCACCAGCACGTCGGCATCGGCCACCAGCTCCTGCAGCACGGCGAGCGCGGCGGGTTGCTTCAGGTCCAGCGTGAGGCTTTCCTTCGAGCGGTTCACCCACACGAAGTGCGAGGCCTCGCCGTGCACGCGGGCGTCGTAGGCCCGCGCGAAGTCGCCCACCTCGGGGCGCTCCACCTTGATGACGCGCGCGCCGAGGTCGGCCAGCTGGCGGGTGCAGAACGGCGCGGCAATCGCGTGCTCGAGCGAGATGACGGTGATGCCGTCCAGGGGTCTTGTCATGTGTCGGTTCTCCCCTCAGGCCAGCACGGCCGTGGCCTGCATCGTGAGCCAGCCGTCGGCGTCTTCGCCCCAAAGGCTGAATGTCTTTCCGTCGGCACCGGGCTTGCCGTGCACGCGGAACGGCGCGATGTCAAAAGTCGGGCGCACCGCGCGGAACTCGAAGCGCGCGAGCTGCGCGCCCGGCACGTTGCGGCGCAGCAGGTCGACCAGCAGCGTCGCTATCAGCGGGCCGTGCACGATCAGGCCCGGATAGCCCTCGACCTGCGTCACGTAGCGGCGGTCGTAGTGGATGCGGTGACCGTTGAAGGTGAGCGCCGAATAGCGGAACAGCAGCACGTCGTCGGGCACGATGTCGCGGCTGAAGGCGGCGTCCTTCGGCGCGGGCGTGGGTGGCGGGCCCGCTTCACCAGGCTGCGCGGCGGCGCGGTAGACGATGTCGTGCTCCTCGGTCAGCGCAAGGCCGCGCTCGTTGCGCACCTCGTGGCGCACGAGCACGAAGACCAGTTCGCCGGTGCGGCCCGCCTTGTGCGTGACCGATGCGATGGTCGAGGTGCGCTCGATCCTGTCGCCGACCTGCAGCGGGTTGCCGGGCTCCCAGTTGAGCCGCCCCCCGGCCCACATGCGGCGCGGCAGCGGCACGGGCGGCAGGAAGCCGCCTCGCCTAGCGTGGCCGTCTTCGCCGATCTCGGACTGGCGGTGGTGCGGCAGGAAGTAGAGCCAATGCCACAGCTCGGGCAGGCGCGTGCCGCCTTCGGGCAGGGCATCGTCGCGATCGAGCGTGGCGGAGAGCGCGCGCACGGGCGCGGCGGTGATGTCGTCGGCCAGCGTCTCGCTGCGGCCTTGCCAGGCTTGCAGCTTCGCCAGTGCTTCGCTGTCGATCACGGAGGGTGTCGTGGGAGTTTCGTTGGGCATGTCTTGCTTCATTCAGTCGACTGCGGCACCGGAGGCCTTGACGATGCGCGCCCACTTGGCGAGGTCGTCCTGCAGCAGTTTCGAAAATTGATCGGGCGTGGTGGGCGCTGCAATTTCGACGCCCTGCTGGTCGAGCTTGTCGCGCAGGTCCTTCGAGGCCAGCGCCTTGCGCGTGGCGTCCTGCAATGTCGCCAGCACATCGGCCGGCACACCCGCGGGCGCAAACAGGCCGATCCACAGCGTGCCGTTGTAGCCGGGCACCTCCTCGGCGATGGTGGGCACGTCGGGCAGCACGGCCGAGCGCTTGTCGCCGCTCACGGCCAACGCACGCAGCTTGCCGGCCTTGATGTGCGAAAGAGCCGAAGGCAGGCTCGCGAACACGATCGGCAATTGCCCGCCCAGCACGTCGTTGAGCGCCGGCGCCACACCCTTGTACGGCACGTGCTGCAGCGAGATGCCCGCCATGCTGTTGAGCATTTCGCCCAGCAGGTGGTTGAGCGTGCCGTTGCCGGCCGAGGCGTACTGGTAGTTGGCGCCCTTCTGCCGCGCGAGCTTCAGGAACTCGGCGAAGTTCTTCGCCGGGAACGTGGGGTTGACCAGCAGCACATTGGGCACCGCGCCGATGAGGCCGACGGGCTTGAAGTCTTTCACCGGGTCGAAGCCCGGGTTCTTGTACAGCGCCGGGTTGATGGCCTGGCTGCTGCTGATGGTCATGAGCAGCGTGTACCCGTCCTTCGGCCCCTTGGCCACCAGCTGCGTGCCGATGTTGCCGCCCGCGCCGGGACGGTTGTCGACCACCACGCTGGCGTTGTTCATTACTTCGCCGAGCTTCTGGCCCACGAAGCGACCGACGATGTCGTTGGTGCCGCCGACGGCTTGCGGCACCACCAGCGTGACGGGGCGCGAGGGATAAGCCTCGGCGCGTGCCGGGCCGGCCTGGACCAGTGCCGCGGCGGCGGCTGCGAACGCCAGCAATGCGAAGGCGCGAAATCTCATGATGTGTTGTGTCTCCATGGCCGCATGGTCGTTCGCCCTCCCCCTGCGCGCAATCTGCGATTTCGGAACCCAGCCTTCTGGAATTCCGAAGGCTTGGGGCCTAACATCGCTCGATGCTTTTCGACCTCACCGACCTGCGGCTGTTCGTGGCCACGGCCGAACTCGGCAACCTCACGCGGGCCGCCGAGCGCCAGCACCTGTCGCTGGCCGCCGCGAGCGCGCGCATCAAGGCGCTGGAAACGCAAGCCGGCCTGCAGTTGCTGCAGCGCGAGGCCCGCGGCGTACGGCTGCTGCCGCCGGGCGAAGCCTTTCTGCACCACGCCCGCCTCGTGCTGCATCAAACGGAGCAACTGCGCGACGATTTGCTCGAATACGGCGGCGGCCTGCGCGGCCACCTGCGCGTGTTCGCCAACACCACGGCGGTGACCGACTTCCTGCCCGAGATCCTGCCGGGCTTCCTGGCGCACAACCCGCGCATCAACGTCGACCTTCAGGAAAAACCGAATGCTCAGATCCCGCGCGGCGTGCTCGACGGCCGCGCCGACATCGGCATCGTCGCCGGCCGCGTCGACACGCTGGGGCTGGAGGCCATCCACTTCAGCACCGACCGGCTGGTGCTCGTCACCTCGCGCAAGCACCGCTTCGCCAAGCGCCGGAAGATTTCATTCGCCGAGACGCTCGATGAAGACGCCATCGGCATGCAGCAGGGCAGCACGCTGCAGACCTTCCTGGCGCAGATCACCGACAACCTCGGCAAGCGGCAGAAGCTGCGCATCCAGCTCGGCAGCTTCGACGCCATGTGCCGGATGATCGGCAGCGGCGTGGGCATCGGCGTGGTGCCGGAATCGGCTGCGCGGCGCAACCAGGAAAGCATGCAGCTCGCGCTGATCGACCTCAGCGATGCGTGGTGCGTGCGGGAGCGGTATCTGCTGGTGCGAGACCGGGCGGCACTGCCGATTTATGCGCAGGCGCTGGTCGAAACCTTGTGCCGGCACTACGCCGGGCAACTGGCCGAAGAGAACTGAGCGCGGTGCCCAAAAACATCGACTTGCATGCGTTTGCTGAACAAGTCGATCCAGTCCCCATTTTCCGTGGACAACTTTGGGGGTAACTCATGAGGAGCCTTGTAAAACAGATTTAAGTCATTGTTTTACAAGGGTATTCCTTAGTTTGCTCAAAAATTGAGCGGTGAACAACCTTGGCGGGCAAAACAGCCCTCACGGGCCCGAAAGTGGCTGCGAAGAGAACTTTTTCGCGATTTCCGGCGGGCAGAAAACGTCATTGAATCAGTAACTTGCACGCGATTGCGAAAAGTCTGATGTCGTCCCCATTTTCTGTGCACAACTTTGGGGGTAACTCATGCGGAGCCTTGTAAAAGGCATGCAAGCTGTTGTTTTATAATGAGATTCCACACTTTGCCCAAAAAAACAGCGGTGAACAAGCTGCGCCGCCCAGCCCGCCGCGGGCGTGCAGCTCAGTACGGCGGCGCCTTGCGCGCCCGCTGCGCCCGCGCGGCTTCGGTCCACCACGCCAGGTCGTCCGCAAACCGGCCGAACGAGCGCTCCAGCGATTCGCCCGCAGGCCCCGTCGGCTTGCCTGCTGCATCCAGCGTCTGCGAGATCGGCCCGACCGCGAGCGTGCTCGACACCACGACCATGCCCATCTCCGACAGGATCGAATGCCACACCGTGCCCGAGCGCACGCCGGAGAAGCGCCCTGCCGAATAGCTGGCAACGGCCGCGGGCCGCCAGAACCACTCTTCGAGGAAGTGGTCGGTCAGGTTCTTCAAGCCGGGTTGCGGGCCCCAGTTGTATTCGCCGGTGACGAAGACGAAGGCGTCTGCCGTGCGGATCTTTTCGGCCAGGGCTTCCATGGCCGCAGGCGCGGAGCCCTTCGGATATTCCTTGTACATGCGGTCGAGCATGGGCAGGTCGACAGCCTTCGCGTCGATCAGCTCCGCATCGTCGCCACGTGCACGGAGCCCGGCGACGATGTAGTCCGCCAGGCGCACGCCCATGCGATCAGAGCGGTACGAGCCGTAGAAGACCAGGATCTTGTCGCTCATCGTTGTTGCTCCTGCGCTCAGGTCGGCGTTTCGAGCTTGTCCTGGGTGCGGGTCTCGAAGTCGCTGGCGTCGTGGCGCTCGTGCAGCTGGCTGTTCGGCTGGCCCCATGCGCGATTGACCATGCGGCCGCGCTGCACTGCCGGACGCTTCGCGATTTCATCGGCCCAGCGCAGCACGTTCTTGTACTCGCTCACCTGCAGGAACTCGCCCGATTCGTAGAGCTGCCCCTTGGCGAGCGCGCCGTACCAGGGCCAGACAGCCATGTCGGCGATGGTGTAGTCGTTGCCCGCCAGGTAGCGGCTCTCGGCCAGCCGGCGGTCGAGCACGTCGAGCTGGCGCTTGGTCTCCATGGCGAAGCGGTCGATCGCGTATTCGATCTTCGTGGGCGCGTAGGCATAGAAGTGACCGAAGCCGCCGCCGAGGTATGGCGCGCTGCCCATCTGCCAGAACAGCCACGACAGGCATTCGGCGCGGGCCGCGCGCTCGGTCGGCAGGAAGGCGCCGCCGAACTTCTCGGCCAGGTACTGCAGGATCGCACCCGACTCGAACACGCGAATGGGCGTGTCGCCGCTGCGGTCCATCAGCGCGGGAATCTTGGAGTTCGGGTTCACCGCCACGAAGCCGCTGCCGAACTGGTCGCCATCGCTGATGCGGATCAGCCAGGCGTCGTATTCAGCGCCGGTATGGCCCAGCGCCAGCAGTTCTTCCAGCATCACCGTGACCTTCACGCCGTTGGGCGTGGCCAGCGAATAGAGTTGCAGCGGATGCTTCCCCACCGGCAAGTCCTTCTCATGCGTGGCACCCGCGATCGGGCGATTGATGTTCGCGAAGCGGCCGCCGCTTTCCTTGTTCCAGGACCAGACGGTGGGCGGCGTGTAGGCTGTCGTGCCATTCATGCGATGAGTTCCAGGAGTTGGACGGACGATGATCATTCTCTACGACTGCGCTACCGCACCCAGCCCGCGGCGCGCGCGCATCCTGCTTGCCGAGAAGGGCATTGCCCATGAGACCGTGCAGGTAGACCTCGCCCGTGGTGAGCAAATGGGCGATGCCTACCGCGCGATCAACCCGCAATGCACCGTGCCGGCACTACGCACCGATGACGATGACGGTCTGCTGCTGACCGACAACGCCGCCATCGCTGCCTGGCTGGAGGCCCGCTACCCGCAGCCGCCGCTGATGGGCAGCACGCCAAAGGAAAAAGCCGAGATCGCCAGCTGGAACTGGCGCATCGAATTCGAAGGCCTGCTGGCCATTGCCGAAACACTGCGCAACGGCTCGCCAGCCATGGCCGATCGGGCGCTGCCCGGGCCGGTGAACTACGCCCAGATTCCCGAGCTCGCGCAGCGCGGGCTGGCGCGCGTGCATCAGTTCTTCGAGACCCTGAACGAGCGGCTGGTCGGCCGCGATTTCATCGCCGCCGACCAGTTCAGCATTGCCGACATCACCGCCGTGGTGGCGGTGGACTTTGCCCGCGTGGTGCGGGTCAAGCCCGGGGAACAGCACCCCGAGTTGCTGCGCTGGCGCGCGGCGATGGCGCGGCGGCCGTCGATGTCGCGCTGAGCGACGGGCCGTGGGCCCGTCGGCAGAGAAGGTGTGAAGAAACCGTCGCGAGCGCCCCGAGGTCGCGTCGAGGACCGGAGCCGTATCCAGATACGGTGAGGACCGCAGATGCGAGATCGGGGTGCGCAGCAGGTTTATTCGCGCCTTCTCAGCGCTCGATGGTCAGCGCAACGCCCATGCCGCCGCCGATGCACAGCGAGGCAATGCCCTTCTTGGCGTTCTGGCGCTGCATTTCGTGCAGCAGCGTCACCAGGATGCGGCAGCCCGACGCGCCGATCGGGTGGCCAATGGCGATGGCGCCGCCGTTGACGTTCACCTTGTTCACGTCCCAGCCCATTTCGCGGTTCACGGCGCAAGCCTGTGCTGCGAAGGCTTCGTTGATCTCGAGCAGGTCGAGGTCGGCGGCCTTCCAGCCGGCGCGCTGCAGCGCCTTGGTCGATGCGGGCACCGGGCCCATGCCCATGATGGCGGGGTCGAGGCCGGCGGTGGCGTAGCTGGCGATGCGACCCAGCGGCTTCAGGCCGAGGGCGGCGGCCTTCTTGGCCGTCATCACCATCACGGCTGCTGCGCCGTCGTTCAGGCCCGAGGCATTGCCCGCCGTCACGCCGCCGGCCTTGTCGAAGGCGGGGCGCAGGCCGGCCAGGCCTTCGGCGCTGGTCTTGCGGTTGATGAACTCGTCCTGGTTGAAGACGATGGGGTCGCCCTTCTTCTGCGGAATGCTCACGCCGACGATTTCGTCCTTGAACTTGCCGGCGTCCTGCGCGGCGGCGGCCTTGGTCTGGCTGCCGAGTGCCAGTTCGTCTTGAGCCGCACGGTCGATGCCGAACTTCTTGGCCACGTTCTCGGCGGTGATGCCCATGTGGTACTGGTTGTAGACGTCCCACAGGCCGTCCACGATCATGGTGTCGACCAGCTTCCAGTCGCCCATGCGCTGGCCGTTGCGCGAGTTGGGCAGCACGTGCGGCGCGGCGCTCATGTTTTCCTGGCCGCCGGCAATGACGATTTCGCTGTCGCCCGTGGCCACGGCCTGCGCCGCCAGCATCACGGCCTTCAGGCCCGAGCCGCACACGGCGTTGATGGTGAGCGCCGGGGTTTCCTTGGCGCCGCCGCTCTTGAGCCATGCCTGGCGCGCGGGGTTCTGGCCCGCGCCGGCCGCAAGCACCTGGCCCATGATGGCCTCGCCGACCTGCTCGGCCGTGAGGTTGGCGCGTGCAATCACTTCCTTGATCACGATCGCACCCAGCTCCGTGGCCGAGATGCCGGCGAGCGAGCCGCCGAACTTGCCGACCGCCGTGCGTGCTGCCGAAACGATGACGATGTCTTCCATGAGGTTCTCCGTTGAAGTGATTTGAAATCGAGGTGTAGCGAAGCGAAGGTCAGGCGCGAGCCTTGACGTAGCGTCCCGGCGCCGGTTCGATGGCTTTGTAAGCCTTGCCGTTGCCGTACGCCTTGGGCGCGGGGACCTGTTTGCCCGCGTGCCCCTTGAGCCATTGTGCCCAGTCGGTCCACCAGCTGCCGGGATGCTCCTGCGCGCCGACAAGCCATTCGGCCTGCGTCTTCGGGAACTTGCCGTCGTCGCGGATCCAATGGCTGCGCTTGTTCTTGACCGGCGGGTTGATCACGCCGGCGATGTGGCCCGACGCGCCCATGACGAAGCGCTTCTTGCCCGGCAGCAGTTGCGTGGAGGCATACGCGCCGCCAATGGGCACGATGTGGTCCTCGCGCGAGCCGTAGATGTAGGCCGGAATGTCGATGTTGCCCAGGTCGATCTTCTCGCCACATACGGTGAGTGCATTCGGCTTGGCGAGCTTGTTCTCGTGGTACGTGTTGCGCAGGTACCAGGCGTAGAACGGACCCGGCAGATTGGTGGCGTCGCTGTTCCAGTACAGCAGGTCGAAGGGCGGCGGGGTCTCGCCCTTGAGGTAGTTGCCGACCACGTAGTTCCACACGAGATCGTTGGGACGCAGGAAGCTGAAAGTCGAGGCCAGGTCGCCGCCCGGAAGCAGGCCACCCTTGCCGAGCTGCATTTCGCGGTACGCCACCATCGTCTCGTCCACGAAGATGTCGAGGATGCCGGTGTCGCTGAAATCGAGGAAGGTGGTCAGCAGCGTGACCGACGCGGCCGGCTTCTCGCCGCGCGCTGCGAGCACCGCGAGCGCTGTGCTCAGGATGGTGCCGCCCACGCAGAAGCCGAGCGTGTTGATCTGCTTGCTGCCGCTGATCTCCTGCACCGTGTGGATCGCCTTGATGGCGGCGTTCTCGATGTAGTCGTCCCAGGTGGCCTTGTCCATCGACTCATCAGGGTTGCGCCAGCTCACCACGAACACGCGATGGCCCTGGTCGTTCGCATAGCGGATCAGCGAGTTCTCCGGCTGCAGGTCGAGGATGTAGAACTTGTTGATGCACGGCGGCACCAGCAGGAACGGCCGCTCGTACACCTTGGGCGTGAGCGGCTTGTATTCGAGCAGCTGGAAGAACTCGTTCTCGAACACCACGGCGCCTTCGGTGGTGGCCACGTTGCGCCCCACTTCGAAGGCGCTCTCGTCGGTCATGCTGAGGTGGCCCTGCTTCACGTCGTGCAGCAGGTTCTGGATGCCCTTTGCAATGCTCTCGCCCTGCGTGTCGATGGCCTTCTTCTGCGCTTCGGCATTGAAGGCCAGCGAGTTGCTGGGCGCCGAGGCGGCCATCCATTGCTCGACTGCGAAGCGCATGCGCGCCTTGGTCTTTTCGTCGGCGTCGATGGCCTCTGCCATGCCGAGCATGGTGCGGCCGTTGAGCAGGTAGACGGCCGCCGAGAAGGCCGACAGCGGGTTGTTGCCCCAGGCATCGCCGGCAAAGCGCTTGTCGCCTTCAGGCTTGGCGGCGAAGCCCTGGCGCCAGAGTTCTGTGGCTTCCGCCAGGTACTGCTGCTGGATGGACTGGAGTTTTTCGGGGTCGATGGAGAACTTGGGCAGCTCGGGCATCTTTGCGCCCTGCGGCAATTGCCATAGCGGCGTCCCGCCGACGTTGAAGGCCGAAGCCCCCGGTACGGTGCCCTGTGCGACGGACTGCTGGAACGACTCCAGCGCCTTGCTCCATCCCTCAGAAAGTGCCTGCTGAAAGGGCGCGAACGCATCGGCCCCCGTGGCTTGTTGCTTCATCATGTCTCCTGGTCCTCGCCTGAAACGATACGGATGGCTTGCGTGTTTTGAGTATCCTGCATTCACAAGGCACTCACAACGCCGCCCTCTTTGCTTACCAACTGAAACTTCTCGTGTTTATCCATCTGATCGTCATCGGTTGGTTGTATGTCGCCGTGATGATGGCGGTGGCCGAGGCCACCAACACCAACGGCACGGTGCTGGGCGCCATCTTCACATTTCTTTTGTACGGATTGGCGCCGGTGGCACTGGTGGTTTACCTGATGGGCACGCCTGCGCGGCGTCGCGCGATCAAACAGCGCGAGATCGAAGCGCAGGAAGCCGCCCGGCGTGCCGCGGCCGAAGAGGCCGCATCGCAAGGCGCGGGCTCAGACCTTCCAGACCAGGGCAGCGAAGCGGCCGCTGACGCCGTCGCGCCGGTGCGAAAAGAACCGTGACGGGTTGCCGACGGTGCACCAGCCGTCGCTGCCGTCATTGCCGTGAACGGCTTCGATGCCCACCGCGCGCAGCCGCTGGCGTGCCAATGCGGGCAGGTCGGCCAGCCATTTGCCGGTCGCCGGCGCAGGCCTGAAGCAGGATGCCGCTTCGGGCGCATGCGCTTCGAAGACTGCCTTGACCTCCGGGCCGACCTCGAACGCCTTGGGGCCGATGCATGGCCCCAGCCAGGCAATGACCCGGGCCGCGCCATCCGCCTTGAAAGCCTTGGCGGTCTGTTCGAGCACCCCGCCCGCAAGCCCGCGCCACCCGGCGTGCGCAGCCGCCACGCGGTGGCCCGCTTCGTCGGTGAAGAGCACGGGCAGGCAGTCGGCCACCATGATCGTGCAGGCCAGACCGGTCGCCGTAGCCGTGCAGGCATCGGCAGCAGTACCGTCGCGTACCACGTCCTGTGCGGCATCGAGTGCCACGACGCCAGTGCCGTGCACCTGCTGCAGGAATACGGGGCGCGCGCCGATGGCCATGCGCAAACGGTTCCGGTTCTCTGCCACGAGCGCGAGTTCATCGCCCACGTGATCACCGAGATTCAGGCTCTCGTAGCGCCCCCGCGAAACCCCGCCGTCGCGCGTGGTGCACACGGCCCGCACGTTCGGCGGCGCAGGCCAGTCGGGCACGAGCCAGCGCTCGTTCATGAGGCTCAGGCCTCCGCGTCGGGCGCCTGCGAGGGCTGCGCGCGCTGGAAGGCGTCGAGCTCCATGCAGGCCTCGAAGGCGGCCATGGTGCGCGGCAGGCCGCTGAAGTCGCAGTCGAAGCGGCGGCCGTTGAAGATCTGCGGCACCAGGCAGCAGTCGGCCATGGTGGGCGTGTTGCCCCAGCAGTAGATGCCGGCGGGGTACTGCGCAAGCTGGCGTTCGAAGGCCAGCATGCCGTCGCGCACCCAGTGGCGGTACCAGGCGTTCTTGGCCTCGTCGTCGAGCTTCAGGTCTTTCACCAGGTACTTGAGCACGCGCAGGTTGTTGAGCGGGTGGATCTCGCAGGCGATCGACTGCGACAGTGCGCGCACGTGGGCGCGGCCCACCGGGTCGCCCGGCAGCAGCGCCGGCTCGGGGTGCACTTCGTCGAGGTATTCCATGATGGCCATCGATTGCGAGAAGCGCTCGCCCTCGTCTTCGAGCAGCGGCACCAGCCTGTCGGCCGAGATGGCGGAATAAGGACCGGTGCGATGGTCGCCGCGCGCGATGTGCACGGGAACGTAATCGAAATCGAGGCCCTTCAGGTTGAGGGCGATGCGCACGCGGAACGAGGCGGAGGAGCGGAAATAGTTATGCAGCTTCATGATTTCTCAAGCATAGCGCTCCCTCAGGAGCGGGGCGTGGCCGCCAGCACGCAGCGGAAGTCGTGCAGCGTGGCCTTGGGTGATGTGGTGGAGATGGCGTTGCGCCATTCGTCGAGGATGCGACGCGCGGCCGCCTCCTCGCGCGCGGCGATGCCGATGCGCCATGGCCCCAGCGTGCCCGGCTCCTCGCCGGCCGCGTGGTTGTGCTGGCCCTCGCCGAAGGGGCGGCCTTCGGAGCAGGCGCGGCAGAGCATCTGCATGCTGGTGGTCCAGTTCTCGGCGCTGGCGCCGGCGGCCTCGAAGCGCTGGACGAGCGCGTCGATGTCTTCCCTGGTCGCGTCCTCGACGGTGGCCTCGTAGGTGGAATAGTCAGACGGCGCAATCAGTTCGAGCGCGTCGAACACCGGCACCTCGCGGTCGCCGCGCAGTCGGTAGCCGTTGGCCGCGCCGTCGTGCAGCACGAGGTCGCCGTAGCGGTGGCCGCAGTCCGGCGTGGGCACGTTGCGCAGGATGGCGCGGGCCGGATCGATGCGGTCGGCCCACACCACTTCGCTGGCCTCGTCGCCGTGCACGCGAATGGGCGTAAGTCCGATGAAAAGATCGACCGGGCCTTCGCCGTCCGCCACCTCGATGCCGTACTGCCGCCAGGCGCTGCGCGCCGTCGCCCAGTCGCCCAACGCCGTGGCGGCGATGCCCAGGTTCCATATCGCGCCTTCGTTGCGCGGCTCGCATTGCACGGCCCGGGCGTTGGCCTGCAGCGAGGCGGCCCAGTCGCCGCGGTACTTGTGGATGAGGCCGGCGTTGTACCAGGGGGCCGACCAGTACGGATGCACGGCGCTGGCCTGGGCATAGGCTTGCAGCGCGCCGTCCTGGTCGCCCTCCTCGTCGCGTTGGCGGCCGAGTTCGTTGAGGGCGTTGGCTTTGCCGGCTTTGCCGATTCGGATGGGCATGGTCGAAATGAACGGATGCGGGAAGGCACGGGGGAGATAAGAGAGGCGCCTATTGTGAGCCTCCCGCCTCTGGCACACTGCCGGTCTCCCGCTTAGGTTTCGCTGAAAAAGGACACGTCGAAATGGCTTCCGAGTTCGTCTTCGCCCCGCCCGCCACCGTTTCGGTGCCGGTGGCCGGCCAGCCCGCCCGCTTTCCGGTGCACCGCATCTACTGCGTGGGCCGCAACTACGAAGATCACGCCAAGGAAATGGGCTTCACCGGCCGCGAGCCGCCCTTCTTCTTCATGAAGCCGGCCGATGCGCTGGTGGCGGTCGATACGGGCCAGACCGGCACCATGGCCTACCCCACGCTCACGAAGAACCTGCACCACGAGATCGAACTCGTGGTTGCCATCGGCACCGGCGGCAAGAACATTGCGGCCGCCGATGCGCACAAGCACATCTACGGCTACGCGGTCGGCCTCGACATGACGCGCCGCGACCTGCAGAACGACATGAAGAAACAGGGCCGCCCCTGGGACATCGGCAAGAGCTTCGAGCAGAGCGCGCCCATCGGGCCGATCGTGCCCGTGGCGCAGGCCGGCGACGCCGAAAAGGCCGAGATCTCGCTGCAGGTGAACGGCACCGACCGCCAGCGCAGCAATGTGAGCAAGCTGATCTGGAACGTGGCCGAAACCATCGAGCACCTGTCGGCCGCGTGGGAGCTGCAGCCCGGCGACCTGATCTTCACGGGCACGCCCGAAGGCGTGGCCGCCGTGGTGGCAGGCGACACGCTCGTGGGCGAAGTCGCGGGCCTGCCGACGTTGACCGTCAAGGTCGTCTGAAGACGGCGGCCGTTTTCATGCTCCTGCGCGTACCCATCAAGCACTGCAAGAACTGTGGCACCGCGGTGGTCTACCGCGTGCCGGACGACGGCGACACCAAGCAGCGCGCCGTCTGCCCGGCCTGCCACACCATCCACTACGAGAACCCGTTGAACGTGGTCGGCACCATTCCGGTCCTGGGCGACAAGGTGTTGCTGTGCAAGCGCAACATCGAGCCGCGCTGGGGCAAGTGGACGCTGCCGGCTGGCTTCATGGAACTCGAGGAAACCACCGCCCAGGGCGCGGCCCGCGAGACCGACGAAGAGGCCGGCGCCAACTACGTGATGGAGGGACTGTTCTCCGTCATCAGCGTGGTGCGCGTGGGGCAGGTGCACCTGTTCTACCGCGCCCGCCTGCTCGACGACAAGTTCGACCCGGGCCACGAGACCATCGAGGCGAAGCTCTTCACCGAAGAAGAAATCCCCTGGGACGAGATCGCCTTTCGCACCGTGCGCGAAACGCTCGAGCACTACTTCGAGGACCGGCGGCGAGGCAGCTTCGACCGCGTCCACACGATCGACATCGTTTGAAAAAACCGCACACACCCATGACGCTTCGCTCCACCCTGCTTCGCGCCGCGCTCGGCTTCGGGTTCATCCTGGCCGCGACGGCACACGCGGAGACGGTGGGCGACGTCGACACCGCATTCAAGCTCATCGGGCCCGACCACAAGATCGTGATCGAGGCCTACGACGACCCCAAGGTCACTGGCGTTACCTGCTATGTCTCGCGCGCCAAGACCGGCGGGCTGGCCGGTGCCTTCGGCGTGGCCGAGGACAAGTCGGAGGCCTCCATTGCCTGCCGCCAGGTCGGCCCCGTGAGCATCACGCAGCCGCTGCCCAAGCGCGAGGAGGTCTACAGCGAACGGCTGTCGGTACTCTTCAAGCGCCTGCGCGTGGTGCGCATGGTCGATGCAAAGCGCAACACGCTGGTCTACCTCACCTACTCCGACCTGCTGATCGACGGTTCGCCCAAGAACAGCGTGACGGCGGTGCCCATCGACCGCGGTACGCCGATCCCGCTGAAATAGCCTCGGCCGGCCTTCAATGGCCACTTCGCGCCGGGTTGCTCTTCGAGCGCCGACGCATGAGTTTGCTAGCATCTGCCGCTTGGCCCGCCCGGCGAGCCAGACCGCAGGAACCCTCCGCAACGAACCCGTTCCAACAGAGCGCCATGCACCTTCAGACTTTTGTTTTACGTACCGGCGCCGCAGCGTTGCTTGCCGCGAGCCTCGCGGCCTGCTCCACGGTCGACCTCAACACCCCGTGGCCGGCCCCGGCGGTCAAGCCACCACCGGTCCAGCAACGCCCGGCAGCCCTGTTCATCCGCCCCGCAAACGGCGCGACCATCGCCCGCTTCGACGGCGACCGCGTCAAGGGCATCGACATCGCCGGCAACCTAGGCGACCCGGTCGTCGCCTCGGCCGATGGCCGCGTGGTGTACGTGGGCGGCGAACTGCCGGCCTACGGCAACATGGTCATCGTGAAACACAACGAGACCTTCCTTACCGCCTACGCGCACGTGCAGACCATCCTCGTGAAGGAAAACGCGGTGGTGCGCCAGGGCGACAAGATCGCCGAAATGGGCCGCAGCAATGCCGACCGCGTGAAGCTGCGCTTCGAGATCCGCAAGAACGGCACGGCCGTCGACCCCGAGCCGTACCTCAGCGGACGACTGCAGCAGTAGCCTCCGCGCAGCAGCCCGCCTGCTGGCGCCGTACCCATGAAAAAGCCCCCTCGCGGGGGCTTTCGGCTTAGAGGGGTGCCCCCGGGGCCTCAGTTCTGGTCGCGAAGCGCCAGTTCGCGCCAGTTGGTGTCGTACGTGCTGACGTACATGTTCCTGAAGACGACGGAACCCTGCGCCGGCAGATTGAACGTCTTCGAAGCCGTACCCGCAGCCGACGGCGCGACGTCGGCCCGGTCCTCCGCGCCGGCGGAAGGGCCGGACGCCAGGTTCAGGAAGAACTCAGCGGCGAAGCCGGGGTTCAGGTCCGTGGCGCTGACGGCGAAGTCGCTGCCTCCTGCGTAGGACGCGAAGGCTGGCGTGGTCGAGAAGCCCGGGTAAGTTGCGGCTGCCGCCTCCGCCAGCGTCATCGGCCGGCCATGGAAGCGATGCTTGTAGACGATGTCGAAACCACTGAACTTGGCCACCGTCGAGCCGTCGCTTTCGTAGGCCGTGAAGGTGTACTCGGGCGTGGCGGAAATCGCTGCGATCGCGCTGTCGCTCAGGCCGGCGGTCGACAGGCCGCTGCAGTTCGACGTCAGGTAGTAATAGTTGTTGTTGGGGGAGCCCTGGATCGGCCAATCGCCGCCGCCCGAAGGACGCATGTGGCGCAAGCCGCCCACGGGCAGCCCCGGCCCGGTAACGACAACCGAGGCGACGTTGCCGCTGTTGCCGGTGTTCGTGTCCTGGATCGCGAACTGCAGCGAACTGCTCACGCACCCCGTCGCCTTCTCCTTGGTGGCGTGGATGTGCGGGTTGATGTCCAGCACGCGCCCGTCGCCGCGCAGGCGCCACGTGCCGTCCGTGCCCTTGACAATCTGCATGCCCTGGTTGTTGCTGAAGGCGACGCCGTTCTTGTCCTTGTGCGTGAATTCGACAAACGCGCGCGGGCTCGTGTTGTTCGCGTCGATGGTGTAGTTGATCCGCTGGATGACCACGTCCGTGAAGCTCGCGCCCACGAGGCTGGGGTCCGACGCCGCGTCGCCGGCGAACTGCGCCGCGTTCAGGTCGGAGGACCGGAAGCCGTAGGTTCCGGTGGCGGGATTGCTGCCGTCGGTCATGAGGGGCAGCAGTTCGCCCGGCGCGGGCAGTCCGTTCGCGAACTTGCCCACGAAGTCCGACAGCACCTTGCGGATCAGCGTGATGTCGTCCGCCGCGGTACCCATGCCGTCGCCGCTCAGCGGCGTCGTGGAGGTCTCGGCCGCAGCCTTCACGGCCAGGTCGTCGGCAATCTGCTGCTGCGTGACGATGTTGGTGATGGTTGCCACGTTGGTGGCCGGGTCCACGCTCACGCGCAGCACGTCGAGCGCCTTGTCCAGCGCGCTCGAAAGCGGCGTGAAGGCTGTGCGCAGCAGGTCGATGCTCGCATCCACGCCCAGCGCCAGCAGCACCGGCAGCAGCTTGGCCTTCAGGCCGTCGGACTCGGCCTTGAGTTCGTCGGCCGTGAGCGAGGCGAACTCGCCGCCATCGAAATACTGCTCGGCCAGCCGGCCGGCGATGTTGGCCACCACGAGGTCGGTCAGCGGCGTGATGTTGATGGTGCCGTTGGCATCCGCGGCGGTCGCGGCCGAATGGATCACCGTGCGCTCGCCGCCCACCGTGCCTTCGGCGCGAAAGACGAAAGGCGCCGTCATGCCGCTCACGTCGATGTTGTAGTTGCCGTCGACCAGTGCCACGGTCTTGGTGACGCCCTTGGCGTCCTTGACGGTGACGGTACCCACCAGGGGCAGGCCGGAGGCTGCCGTGCCCGAAAACGTAACCGGCGTGGATGCGGCCGGCGGATCGCTGGCCGGCGGGTTGCCGCCGCCCGCGGCCGGGAAGCCGGCGAACCCGCCGCCACCGCCGCCCCCACCCCCGCCGCAGGCTGCGAGCGAGATCAGGAGCGCCACTGCGCATGCGGAACGCGTCGTCTTGAAGAAGAGCGGGCTGAAAGCCTCGGGGGTCGCGAAGTTTGTTTTCATGGATGGTTTTTCAGGTGAAAGGGCAAACAAAAGAATCAACTCGTAACACGAGCGTTGCGATTCTTCTGTGCCCCTCCCTTCCTCACCATCCTCTGTTTTGAGGATGCGGACCCGTGCCGGCTAGAGCAGGCTCTCGGGTACCAGCGGCGCCAGCAGTTCCAGCTTCCAGCGCGACCAGAAATCCGTTTCGGGCTCCTGGTGCAGGATGGTGTCGGCCGCGTCCCCCGAGGCCGGGCTCACCCACTCGATGGCGCCCGTCGGCCCCAGTTGCAGCTGGTAGGCGCCGTCCAGCCGGAGAAAGCCGATCAGGCTGGTGAGCTGCTGAGCAATCTGCGGGCTGAAGATGAAGATGCCGACCTCGGTGTTGTGCAGCATCGAGCGCGGGTCGAAGTTCATCGAGCCGATGAACACGATCTTGCGATCGACCACCGCCGACTTGCCATGCAGCCGCCCGCTGGCCGAGCCGTACATGCCGAAGCGTTTGGTCTGCTCCACCCGCTTGGGGCTCAGCTCGTACAGTTCCACGCCCAGGCGCAGCATTTCGGGGCGGTAGCGGCGGTAGCCGATGTGCACCAGCGACTCATCGGTGGCCGCCAGCGAATTGGTGACGATGGTGTAGGGCACGCCGTTGCCGCGCACGAGGCGGATCGTCTCCATGCCGCCGCGGCCCGGAATCAGGTAGGGCGTGGTCTGCATGACCTCGCTCTCGGCGCCGCGCACGTAGCGCCGCACGTTGTAGAGCACGCTGTCCTTCGACTCGTCGGCGGGCAGGCCACGCGCTTCTTCGGTCGGCCCGAGCGCCTTGGCAGGCGGGTCGGCGTATGCCTCGGCGCGGGCCCACACCAGCTTCAGCGCGCCCGCGTCCAGGTCCTTGGCCAGCGGATTGTTGCCCAGCAGGTCGGTGGAGTCGGGCTCTTCGGGGTGCAGCTGGTCGGGGCCGGTGGTCAGCCGGTCGAAGCGCTCGCGCAGTTGCTGCGGGGTTTCACCGGTGGGCGGCACCAGCGACTCGATGGGGTACACATAAGGGCTGTTCCAGTACATGTCGAACAGCGACGACAGCTTGGGCACCACGGCGCCTGCCACCAGCGTGTCGATGTCGATGAAGTTCGAGCCTCCGTCGCGCAGGAAGTACTCGTTGGCCATGTTGCGCCCGCCCATCACGCCAATGGTGTTGTCCACCACATAGAGCTTGTTGTGCATGCGGCGGTGCACGCGGTCGAAGTCGAGGATCGACCAGGCCCAGCGCGTGCCGAAGCGGCCACGCCCCGCGGGGAACGGGTTGAAGAGCCGTACCTCGACGTTCGGGTGCGAGGCAAAACTGGCGAAGAGCGGGTCGGCGCCGGCGGTGTAAAGGTCGTCCACCAGCAGCCGCACGCGCACGCCGCGGTCGGCCGCGTCGCGCAGGGCGCGCAGCAGGTAGCGGCCGGTCTCGTCGTTCTGCACGAGGTAGTACTGCACGTCGATGGAGCGCTGCGCGCGGCGCGCGAGCTCGATGCGCGCGTGCAGCGAGAACTGCGGCATCGGCAGCAGCCTGAACCCGCTCAGCGGCTCGCCGGGCGGGGCAGCCGCCTTCACGAGGCGGCCGAGCGTGGTGTCCGCGCCGTCATTGATTGCGACGGAGGGTTTGCGCTGCACGTCGACGGGCAGTCCAGCGCAGCCGGCCATGCACAGCGCGACGATGCCGAGCAGCAGCCACGACAGCCACCGGGCGCGCGGTCTGTCAGCAGCCCGACAAGGAGAGTTCGGCATTGGAACGACGAGGCGTGGGTTGAAGCATGGATCGAAAGGCTCGCGGTTTCTACCACGCGCCTGCCGACCTTGCCGTGCCGCCGCACGCGTTCAGTTCAATGCTCGCGAGTCGGCCCCCATTGCCTGACGAAGTGGTCTGCCCGCAGCGTTGCCCGCTCGATCGCCGCGTCCCATGTCAGCTGCTGGGTAATCACCAGGGCGCAGCGCGGAATACCGCGCAGACTCAACTCGCAAATGCCGGCATAGGTGCCGCTCGGCGTGCGCATGAGTTCGAACCAACCCGTCCAGCCTTCTGGAACGCTGAGGGGAAGTCGAGCGCTGTCCATGATGAGCACACCGTATTCCTTTTATTGCGCAGTTTCAAGAATTGAAACCCTAAGCACTACTTATGATTGGGGAGCCGAGGCTAAGTGCAACACCGCCAAACGACATCACCCGAACATGGGAGCTCCGGCGAATTGGGGCCGAGGCGGCTTTTCGGCAAAGATCGAGGGGCATGAACTCAACGACGAGCTCCCGAAACTCCCGTAGCGGCGGATCCGCCACCCTTTCACTGTTCGACGACCCGCCGCGCGAGGCGCTTGAACGGCTCGGCCCCGGCGCCTTCGTGCTGCCCGGTTTCGCCCTGCCCTTCGCCGACGCGCTCCTGCCGGCCATCGAAACGCTGGCGGAACGCGCGCCCTTCCGCCACCTCGTCACACCGGGCGGCTTCACCATGTCCGTCGCGCTGACCAACTGCGGTGCGCTCGGCTGGACCAGCGACCGGCGCGGCTACCGCTACAGCGCCACCGACCCCGATAGCGGCAAGCCCTGGCCCGCCATGCCCGAGCCGTTCACGCGACTGGCGCGCGAGGCAGCCTCGACAGCCGGCTTCGACGGCTTCGCACCCGATGCCTGCCTGGTCAACCGCTACGCGCCGGGCGCGCGGCTGTCGCTGCACCAGGACAAGGACGAGCACGACTACGGCGCGCCCATCGTCTCGGTGTCGCTCGGCGTGCCCGCCGTCTTTCTGTTCGGCGGGCATGCGCGCGGCGACAAGACGGTGCGCGTACCGCTGGTGCACGGCGACGTCGTGGTCTGGGGCGGCGAAGACCGGCTGCGCTACCACGGCGTGCTGCCCCTGAAAGACGAGCCGCACCCTCTGCTGGGCGCGACGCGCATCAACCTCACATTCCGCAAGGCGGGCTGACACGCATGCAGGCCAGCGACAAGACGAACAAGAAGACCGGCCCCGGCAACGCCATCCGCGAGCTCTATGCCGCCCTGTGGCACTTTGCGGAAGGCGCGCGCGGACAGCTGCTGGCGGCCACTGCGCTGCTTGCAGCTTCGCAGCTGATCCGCCTCACGCTGCCGTACCTCGCGGGGCAGGCCATCAACGCACTGCAGCGCGGCGAGCTGAACACAGCCGGCCACTGGATCGCGGCACTGGTCGGGGTGGCCGTTGGCGCATGGGTGCTGCACGGCCCGGGCCGCATTCTCGAACGCAACGTCGGCGTGAAGGTGCGCGAGACACTCGCCGACCAGCTGTACGCACGCATCGCAGCCGCACCTCTCGCCTGGCACGATGACCACCACTCCGGCGAGCTGCAACACCGCGTGCATCAAGCCGGCCGCGCGCTGTCGGACTTCGCGCAAAACCAGTTCATCTGGCTCACCAACGCCGTCAACTTCGTCGGCCCGCTGGTCGCGCTGGCGCTGCTGTCGCGCACCAGCGGCGTGACGGCGCTCGCGGGGTATGTGCTGATCGGCCTCGTCATCGTGCGCATCGACCGCGCGCTGATGAAGCTCGCGCGCGCCGAGAACGATGCCGACCGGCGCTATGTGGCTGTGCTGCTCGACTTCCTGGGCAATGCCTCGACCGTGATCGGCCTGCGCCTCCAGGGCGCTTCGCGGCTGCTGTTGCGGCGACGCATGGCCGCGATCTCGCTGCCGCTGAAGCGCACCGTGGTTCTCAACGAAGGCAAGTGGTTCGCCGTCGACCTCATGGGGCTGGCGCTGACCTGGGGGCTGGTGGTCATCTATGTGTGGCAGGCGCGCGCGCCCGGACAGGCCGTGATGCTGGGCGCGGTGTTCATGATTTATCAATACGCGCAGCAGGCCGCCGGCGTCGTGACTTCGGTCGCAGCCAACTTCAGCTTCTTCGCGCGCATGCACACGGACTACAGCAGCGCCGAGCCGATCTGGCAGGCGCCATCGGGAAACGAAGCGATGGCCACGCCGCCCGAGCAGGTGCCCGAGCGAGAGCGGATAGAGGCCGATGCGCCATGGCGGCAGTTGAGCATCCAGGCGCTGCAATGGCGCTATGCGCCCCGCGGCGCTCCGGCGGAAGAAGAACCCGGGGTTGCCGAACCCGTGCGGAGTGGCCTGCACGACGTAGTGCTGACACTGCGCCGCGGCGAACGCGTCGCATTGGTCGGCCCAAGCGGAGGCGGCAAGAGCACCCTGCTGCGCGTGCTGGCCGGGCTCTACCCGCCCGACGGCGGCACGCTGCTGCTCGACGGTCAGCCCGTCGATTGGGCACAACTGCGCCGGCTCGCCACGCTGATCCCGCAGGAGACAGAACTGTTCGAAGCCAGCGTGCGCGAGAACCTCGCCTTCGGCCAACCGCGCGACGACGCGCTGCTGCAGGCCGCGCTGCACACAAGCACTTTTGACGAAGTGCTGAAGGCGAACCACGGCGATCTCGACACCGCCGTGTCGGAGCGGGGCTTCAATCTTTCAGGTGGGCAGAGACAGCGACTGTGCCTTGCACGCGGCGTGCTCGCGGCGCAAGGCAGCTCACTGCTGCTGCTCGACGAGCCGACCAGTGCGCTGGATGCCAGTACAGAAGCCCGCGTGCTCGGGCGCATCGCCGATGCGTTTCCGGATGCCTGCCTGATCGCGTCGGTCCACCGGCTGAGTTTGCTCGAGCGATTTGACACCGTGGTGCTGATGGAGGCAGGGCATGTGCTTGACCATGGGCCGTGCGAGGAGGTGTTGGCGAGGCAGCCGCTGCTGCGGCGGATGACGACGGCTACCGCCCACTAAACGGAGCACACCTCGAAAACTCGCATGAGTGCGAAGAAGCCTCCGTCACCACAGCCTTGCTTTGGTTTGCACAAGCGTATCGACACACTGCGCCAAAGCCTTGGCGCGTTCCTCGCGAATGCGCTGCCAGTTGTCGGCCCGCCAGGCGGCCCAATCTGCCGGCTCGGAACGATAGGAGCAATTGGCAGGAATTGGCGGAAGGCCGAACCGCAGGCTCGCCAAGGCCAGCCCGGCGCTGAACTGCAGGCGATACAACTCGTCGGTGCCCGACAGATTCTCGTAGACCAGTCGCCACACGCCAGGATTGATCGGTGCATCGGCCTCGGCCGGCAACTGCGCCGCAGACTCCATGTCTTCACGCGTCCATCCGCTTTCGCGACGGCCGCGCTCCAATTCAGCCCACGCCCGGGCTGCATACACGCGGGTGGCGACCTCACCGAGCGCTTCAGGCAAATCCTTCAAGCCCGGGTTGGTGGCCCATGGTTGGCCCACGAGTTCCGGAACCGGGTCACCGACCAGATCATCCTTGGAGAAGCCCTGCACCGTACCGATCACAGGTCTCCCCACGATGGCCGAGGCACCGACGCGAAGCGCCACCTGCGCGGCAACGGCATTGCCCGTGTGATCGCGGCGCACCACTCGCAACGGCTCGAAGTCTTCGGGATAGGACTTGCCACGCAAACGCACCTGCGTTTTGCCCACAGGCACGATGCCATCGGGCGCCGCATAGCTGCTCAGGGCGGGCGCCGAGGCGGCCGCTTCGCCTGGCTGGCTCGCGTTGAGCGGTGGCTGGGTCACGCATGCGGACAACAGGAGCGCGATGCCCAGCCCTGCGAATCGCGTGGCAACAACTTTCGCGCGCGCCTCTTCCTGCGTTGCTCTCACTGAAATTCCCCTAGTTAAAAACTTGCGTTCAGATTGAAGCCGAGCGTCACCTTCGCGGTGCGATATCCCTCGGGCTTGCTGATCGGCGCACCGACGAAGAAGTCGTAGCTCAGCTTGCTCCACTGGCCGCGCACGCCGATGACTGCGCCGGCAAGGCTGCGGCCCAGAAGATCAATCGTCGACCGTCCGCCAACATGGCCGTAGTCCATGCCTGCATACAGCTCCGCCCCGCTCTGCCCCATGGCCCACCCGATGTCGTTGCGGATGAGCCAGCCGCGTTCGCCCATCAGGCTCGTCTCGCCATCGAAGCCGCGCACCGTGTAGCGCCCGCCGATGGCGAAGCGGTCTTGCGGCGTCAACGGCGTGCGGTTCCACTGGGCGCGGATCAGGCCGGAGTAGCGCATCTTCTGCTCGCCGAGCTTGAACGGCGCGTTGAGAGTGACATCGGCCGTGTACAGCTTCAGGCGCGAAGTGCCCTCGCCGAACTCTTCTTCCGGCGCGACGCGTGAACCGAAGCCGCCGGTGCCGCGCTTGTAGGCCAGCGTGCCTTCGAGCGTCGCCTCACCGATGAACTCCTTGTGGTTCAGGCTGAACTCCCAGCCACCGACCACGCGGTGCTGCACCTCGACCTCGGTGTCGTCCACGAAGTTGCGCGACTCGCGGCGCCAGCCCTTGACGGCCACCGTGGTCTTGCGGCTCTGGTCGCGGTAGAGCAGGCGCGAGAGCTTGACCTCGGCGTTGTTGGACTTGCCGGCGTAGACGTAGTCCTGGTTCAGACCGGCCACGCTCTGGTGGTACTGGCTGTTGGAAGCGGTGAAGCCCAGGAGCCAGTAGCCGTAAGGCAGCGAGTAGTGAACGGTCTGGCCTTCGGTGCCCTTGGCCGGGTCGCTGAAGACGTGGTTGTTGATGTTGTGGTTGGCGCTGACGTAGAACAGGTCGTTCAGGCCGAAGGGGTTGTCCAGGGACAGGGTTGTGCCGGACTGATAGCGGCCTGTGGCTTCGGTGCCGCTGTCGTCGAGGCTCAGTGCAATACGCCACTTCTTGGATTGGACGTACTTGACGACGAGGTCGCTGTCGCCGGGCTTGGCGTTGGGCGCGGTCGAGGGCTCGATCTGGATGTCGGCTTCGGCCGTGGGGGCGCGCTTGATGTTCTCCAGGCCCTGCTCGATGTCGCGCAGGTTCAGGAGGTCGCCTGGGCGCGCGGGAATGGCCGTGGCCAGCAAAGCGGAACTGCCGAGCAGCGTGGATGAAGAATCAGGTGTCGTCCGAATGGCCGCGATGCGGCCGGGCACCAGCGAGAGGGTCAGCGTACCGGCAGAGAGATCCTGTGGCGCAGCGAGCACACGGGTGGTGACGTAGCCGCGCGCGATGACGGCCTGCTGCGCGCGCGCGAGGACCACATTGACGCCAGTCGTACCGAGGCAGCGGCCAACTGGCGAATCATTGCCCTCGGGGCCTGACAGATCGGCAACGGCCCATTGGAAGGACTCGGACTGCTCACCGACCAGCAGCACGCGGTCAATGCGGAAGCATGGAGACTCGGTCTCAGGGATGCGTTGCACCGGCGCTGGCGGAGAGGCCTGCGGGCGCTGGTCAACGGTGCGCTCGTTCTGCTCGCGCAAGGCACGTTCGCGCTCTTGTTGGCGCTGTTGCTCGGCAAAGGGTTGTGGAGTGCTGGGGACCTGGGCTTGAGCCCACAGGGGACCGCTCATCAGCACGCCGGCCAGCATGGCACGCGAGTTTGCTCTCAATTTCTCTCCCTCGATTCCTTCTTGTTGCATCGTCGGCGCTGAAGGTCTGCAACTCCAGCTACGAGCGTGAAATGCGCAGCGACCGTCCCGTCAGAACCGACCGGTGTCCTTGGGGTTGTGCACGATCTGGATCAGCACGTCGGGGGTGTAGGACTTGGTGCGGGAGATCTCGGCGATCTCTCCGCCTGCTGCACCGGCAAAGACCAACACGCCTTGTCCCTTGTAGGCAAGGTAGTGGCGCCACCGGTCCGTTCCGTTGTACGTGGGTATCCAGGCCTTACCGGTGTTGTTCACCGTTTCGGCGTTCGGCTTTCCCATGATCTTGATGGCCTCTGCATAGGTCATGCCGGTGCGAAGTTGCGCAATCGCGGTGCCCGGGACCGGTTGGCCGACGACGGTACGCTCTTCGTCTTCTTCAGCCGCTACCAATGCGCGGCGGGTGGGTTCGTACAGCGGCGCTGTTTTGCAGGCTGTGAGCGCCACACACACCAGCGCGAGCGCAAAGATTGTTTGATATTTCAATTTAATTCACCTTCACCATGAATCACAAAAACTCAGCCCCGCCCATTTTCATTATTTGATTTATTCAATTCACCAATCACGCATCCTTCGCCTTCTCCGACTCCTCCTCATGTTTGCGTTTTGCCTTTGTAAAATCCCAAAGAACGGCAAGCCCAGTCAAAGGAGCAAGCACTCCGCTTGAAATCGCCCAAATCACAAATAAAGCAAGCGCCGCCTTGCCTTCAAAGCTGTGAACTATTCCAACAAGAACAAACAACAGGAGAAATACCAATCCATTTCCCACCGCAGCAGATAACGCATAAAAAATTGCGATTTTTGTTCTTCGCCAAGGAATTAATAGGTCAAATTTGAATAAATTGGGCTCAATCCAGAGCGGTATTGCATTGAAATCAAAAGGATATCCGGGAATATTTATGTCAGGTTTCATTTTTAAAATTAGCAGGACTTCCCAGGCGAAGGCTGGCAACCGAGAATTGGAGTATTCCACCAAGAGGTATTGCCATTTACGTTGAGGCCTGATTGCCCCATCTCCCGAACAGGGGTTGCTGCAAACTGCGAACTCAAGTACCAAGTACCAAAATTCCCCAGCGTCGTTGGCACCCACTGATTTGCCAATCCGAAGTAGGCATTCAAGCTGAGTTTGGCGGGGCCTCCGACTGAGCCTCCTAAAAAGGCCATGCCAAGACTGGCTGGTGTCGCTGTGTTGAGATGCGATGCGAACTCAATAGCAGCGCCCATTCCTCCTCCTGCACCTACAGAAGTGAGCCATTTTCCTGTCGTCACACTTGCAACTCCTCCCGTCAGGGGAACCGACTGTGCAGTAACACCCAACCCCATCAATACAGGTACGCCATAAGCCGCCACAAGCGGCGCACCCACGATCAGGCCGACTGCGCCAACTGCATTTCGCCCTTGTTCAGCCTGCGCCTGGTTTGTCGGATTGTTCGGATTCCAGTTCGCTCCGTAAACCAAGCACGTCGTGCTGGCGCAGGGGAAATACTGCGGGTTGTCGGAGTTATTGGATGGCCCATAAGTCATCCCCCGAGTATCGAAGACATAGGGCGAACTCACTCCACCCGTACCCTGGACAATGAAATTCATCAGGTCTCGACTGGGTGCCCCAGGCTGAACCTCGCGCAACGCATACCCATCCTGCACGACTCTCAAACCGAGGTCATAGACCATATCCCCAGACACCGTCCTGGTTGGCGACGGCGAGCCATATGCCTGCCCAGTCGCCGAGTCATAGGACTGCCACATGCTGGCGGGGTCGACAACCTTGCCGGATGCGTCACGCACACCGGACCATCGCAGGGCCTCCGCAATTTGCTCCGGGGTGTACTTGCCACCGGATTGGGCCGCGAGTAGGTACGCATTCACCGTATCGCTCGGATGCAAAACACGATTGTTGGCATCGGTGTTGTAAGCGCCTGCAGCGCCCGCGCTCCCTCCGGCCAGGGCGCCAACCACGGAAGCGAATCCAACGCCCAGCGTGCTCGCCGCAACCCGGGCGGCAGACGGACTCAAGCCCGCACTGATCAATCCCTGCATCATGCTGTCTTGCAAATCGTTCAGCGAGCGGGCTCCGGCAGCGGCGGCCCCTGCGCCAGCAGCACCACCGGCTCCTCCAGCAAGCCCACCGATGACGATATGGGCGGCAACGCGGTATGCCCCGCTCTCACCCCACTTCGCAGCCTCTGCGATCAACGCATCTCGTTCAGAGGAGGGTCCCATGGCATTGGCCTGCCGCATCAGCGTTCGATACTGCTCTTCGGCATAGTCCCCAACGGCGCGCGCGGCCTGCGAGCCGAACTGCGATGTGATCAAGACCTGCGCTTGAACGTCTCGCATGGCACGCTGACGGCTGGTCATCTGCAATGCATTGGTGCCGTCCACGCCCGTCCGGATCGCCGTATTTCCTGCAATGCCCGAAATCCCGCTTCGGGTGGTACTGGACCGATCGATATCGCTGTCGCCGATGCCCGCACCACCGCCGCCCGACGTGCTGATGTTGAAGCTGTAGCCACTGCCCTTGAAAGTGTCCCGGTTCACGAGATCGGTCATCGTCAGGCTGCCGGTGGTGAAGCTGTTCCTTCCTTCATCGACGGCCGAATCCTTGCTGCTGATGGCCGCGCCGACAAGGGTCGTGTTGCCCCGAACGCTGACACCAAAGCCTCCATCGCCCGCAAAGAACCCGCTTTGCTGAGTCGCGCTAGCAAAGTCACCATCGCCGTGCATGTTGTTCGCGCCCACGCTGACGCTGCCTCCGTAGCACGCGTAGATACAGAAGCTCCCGCTGAACCCACCGCCGCTGCTGTCGCTGTGATAGGTGCTTGTGTCCTGAAGCGTTTCGATGCGCAGATTGCCGCCGACTTCGGCTTCAATGCGCTTTCCTGAAACGATGGCCCCTCGGACAGTGGTATCGCCGCCGCTCTTGATGCTAACCTGCTGTCCCGCTTTGACCGTGGTGTTCGTCCATGCACCATCGGTCCCGTTGTCGCGCCCGCTCTGGCTGCCTGCGGCAACTTCGAGTGTGATGCCATTGGTCTCACCGAAGCTCACGCCCACACCGATGCTCGCATTGCTGCTGCGGCTGGTGGAGCTCTCCTTCTTGGTATTGGTGGCCGCCTCGAGCGTGACGTTGTTGTCCGCCGCAAGACTGATGTTCTTCCCGGCGTCGATCTGGCTGCCGCGCACGAGAATATTGGAGTCTCGCCCACCACCGGTGGCGGTGATGGTGACGTTGCCGCCGGCCTGCACGCGTGAGCTGGCCGATGTGTCACTGCTCTGCGTGCGTGTGGATTCACTCGAACTGCTTCCGACGGTCAGCGTCGCGCCCATGCTGACTGCCCCGGTGCCGTTCGGGTTTTGAGTCGCAGCCTGCTGTGCAATGTCCTTGTAGGCGGAATAGCCGCTGAGTCCGATGCTTGCCGCGCCCAGCGCTTTCATCCGGTCATCCTTGGTGTTGCCCATCGCCTCCGTCGTCTCTTCCATGCCCCGGATCATGTCGATCAGCGGCGCCTTGAAGCCCAACGTGATACCGCCTTGAGAAAAACTTTGCGTGCTCTCGCTACGGCTGCTCTCACGTGCTTCGACGATCTGCACGTCGCGCGCCTGAATGTCGATGTTGCCACCGGGGGCGGTCACATCGCTACCCACTTGGCTATAGCGATTTCCGGCAGTGATGGTGACGTTGCCCGAGATGGAGCCAACGGTACTGCTCACGGCCGTGCTCTCGCCGCTCTTGCTGGTGCTTCGCATGTCCTGGTGGCCCCAGGTCCAGCCCGAACTCGCATCAAAGATGCCGCTCATGGAAGTCTCGCTGACAGTCTGGCTGTCTCGGGTTTGCTGCGCAGCTTCGATGGTGACGTTGTTACCGGCCTGGAGTTCCGTTCCCTTGTCGCTGACCACATTCGAGCCGCGGATGCGAATGTCATTGCCAGCATCCAGCACCACCGTCTTGCCGCCCAGGCTGCTACCGATGACACCGGTCGAACCGAAGGTGCCTTGGTCCTTTCGGCTTTCGCTCCCTCCGAAGCCATGCTCACTGGTTTGAAGCCCGGCGTTCAGCGCAGTGCTCGATTGGCCTGCGTCGATATTGATGTTGCGCTTTGCGAGCACCTCCAGCGCCCCGTCCGTGCTGTTGATGGTGCCCGCGCGCACGTTGACATCCCGCTTCGCATTCAGGCTGATGTCGCCACTAACCTCGATGCGGGTGCCTACCTCCTGCGTGCTGGCCTCCGCGCGGTAGTTGCCTGCATCTCGGATCGTGGCATCTTGTCTTGACGTCGCGACGGTGCCGAGGTTGATGTCGCGACCTGCATCGATTTCGGTCGTGCCTTCTTTGCCGCTGTTGGCGATCAGCGCGCCGATCAGGTTGACGTCGCGGCCAGCCGAAGCCACCAGCGTACCCTTTGGATCGCTCACATAGAGACCCGCCACACGATCGACGATGGTCGCGCCGCGCAGACTTGCGGCCCCTGGCGCAATGTCCATTGCCAGTCCACTGCTGCTGGTGGTAGTGCGCACATTGATGTCGCGGCCCGCCTCGATCTTGAGCTGGCTGGCCGCGTCAATCGTGCCCCCGATGTTGTTCAGGTCCGTGCGGGCCGTGAGGTCGAGACTGCCGCCAGAGATGCGCCCGTTCAGGTTCTGGATGTTCTCCGCGGTGATCTTGACGGTGCTCCGCCCGGCGACCGTGCCGCTGTTGACGAGATCGCCATCCATCTTGATGTTGACCTCCTTGCCGGCCAGCAAGGCGCCCGAGCCGTCGATGTCGCCGTTCTTCACGCGCACGTAGACCTGCGGCACCAGCACGCGCTGGGTGCTGCCGTCCGGCAATGTCACGGTTTGCTCCACCAGCCAGACGATGTCACTGGTGAGCTGGGCCATCTGTGCATCCGTGAGGGCAATCCCCGGGCGCAGTCCGTACTGGCGCGCGAAGGTAACCCCAGCGTCCATCAACGCCGCGTACTGCTTCTCGTCGCTGTCATAGCCGTCCAGGTAACGGTAGCCCGTCAATTGCGCCACCTGCTCGCGGACCAGGCGCTGTTCGTAGTAGCCGTCACCCAGGCGCTTGAGGGTGTTGTTGGGGTCCACCCCCAGGTTGTTCAACAGGTAGTCGCTGCTGAGCCAGTTGCGGTAGTTGGCGAAGCGCGGGTCGGTCTCGATCAGGTAGCGACTCGAAGCTTCCGCATGCGTGCGGAACAGGCTGGCCGTGGGCAGGGTCAGGCCTGGCAAGGTCGTACGCACAATCTGCTGTGCGCCGGAGTTGGCCGCCAGCTTGACTTCGATGATCGGAGGGACGATAGGCCCTGTCGCGCCGGTTCCGGGACCGCTGCTGTTGACGCCGCTGGCGCTGGCCACACCCTGGTTGGCGTGACCTGGAGTCAGGATGCCAGTAGACGTGCCGCTGCCGACCACCGTGACATTGCCTTCTTGCCGCGCAGCGGCCAGTGTGACCGTGATGGGGACGGAGGTGTTGTAGGGGGTGACCAGCGTGGGGTCTCCAACTCCAGCCTGGTAGTGCTGCCAGCCCGTGCGGTTCTGCGAACCCGAGACTTCGACGTTCTTGTTCTCGATCGTTCCGCCAGTGACGGTGAGCGCCTTGTTCGCAAGAATCTGGCTCATGTCGTTGGTGCCGCTGCCCACGACGATGTCCATCTTGCCGCCGGCAATGATCCGCGCGGGCGATGAGGTCTGCAGCACCGGCGTGGTGGTCGATTCGGTGTAAACCCAGGCGTAGTAGGAGCGTGCGTAGTTCGCGTAGACGTCCCTGATGAATGCTTCGGTCGCAGCGTCCAGGCGCTTGTGGGCGTCGAGATAGGCCGCCAATTGCACGCTGTCGGTCGGGATGTCCGTCGCCGGAGGTGTCACACCAAAGGTGGCCCAGATCGGATCGGTGCGGGAGTACCAGGCACCCGGCTCCGTGAAATCCTCGCTGAAGTCGATGTTGATCTGACGCGTGCCATGCAGGTCGCTGCTGTTGCGCGGCGGGTTCGTGTAGTAGGCCTTGTACCGGGAGAGCGGGTAGCTGGCAGAGGGCACGAGGATGCCGGAGAACTGGCCAGCAATAGGTCCCTCGGTACGGCTGCCGAAACTCGGCCACAGCACACCCATCATGCGCTCGAAGTCGACCGAAGGCCCCTGCACTGTCACGAAAACCAGTTGATCCGAGGCATAGCGCGTCGCACTTCCAGGCAGGGCGTATTCAGTGATCTGATCGCTCGCCTTGCCGCTTTGCATCGTCCAGGTCACGCCACCGTTGGTGTTGTTCAGGAAGGAAGTCTTGATATCGATGTTCTGAGACGCCTCGATGGTTGCGGCGTAGTTGTTCACCGTGCCGGCCGAACCGCTGGCCTTGCCGGCCACGAGCGTGCCGCCGATGGCGAGATCGCCGTCGCTGAAAATGAGCGCGCCATCCCGATTGTTCAGATTGGTAACGCCCAGATCCAGTCGCTGGCGCGCGGCAATGGTGCCCGCGGAAGCCACGCCACCCACCGTCTCGGCATCGTTGTTGAGCGTGACGACGCCTATCGAGATCTGGTCGCCGTAGATGCGGCCGGTGCCCCGATTGTTCAGCGTCCCAGCGTTGATGCTGGTGGTCTTGCCATCGATCACGCCACGGTTGGTGACCGTACCCGAGGCGTTCAGGGTCGTTGTCTTGCCCTGGATGTCGCCGGTCGCAGTGTTGTCGATGTCCTTGGCCGAGAGCGTCAGTTCGTTGCCGGCGGCCAGCTTGCCGTTGTTGGTGATGTCGCCGGTGGTCGAGAGCGTGAGGTTGTTGTTGGCGACGGTCTGGCTGCCAGCCGCGAAGGTGATGTCCTGGTTGACGGTGAGATCCATGTCGCCCAGCGACAGCAGCTTGCCGTCCCAGGTGACCGCGCCCGCATCAAGGACAACGTTCTTGCCGCCGACCAGGGTGCCGCCGCTGTTGAGCACTGACAGGGTCTTGGGTGCGCCCGGGTCTCTGACAGTGAGCGTGTCGCCAGCAGAGACCAGACCGAAGGAGTTGTCGATTTGCGCGGTGCTGGTCAGCGCGACGTTGTCATCTGCACGGATCGCGCCGGACTTGTTGAAGATGGACGCCGACGTGATGCTGACGCTCTTGCCTTCGATGCCCTGTTCCGCGCCCTGGGTGTCGGTGTTGGTAACACTGCCGGAATTGAGAGCGGTGGTGGCTGCCGAGCGGATCAGGCCACCAGCATTGGTGATGCTGCCAGCCTCGATGCCCAGGTTGCCCACAGCCAGCGTCTTGCCGCCGCTGTTGTCGTAGTTCGCGCCGTTGGTGTTGATGGCGACCGTGGACTGGCCGAGCACTTCGCCGCCGCCCTTGTTGGTGAAGCCCTGGATCTTGGCGTCCAGCGCATTCTTCGCGCCGATGAAACCGGCCGTATTGTTCACCGCGCCCGCCTTCAACGTCAGCGTATCTGCGCTGGTGATGCCACCTTGCTTCGAGCTGTGACTGGCTGCGTTGGTGTTGGTCAGCGCCGCGCCCTTCGTGTCGATGGTCATCGCGCCGCCGGACTGGATCAGGCCCGCGTCGTTCACGAGCGCACCCGTGTTCAGATCAAGCGTGGTGGCCGCGGCCAGGGTGCCTCGGGTGTTGTCGAGCGAGCCACTGTGCGCATCGACAGAGAGGCTGTTGCCGCTGACTTTGCCGTCGGTGTTGTCGAGACCGTCGTTCGTGAGCTTGACCATGCCGGAGGCCAGCATGCTGCCCGCCTTGTTCGTCGTGGCACCGATGGTCGTGACGCGCAGATCGCCCTTCACGGAGGCCAGCGTACCGGACGAATTGTCCAGGCTTGCAGCGTCGATGATGGTTGCGCCATCGGCAGCCACCGTACCTTCGGTGTTCGACAACGCCTTGGCGGCCGTGATGCTCAAGGTGCCGGGGGTAACAACCTTGGCGTGACTCGTGGTCACGTTGCCCAGCGTGGAGGTGACGGCGATGTTCGCGGCGCTGGTCTGGCTGCCCGAGAGATCCACGCTCGCACCCTGCAGCGTGGCGTTGCCGGCAGCGATATTGGTTCCGTTTGCGATCAAGGCATTGGCGGTGGTCACACGCAGATCGCCGACGGCGCCGACCGTGCCGTCGTTCTGGATGCCCGCGCCGAACACGCCCGCCGTGCTGCCAAGCACGCTGCCGCCCGTGATTGTGGTGTTGTGGCCTGCCGTGATGCTGCCGCTGCCGTCGTTGGTCAGTTCGCCGTCGACGGCAACATGGACATCGTTTGCGCCGCGCAGGCTGCCGCTGTTGGCGAGCGAACCAGCCTGGATGCCAAGGTCCGTGGCCGCGTTGATGCTGCCGCCGGTGCCGTTCACCAGTTGGTTGACCACCGCGAGCTGCACGCCGGCCTGTACCGACTGGATGCTGCCCTTGGTGCTCTCGAGCGATCCGGTGTTGAGTGTCAGGCCCCGATTGGAAGCCAGGGTGCCGCTGTTGTTGATGGTCGCTCCGGCCACGCTGGCGGTCAGCGCGCCCGTCGCCACGATCGTGCCTCGTGTGTTCTCGGCCTTGCCTCCCACTGCGAGATTGGCATCGGTGGCGCTTGCCAGCAAGCCGTCGGTGTTGATCAGATCACTGCTGGTGGCGATGTTCAGGCTGCCTGCATTGAGCTTGCCTCCGGTGTTGTCGAAGCTGCCGACATTGGCACTGAAGCCGTTGGAGACATTCAGCGTGCCGCCCTGATTGGAGAAGATCGGCTGGTTGACCGTCATGCTGGCGACGCTCAGGGTGCCGCCGTTGTTCTTGATGTTCGCGCTCTGCAGATCGATGGGGCCTCCTGCATAGATGCGGCCGCCGTCGTCGTTGCGAATGGTCCCGGCGGCAGTGATGGTGCCAGGCGATGGCGGCACGTACGGTGCAGGCGTGATGGTGCTGCCAGACTCAGCGCCGCTGCCCGTGCTCGTCGCACTGCCGCCGGCGCCTCCACCTGCTCCAGTGCTGCTTCCGGTATTGGTGCCGGTCCCCGCCCCCCCGTCGGGCTGCGACGTTGCTTGCGCCACAGGCTCCAGGCCAATGGTGCCGCCGTTCGTGTTGCTCAACGCCGGTGCGCTCAGTGCGAGTCCGGTGGCGCTGGTCTGGCGGATCAAGCCGGTGCGGTTGTCGATATCGCCGCCTGCGCTGGCCAGTTCGACGCGCGCACCTTCGAGCGTGCCGCCCACCCCATTGAGCGAATTGGTCAAGCTGTCTTGCGTGGCGATTTTCAGGTTGCCGCCGCTGCTGATGCGACCGCTGTTGGCAAGCCCCGTTGCTGCGAGGTTCGCATCGGCCGTGCCCTGGATCGTTCCGATGTTCTCGAGACGTCCGGCGCTGGTGACCACGAGTTGGCCTGCGCCCGCCAATGCGGTCGCGCCGGGTGTGGCCTGGATCGTCCCAGCGTTTCGGACGCCGAGGCCGGCCTCTGTGCCAATCAAAACGATTTTTCCGGCATACATGCCTCCGAGTGCGGCCACGTCCAACGCAAATGCGGGAGCAGCACCAGTGCCCGCTGTCGGTGTAACTTGGCTGTGATCGGCACTAATCTCGTTCGCACCAGTCACCACCTTGAGCTCACTCGCCCAGATACCAGCATTGACCTGCACCGCACGCGCCAGAATGGCCGCATAGTCGGTCTTGCTCGCATCGAGCCCCGCACCATCGATGGTGACGGTGCCGCCACGAACCAAGAAGCTGTCGAGCCCCCCGATCGCATTGAACTGCGGCGTGCCCGTGGTGAGCGTAGCCCGCGAGGCGTTGATGAAACCGCCTCCGTCCACGCTGATGCCGGCCGGGTTCGCAATGATCACTTCGGCGCGCTGGCCACCCACTTCGATGTACCCGCGAAGCTGGCTCGGCGAGCCGCCGTTGATTTCGTTCAGGATGATGCGCGCCGGCCCCGTTGCGAGGTAAGGATTGCCTTGAACGAACCCGCCCAGTTGGGTCTGCACGTTCACCCGGCTGTTGTTCAGGATCGCGCCGTTCGCGCCCACATTGAACTGGTTGTAGACGTTGCGCGAAACGCCTGCGGCCGAAGGAGTCTGGATGTTGACCAGCGGCACGCCGTTGGGCGCCAGCAGCACCGTCGGGCGAAGATTGCCCGGCACATTGGGCGCGCCGACGATCTGTGCATGTGCCGACGTTGCCATCAGCACGCCGGCGATGGCCATGGCGCCCGCTGCGGTCGTCGCCTTGCTCGCACCCTTGCCGGTACTGGTGGCCGTCTCCTGGACCACCATACGCATACCTCTGGCCGCATTGAAAACAACGCGGTGCAAGTGCCGATTCATGTTTAGCGCTCCCTCAAATCTTTGTTAATCCGCAACACATTTGTGTCCAGACACGCGTTGCAGGGGCGCGATTATGGGATAGCGTTACATCTCAGCAAGGCATTTAGTCACGCTTTGTAAGATTACGTCGAAGGTTTTTCGGGCGATGTAATGCATATGAATTACTTGGCTGCGCCGCCACCGCATGCCGGTGAAATTGCGCCCGGATGCCCGGCGTTTGCCCCGCCTTCGCGCAGCAGCCGTCGCCGCCGACCTACAGACAAGACTCCCCCGCCGCGCCATGGTGAACCCATGACACACCCCATCGAACTCACCATTGAAGAACCGTTGCCGGGCGCCTTTGTCTGGCAGTTGCTCGAAACCGACGACAAGGGCACGCACCCGCGCGTGCTGCGCAAAGCGTATGACGCTGTGGAGAGCTATGAACTGGCGCTCTCGGCCGGCCAGCGTGCGCTGCAGAGCGAGATTCGTCACCGCGCGCCTGCCGGGCACGGTTGATTGAATCGCTCACGGCGCCTTCAAGCCTTGGCGGCTCAGGCGTGCAGCGCGAAGTCGTCGATTGTGAGCGTGATGGACCGATGCGGCTCGGCTTGGTAGCGCGCGACGGCCACGGGCTCTATGACGTGAAAGTGCTGCCTGCATGTCTCCAGCAGGCTGTCGCCGACTTCGCGCGCGCCGAATTCGTCGTGCAGGGTTTCCTCGGAAATCTGCGCGACGACACGCGGGCCGCCGGGGCCTTCGGGGTAGAAGGCAAATCGCACGCTCGCGGTGTCGAAGCAATAGATGCCTTCGAAGTTCATCTCTCTTGTCTCCTTGTGAAGCGGCGGCGATTGGACGCGCACGCAGCAACCGCAAAGAGTAGAAAAATTCGCATGCGCGTGCAGGAAATGTCCTACAGACAACAAGGAGAGAACTTGTATCCGGAAACGGCTTCGGCTTCCATTGCGCAGCGCCGATCCGGCGAAGATCGCAGCTTCCAGATTTCCTGTTCCCGGAGCCTTTCCGGAGCACCCGACTCGATGACCGAAACGATCACGCGCCCTGCCCGGCTCCGCCGCCGCGCAGCCGCATCCGGCCTCGCTGCCGCACTGCTTTTGTTGGGAGCATGCAGCGGCCCCACGGAAGCCCAGCGCCTGGCAACCGCCAGCACGCCGCCGCCCACCGACTGCACCGCCTGGGTCGGCACCGACCGCAACGCCATGATGGGCGGCTACCTGCTGCCGCAGGACCAGAAGAGCAGCAAGGGCACCAAGGTCTGCGTGCCAGTGCTGATGACGGCCAACCCCACGCCTTCCGGCTATGCGGGCGGCGACTATCACATCGCAGAATTCACCGACGACAAGCTCAAGGCCCGCTGGCGCGCCTGCAAGGAAGACCCGGCGTGCTTCAAGCGCATCGACGCGCAGATGCAGCGCTGGCTGCCGCCCAACAAGGAACGCGCCACGCGCTCGACAGGCGTGGTCGACCCCTCCGGCAAGATCGATCCTGACGGCCTGGTCGACCTGAAGCAGATCCGCCGGCCCGCCTTCTTCGCCAAGGCGCCGTACCGCGAAGGCATCGCCGGGGCCGACGCCCGCACCTACGTGGTCGAGTTCACCGCGCCGCGCGACACCTTCGAGCGCATCGACCTGAAGATGACCGGCGACATCAAGCTGCGCGGCTGGTACATCGAAGGCGCCGGCGTGGACGGCGGCAAGGGCAAGAAGGTGCGCGCGCTGGTCATCATGGCGCCGGGGGGCGGCGGGCAGCTCACGGCCATCCAGCACCCCGACGAGGCGTCGTACCGCGTCGACGAGAAGACCGGCAAGACCATTCCCATCAACTTTCCCAACGCGACCACCGAGACCATGGGCCAGCGCTGGTGGCGCGAGAACCTGTATGCGCTCAACCAGGCCGGCTTCGACGTGCTGGCCTACGACCGGCGCGGCGAAGGCTTGTCGGGCGGTTTCAGCGACACCAACACGCTGGAGCAAGGCGAAGACGTGTTCCGCGCGCTCACGGCGCTGGAAACCGGGCGCGGGCTGCGCATCCTCACGCCCCAGGGCGAAGTGCTCGAAGGCGAAGCCACCCGGGGCAAGCTGCTCGCAGGCATGCCATCGAGCGAGATCCCGCTGGTACTCGGCGGCTACTCGCGCGGCTCGATGTCCACCGCCTGGGCCATGACGAGAAACTACGTGGCCCAGTGCAGCTTCGACATGCCCGAGCCCAACTGCACGCCGCCCAAGGGCCTGCGGAACATTCGCGGTGCGATATTGCTGTCGTCGTTCGCCAGCGGCGCGGGCTATGTGGGCGACTCGCCCGACCTGGCCGACCGCAACCTGTTCCTGGGCGGCATGGCGGCCGATCACCACATCGTGTTCTATCCGAACTCCTCCACGCTCGCGGGCATGGACCGCTGGCCCGCCGCCTTCTTCGGCAAGGGCCTGTGGGACCGCGCGGAAACGCTCGAAGGCACCGTGGCCGCCTACAACCGCATCCGCGGCTTGAAAGAGATCGTGCTGGCGCGCGGGCCGCACTCGATCGAGACCTGGCCCGCATCCGACCAGGCCTATCTGCGCGAGCGCATGGTGGTGTTCGCGAAGTCGCTGATCGTCGGCGGGCGCACCATCCCGGGCGCGCGGCCGTGGAAGGACTTCAAGTCGCTGGTGGCGACCACGCCCGACTCGTGGGAACCGTCGTCGCGGCCGAAGGCGCCCTGAGCGACGAGGCGATCAGTACTTGCGCGGGTTGTCCGGCCGGCGGTCATAGCGATCGGGCACGCCGTCGCCATCGCTGTCGCGGTTGCGTTCATAGCGGTCAGGAATGCCGTTGTGGTCGCGGTCACGATTGCGGCGGTGGTTGTCGTGGCCGCAGCCGGCCGCAAGGCTGGCGACTGCAAGCAGAAGAATGAGGTGCTTCAAGCTGTGTTCCCCGTGCTGTCGGTGTAGTTCTTGGGAGCCCCAGTGTCCGGGCGGCTGCTGAAGAATCGCTGAGCCTCTGCTGAAGGCTTCATGAACGCCGGGCACTGAAACGATGGCCCTGCCGGCTTCCCGTGCCCGGGTTGAAAACCTCCGGCATGCCGCCATTTCCTCTGGGATCTGGCGACTGAAAAGAGGTGCTCCATGGGCGCGCGCGACGAATTCATTCTTGACTCCTACTCGGCCACCGTCACGCAGGTGGCGCACACCGCCAGCGCGGCGGTCGCCCACATCAAGGTCCGAAAGCAGGCACAGCGCGGCGGCGCGGGCGGCCAGGGCAGCGGCTCCGGCTTCCTGTTCACGCCCGACGGCTTCACGCTCACCAATGCCCACGTGGTCGAGGGCGCGAGCGAGCTGCGCGCCGCATTCGCAGACGGCACCGAAAGCGTCGCGCGCCTGGTCGGGCTGGACGCCTCGACCGATATCGCGGTGCTGCGCATCGAGTCGCACCCGCGCACCTTCCTGCCTCTGGGCAGTTCCGCCGCCCTGCAACCCGGCCAGCTGGCCGTGGCGGTCGGCAACCCGCTGGGATTCGACTTCACCGTGACCGCCGGCATCGTGAGCGCGCTGGGCCGCAGCCTGCCCGCGCGGGGCGGCCGGATGATCGAGGACGTGATCCAGACCGACGTGGCCCTCAACCCCGGCAACTCGGGCGGCCCGCTGCTGGACAGCGCGGCGCAGGTCATCGGCGTGAACACGGCGGTGATCCCTTCGGCGCAAGGCCTGAGCTTCGCGGTGGCCATCGACACCGCGCGCTGGGTGGCCGGAGAGCTGATGCGTCATGGCGCGGTGCGCCGCGGCAAGCTGGGCGTGCAATGCGCGGCCGTGGCATTGCCCAGGCGTTGGGTGCGCGAGAACGAATGGCCCGTGGCCACCGGGGTGCGCGTGGTCGAGGTGGTGGCCGGCTCGGCCGCCGCGCGCGACGGGCTACGCAGCGGCGACATCCTCATTGGCTGCGACGGAGTGCCGCTGGCCCAGCTGTCCGACCTGCTCAAGCGGCTGGCGGGCGAAGGGTATGGACGCCCGTTGCTGCTCAAGCTGCTGCGGCCCGTGGCCGGGACTCTGACGCCCTTTTACCTGACGGTAACGCCCGCAGGCTGACCCCCTCCTGCCGGCGCAACGACAATAGGCGCCTGCAGTGAAGCACCTGTCCAGGAGAAAACCTTGTCCACCGTCACCATCACCCCTCAAGTCAACGCCAGCAACGAAGCCCCCTTCGTCCTCTTCGGCGGCGTCAACGTTCTCGAATCGAAGGACCTGGCCCTGCGCAGCGCCGAGGAGTACGTGCGCGTCACGCAGAAACTGGGCATTCCCTACGTCTTCAAGGGCAGCTTCGACAAGGCCAACCGCTCCTCCATCCACTCCTACCGCGGTCCCGGCCTGGACGAAGGCCTGAAGATCCTGCAGGCCGTGAAAGACGCCTTCGGCGTGCCCGTGCTGACCGACGTGCACGAAACCGCGCAGGCGGCCCCGGTCGCGGAAGTGGTCGACGTGCTCCAGCTGCCCGCCTTTCTCGCGCGCCAGACCGACCTCGTCGTGGCGCTGGCCAAGACGGGCCGCATCATCAACATCAAGAAGCCGCAGTTCCTCAGCCCCTCGCAGATGCTCAACATCGTCGAGAAGTTCAAGGAAGCCGGCAACGACAAGCTCATCCTGTGCGACCGCGGCACCTGCTTCGGCTACGACAACCTCGTGGTCGACATGCTGGGCTTCGGCGTCATGAAGAAGGTCACGCAGAACCTGCCCATCATCTTCGACGTGACCCACGCGCTGCAGCAGCGCGAAGCCGGCGCCGCCGCATCGGGCGGCCGCCGCGAGCAGGTGGCCGACCTGGCACGTGCCGGCATGGCCGTCGGCCTGGCCGGCCTCTTCCTCGAAGCCCACCCTGATCCGGCGCAGGCCAAGTGCGATGGCCCGAGCGCACTGCCGCTGGACAAGCTGGAACCGTTCCTGACGCAGATCAAGGCGCTGGACGATCTGGTCAAGTCGTTCGCTCCCCTGAAGATCTGAAGCAGGGGCCCGAGGGCCGGCGCGGCTCCATCCGTAGGCCATTTACTAAAGTTTTCATTTGGACTGCCGATATCCAGCCATTCCCCTGGATTCCGGAGTCCGAATATGTTTCTGAGCAACGTTTCAATTGGCAAGCGCCTGGCCATCGTGCTGGGCGCCATCCTGGCGCTCTTTCTCGCCACCAGCGTCGCCGCGGTGTGGAAGCTGCAGCAGCTCAGCCAGGAGATCGACGCCATGATCGAGGACAACGTCAAGACCGAGCGCGCCGGCTCCGACTGGCTGCGCCACACCACGTCGGGCGTGCAGCGGGCGGCGGCCATTGCCAAGAGCAGCGACGCCAGCCTGATCGACTACTTCGCGCCGGCCACGGCCAAGTCGATCAAGGACACCAACGAGCTGCAGAAGTTCATCGAAGGCAAGCTGGTCAAGCCCGAGGAGCGTGAACTGCTCGAGAAGGTCGGCAACCTGCGAAAGGCCTACCTCGCCTCGCGCGAGGAAGTCAGCAAGTTCAAGCTGAAGGGCGACCTCGAAGGCGCCAACCGCATCTTCGACTCCCAGTTCCAGCCCACCTCGGTCAGCTACATCGCGGGCGTGCAGCAAGTGGTGGACATGCAGCGCGAGCAGCTCGATGCCGCCGCCGCCCGCGCCAACAATCTGCGCGCACAGACCAGCACGCTGCTGATCGTGTGTTCCGCCGTGAGCCTGGTGCTCGGCACCCTGCTGGCCTGGCTGCTGGCACGCAGCATCACGCGCCCGCTGCGAAGCGCCGAAACCATCGCGCAGTCGATCGCCGAGATGGACCTCACGGGCGCAGTCCAGCCAAGCTACGCCAAGGACGAAACCGGGCACCTGCTGCGCGCTCTCGACCAGATGCGCACCGCCTTGCAGGGCTCGCTGACGCAGGTGCATGGCGTGGTGATGAATGTATCCACGGCCAGCTCGCAGATCGCCACGGGCAACCAGGACCTGTCGTCGCGCACCGAAGAACAGGCCAGCTCGCTGGAGCAGACGGCGGCCTCCCTTGAGGAGCTCACCTCCACCGTGAAGCAGAACGCGGACAACGCACGCCAGGCCAACCAGCTGGCCACCTCCGCCTCTGAAGTGGCAGTCAAGGGCGGCAGCGTCGTGTTCCAGGTGGTGGAGACGATGGGCTCGATCAATGCGTCCTCGAAGAAGATCGTGGACATCATCAGCGTGATCGACGGCATCGCGTTCCAGACCAACATCCTGGCGCTCAATGCGGCCGTCGAGGCGGCGCGCGCGGGCGACCAGGGGCGTGGCTTCGCTGTGGTCGCCTCCGAAGTGCGCAGCCTGGCGCAGCGCTCGGCCGCGGCGGCCAAGGAAATCAAGACGCTGATCGGCGACTCCGTCGACAAGGTCGAGGAAGGCAGCCGGCAGGTGGCCGATGCCGGCCGCACCATGGAAGAGATCGTCGGCAGCGTGAAGCGCGTGACGGACATCATGGGCGAGATCAGCGCAGCGAGCCAGGAGCAGACCTCGGGCATCGAGCAGATCAACCAGGCCGTCACGCAGATGGACCAGGCGACGCAGCAGAACGCGGCGCTGGTCGAAGAGGCCTCGGCTGCAGCCCAATCGCTGCAGGAGCAGGCGGGCAGCCTGTCGCGGATCGTCGGCAGGTTCAAGCTGGAGCGGCAGCACACTGCTGCGGCATCCGCGACCACGTCGTTGAGCACCTACGCACCCAACGCGCCACGCGCCTACCAGGAGCTGATCGCGTCCCACTAGGCGGAAGAAGCCGACAAAGGCCCTGCACGGAGGAATGAGGCGAAACTAGGCGCCACGTATCAGTCTTTCCTCCGGAGCCTACCTTGTCATCCAAAGTCTCCCGCATTGCCCTGTCGGCCTCGGCTGCCGCCATTGGCAGCATCGCGGCGTACTGGACCCTGCTTGCCACGCGCCAGGGGCACATCCTCTTCAACGCCCGCAAACTGCCCGTCGTCCATCTGTCGGACGACTTCTCCACGTACTCCCACACCGTGCCGGGCGGCATGGTCCGCGGGTATGTCTATCACCCCCAGGGTGAAGACTCGCTGCGGGACCTGTTCGTCTACTTCGCCGGCCGCGGCGAAGACGTGCGCGCCACCGCGCAGATGCTGCACTGGCTGCCCGAGGGCTTCGGCTTTGCCGCGCTCAACTACCGCGGGGTGGCCGACTCGCAGGGGCGCCCTTCCGAGATCGCATCCGTCGAAGACGCGAGCCAGTTCGCCAACCATCTGCGCCGCGCCTTTCCGCATGCACGCCTGCACGTGGTCGGCCGCAGCCTGGGGACTGGCGTAGCCATCCAGCTCGTGGCGCGACAAGACTTCGAGAGCCTGCAACTCGTCACCCCCTACGACTCGATGCTGGAAGTAGCGAAGAAGCGCTTCCCGCTCGTGCCGCTGTCGCTGCTGCTGCGGCACCAGTTCAACTCGCTGGAGCACTGCAAAGAGGTCGCCGCGAAAACCCAGGTGCTGCTGGCCGAGCACGACGACGTCGTGCTTCCCGAGCGCTCGCAAAAACTCATCGCCGCATGGCCCACCCCGGTCAGCGTACAGACGGTTCCCGCGTCGAACCATCACAGCATCATGGGTCTGGAAGAAACCTGGCTCTATCTCGTCGACTTTGCGTTGACGGCGGTCATTCCCGAGCCGAAGGCGGCGTGATCAGCCCGGCCCCGTCGGTCATTGAACTTCGAACGCCGGAGATACACTAAACCCGCCATGCCCAGCCGCCGCCAGCTCCCCCGCTGCCTGACCACGTTCCTCGTGGTCCTGTCGCTGCTGTTCTCGCAGCTGGCGCTTGCAGGCTACGTTTGCCCAGGTGCGCCGGATGCGGGTTCCATGTCCGAAATGATGGCTTCGGGCGAACCCTGCGAAGGCATGGACATGGCCCAACCGGTGCTGTGCTTCCAGCATACCGCCGACATGTCGCTGTCCTTCGAGCCAGTGAAATTGACCACCCCTTCGCTGCCCGCCATCGTGCAGGTCGTGGTCATACCCTTGGTGCTGGTGTCAGAAGGCCACGCCCTTCCGCAGCAGGCCGTGCCGGAGCGGCAACATCCGCCGCCCGACCCCGTCTTCCTCGCCACAGGCAGACTTCGCGTCTGAAATCTCCGTCGACTGACCGGTGCTGGTGCGGCTCGTCCGCTTGCCAGCGATTACCTCGTTCGTCTGCGGAGTTTTCATGTTCATCCCCTTCCCACGCGCGGCCGCATTGGCCGTTGCGTTGCTGCCGTACCTTGCGACGGCGGCCCCCCTGTCTCTTGAGGCAGCGCTTCAGCTTGCAGCCCGGCGCTCCGAAACCACCCGCGCCGCCCGTGCCGGTGCATCGAGTGCCACGGAGGCGGCGCAAGCCGCCGCCCAGCTTCCCGACCCCACGCTGCGCATCGGCGTCGACAACCTGCCCGCGACCGGGCCGGACCGCTTTCACACAACCCGTGACTCGATGACGATGAAGCGCATCGGCATCAGCCAGGAATGGCTGTCCGCCGACAAGCGCGCCGCGCGGCAGGCCGCCGCCGATGCCGCGGTCGGCCGGGAGACCGTGCAGGTGCAAGCCGCTGCCGCCGACACCCGCCGGCAGACGGCGCTCGCGTACGTGGACGCCTTCTACGCCGGCGAGAGCCTGAAGCTCGCCAGGCTCATGGAGCACCATGCGCATGAAGAGCTGGAAGCATCGCGCGCACGCCTGTCCTCGGCCGCGGGGAACAGCCAGGACGTGCTGGCACTGGCCGGTGCAAGAGGCATCTCTGAAGACGAGACGGCAGACATCCTGCAGCAGCAAGGCGCCGCTGGCGTCGCTTTCCAACGATGGGTCGGCGTACCTCCCGACGAGTTGCTGCCTCCGGGCGCCATCGCCGTGCCGCCCGAAGAGGCTTACGTAGCAGCGCACCCCACGGTCGCGGCAATGCAGCGCGACGTCGATGTGGCAAGGCAGACGGCAGCCGTCACCGCGTCAAACCGCAAGCCCAACTGGACCTGGGAGCTCGCCTACGGCCAGCGCACCGGCTATTCAGACATGGTGTCGGTGAGCGTGAGCATCCCGCTACCCGTTGCTCCCGGCGAAAGGCAAGACCGGGACACCGCTGCCAAGCTGGCGCTGGTCGGGAAAGCCGAAGCCGATCTGGCTGAAGCGACCCGAGCCGCAACCGCCGAATACCGGTCGCTGCGCAGCGACGCGCAACGCCTGGAGCAGCGCATCGACCGCTATCGCTCCGGTGTCGTCGTTCCTGCCAGTCAAAGAACAGCCGCCGCGACCGCGGCCTACCAGTCCAACCAGGGCAGCCTCGTCGCCCTGTTCGAGGCGCGACATGCCGAAGTCGAAGCACAGCGCAAGCTGCTGACGCTGCAGCGCGACCTTGCCAGAACCCAAGTCCAACTGGCCTTCCGGCCGCTCACTGCCGAGGTGGTGCAATGAATCGAACACGCATGATCGGCGCCTCGCTGCTGGCCGCCCTGTTGCTCGCAGCGAGCGCCTTCTACCTCGGCCGCAAGACAGCCCAGCCCACGGACACGTCGATGGCCGCGCCGGTCCCCACATCCACAGCCGACGGCCGCAAGGTTCTCTACTGGCACGATCCCATGGTTCCGGGCCCGCGCTTCGACAAGCCCGGCAAGTCGCCCTTCATGGACATGCAACTGGTGCCCATGTACGCAGACAGCGCAACGGGCGCGGCCAATGAAGGCGGCGTACAGGTGAACTCCACGGTCCAGCAGAACCTCGGCATCCGGTATGCCAGCGTGCGGCGCGCAGAAACCTCCGCGTCCTTCGACGCAGTCGGCACCGTGCAGTTCGACGAGCGGCTCAATGTCGTCGTGCAGACACGCGTCGCCGGCTACATCGAACGCCTGTCGGTCCGCGCGCCCATGGAACGCGTGCGCAAGGGCCAGGCGCTGGCGACAGTCTTCGCGCCGGAGTGGCTCGGACCGCAGAACGAGCTGCTTGCCCTGAAGCGATCGGGCGTTGCCCCCGATCTCGTCGCAGCTGCGCGCGAGCGCATGCGGGCCATGTCTATCCCCGCCGAGCTCATCCGACGCAGCGAAGAAACCGGCACGGCACAGGCGCGCTACGTGCTCACCGCACCGTCCGACGGCGTGGTGGCTGAGTTGGGCGTACGCGAAGGCGTCGCGGTCACGCCCGGCATGACGCTGTTTCGCATCGCAGGCCTGGAGAAGGTCTGGGCAGTGGCCGAGATTCCGGAAACGCAGGCAGTGCGTCTAGCGCTCGGCCAGAAGGTCAAGGCCGTCCTTCAGGCTGACGCGGCCCAGTCTTTCGATGGAATGCTCGACGAGATACTTCCCGAGATCAGCACCTCGACCCGCACCCTGAAGGCCCGCTTCGAGGTCGACAACAGAAACGGAAAGCTGACGCCCGGCATGCTGCTGCGTCTGCAGGTGGCCGGCCCCGCCAGCACCCGCCTGATCGTGCCATCCGAGGCCGTCATCCGCACCGGCAAGCGCGCTGTCGTCATCGTGCGCAAGGCCGACGGCGCATTCGAGCCGCGCGACGTGTCGCTGGGCACGGACTTGGGCGACGACACCGAAGTCGTTTCGGGCCTGCGCGAAGGCGATCAGGTTGTCGCCAGCGGCCAGTTCCTGATCGACTCCGAGGCCCGACTGCGTTCCGTGCTGGGCAACATGGCCTCTTCGCCTGCAACTGCCCCACCGGCCACGGTGCTTCACAAGGCTGAGGGCAAGGTCGAAAGCGTGGCCCCTGGCGATATCACCATCTCGCACGGCCCCGTCGCAACGCTCAAGTGGCCGTCGATGACGATGGGTTTCGCCAAGGCATCGCCGAACGCTTTCCCGGAAATCAAGCCTGGCGATCAGGTCCGCTTCGAGTTCAAGGAAGGCGGCCCGACAGGCTACGAGCTGGTCTCCGTGCAGCGCATGCAACAGGGCGCCAAGCAATGATCGCCGCCCTGATCCGCTGGTCGGTCGGCAACCGCTTCCTGGTGCTGATCGCGACCCTGTTCCTGGTGGCCGCGGGCTGGTGGTCCGTCGCCCGCACGCCGCTCGACGCGCTGCCCGACCTCTCGGACACGCAGGTCATCATCCGCACGCCCTTTCCCGGCAAGGCGCCCCAGGTGGTCGAAGACCTCGTCACGTATCCGCTGACCACCACGATGCTCAGCGTGCCCGGCGCCAAGACGGTGCGCGGCTACTCGTTCTTCGGCGATTCGTTCGTCTACGTGCTGTTCGACGACAAGACCGATCCGTACTGGGCGCGCTCGCGCGTCGTCGAATACCTGAACCAGGTGCAAAGCAGGCTCCCCGCGGGCGCCAATGCGTCGCTGGGCCCTGATGCAACAGGCGTGGGCTGGGTCTACGAGTACGCGCTGGTCGACCGTACGGGCAAGCGCGACATCGGGCAACTGCGCGCGCTGAACGACTGGTTCCTCAAGTTCGAGCTCAAGACCGTGCCCGACGTGGCCGAGGTCGCGAGCATCGGCGGCATGGTGCGCCAGTACCAGGTGGTGCTCGACCCCAACCGCATGCGCGCACTGGGCATTACGCAACAGGCGGTGGTGGAGGCCTTGCAGAAGGCCAACCAGGCATCGGGCGGCTCGGTCATCGAATTCGCGGAGGCCGAATACATGGTGCGTTCGCGCGGCTACCTGCGCTCGCTCGACGACTTCCGCACTATCCCGCTTTCCGTGACGGGCGCCACGCCGGTGCTGTTGCGCGACGTGGCGACGGTGCAGATCGGCCCCGAAATGCGTCGCGGCATCGCGGAGCTGGACGGCGAAGGCGAAGTGGCTGGCGGCGTGATCGTCATGCGCTCGGGCAAGAACGCGCGCTCGACCATCGAGGCCGTCAAGGCGAAGCTCGAAACGCTCAAGCCCAGCCTGCCGCCGGGAGTCGAGATCGTGGCTACCTACGACCGCTCGCTGCTGATCGACCGCGCCGTGGAGAACCTGCGCGGCAAGCTGATCGAAGAGTTCATCGTGGTGGCGCTGGTCTGCGCGGTCTTCCTGTTCCACCTGCGCTCGGCGCTGGTGGCGGTGGTGGCGCTGCCGATTGGCGTGCTGGCGGCGTTCGTCGTCATGCACTGGCAAGGCGTCAACGCCAACATCATGTCGCTGGGCGGCATCGCAATTGCCATCGGCGCGATGGTCGACGGCGCCATCGTGATGGTCGAGAACGCGCACAAGCACGTCGAGGCTTTCGAGACGGCGCAGGGCCGCCAGCCTACGGTGGTGGAACGATGGCGCCTCGTCGCCGATGCGTCGGTAGAGGTCGGGCCCGCACTGTTCTTCTCGCTGCTGGTGATCACGCTGTCCTTCGTGCCCGTGTTCTCGCTCGAGGCGCAGGAGGGGCGGCTGTTCTCGCCGCTGGCCTTCACCAAGACCTACGCCATGGCGGCCGCGGCGAGCCTGTCGGTCACGCTGATTCCGGTACTCATGGGCTACCTGGTGCGCGGGCGCATTCCGCACGAAGGCGCCAACCCCGTGAATCGCTTCCTGATGGCGGTGTACCGGCCCGCGCTGGAGCTGGTGCTGCGCTTTCCCAAGGGAACGCTCGCCGTTGCCGCAGTGCTGCTGGCACTGACCGCGGTGCCGCTGATGCGGCTGGGCGGCGAGTTCATGCCGCCGCTGGACGAAGGCGACCTGCTCTACATGCCCTCCGCGCTGCCGGGGCTGTCGGCGTCGAAGGCCTCCGAGCTGCTTCAGCAGACCGACCGTTTGATCAAGACCGTGCCCGAAGTCGCGCGCGTGTTCGGCAAGGCCGGCCGCGCGGACACCGCGACCGACCCCGCGCCGCTCGAGATGTTCGAGACCACCATCCAGTTCAAGCCGAAGGCGCAATGGCGCACCGGCATGACGCCGGACAAGCTGGTCGAAGAGCTGGACCGCGCCGTCAAAGTGCCGGGCCTGACCAACGTGTGGGTGCCGCCCATCCGCAACCGCATCGACATGCTGGCCACAGGCATCAAGAGCCCGGTCGGCATCAAGATCGCTGGGGCAGACCTGGCCACCATCGATTCGCTCACCACGCAGATCGAGGCGGCGGTCAAGGGCGTTCCCGGCGTGTCGTCGGCGCTGGCGGAGCGGCTCACCGGCGGGCGCTATATCGACGTCGATGTCGACCGGCTAGCGGCGACGCGCCACGGGCTCTCGGTGGCGAACGTGCAAGCCGTGGTGTCCACGGCCATCGGCGGCGAGAACGTCGGCGAAGTCATCCAGGGCCGCGAGCGCTATCCCATCAACGTGCGCTACCCACGCGAGATCCGCGATTCGCTGGAGCGACTGCGGCAGTTGCCGTTCGTGACCGACAAGGGTGCGACGTTACTGCTGGGCGACGTTGCGAAGATCGCCATCGAAGACGGCCCGCCGATGCTGCGCAGCGAGAACGCACGGCTCTCGGGCTGGGTCTACGTCGACGTGCGCGGCCGCGACCTGCGCTCCGCCGTCAACGACATGCAGGCCGCGGTCGACAAGGCCGTGAAGATGCCTGCCGGCTACGCGGTGTCGTGGTCCGGCCAGTTCGAGTACCTGGAGCGTGCAACCGAGCGGCTGAAGCTGGTCGTCCCGGTCACGCTCGCAGTCATCTTCGTTCTGCTGTACCTGCTGTTCAGGTCGTTCGCCGATGCGGCCCTGGTAATGGCGGCCGTGCCGTTCTCGCTCATCGGCGGCTTCTGGCTGATCTGGGCGCTGGGCCATTCGATCTCGGTCGCGACGGCGGTGGGCTTCATCGCGCTGGCCGGCGTGGCGGCAGAGTTCGGCGTGGTGATGCTGGTCTACCTGAAGAACGCGCTGGCACGGCGCCTCGACGCCGGAGAGCCGATGAACGACGAAACCCTGCTGGCCGCGATCCGCGAAGGTGCCGTACTGCGCGTGCGCCCCAAGGCCATGACCGTGGCCGTCGTGATGGCCGGTCTGCTGCCCATCCTGTGGGGCAGCGGCACCGGCTCGGAGGTGATGACCCGCATTGCCGCGCCCATGGTGGGCGGCATGGTCACCGCGCCGCTGCTGAGCATGCTCGTTGTTCCTGCTGCCTGGTATCTGCTGCGTCGACGCGGCCAAGTTGCGCGTAACCGTTTGTCTGCCGTTTCCACTCAACCCACCGAAGGAGCTATTCAATGAAGGTCTTGCATCCCGTCACGTTCGCCCTGCTCGTCGCATCCGCTGCGGCTCAGGCCCAGATGTCGAAGGACGACATGTCGTCCATGAAAATGCCGCCGTCCAATCAGCAGGCGGCCGGCATGCTGACCGACGCAGTCGTCCAGAAGATCGATCAGGCCGGTGGCGTGATCGTGCTAAAGCACGGTGACATTCCCAACCTTGCCATGCCGGCCATGACCATGGGCTTCGACGTGGCCGACAAGAAGATGCTCACCCAGGTCAAAGCGGGCGACAAGGTCAGGTTTCATGTGGAGGTCGTCAAGGGAAAGCCGACCGTAACGCATATCGAGGCCGCGCGTTAGGGCCACAAGCCGTCGAAAAGAAGGCGTCAGCACACCAAGGTAACCTGTCGCCATGGACTCCCTGATCGCCGCCTCCGCCCGCGCCCTGGCCGCTGGCGATGCGCTAGGTGCCCTCAAGCGGGTCGCCCTGCGCGATGACCCGCCTGCGCTGGCCTTGCGCGGCATCGCCATGGCCCAGCTCGGCGAGCACCCGCGCGCACGCGAACTCCTGCGGCGCGCCGCGCGCGACTTCGGCGCGCATGAAGTGCTGTCGCGCGCCCGCTGCATCGTGGCCGAGGCCGAGGTGGCGCTGGCCATGCGCGACCTCGGCGGCTCGCCGCGCACGCTGACGGCTGCGGCAGCCACGCTGGAGGCGCACGACGATCACGCCAACGCGCTGCAGGCACGGCTGATCGCCGCGCGCCGGCTCCTGCTGCTGGGGCGTCTCACCGAAGCCGCGGCCGCGCTCGAGCGCCTCGATGCGCGCGGCCTGCCGCCATCGCTGGCGGCGGTGGCCGAGCTGAGCGCGGCCGAACTGGCGCTGCGCTCGCTGCGCATCGGCCCGGCGCAGGCAGCGCTGGCCCGTGCGCACGAAGCGGCCGTGCGTGCGCGCGTACCGGCGCTGCTGGCCGAGGTGGCGGAGGCGCGCGCTGCCTTCGAGCGCCCCGCTGCGCGGCGCATCTTCGCGGGCGGCGAGCAGGCGCTGCGCCTCGATGAAGTCGCGGCGCTCCTGGCCTCCGACGCACTGGTGGTCGATGCCTGCCGCCGGGGCCTGGGCGCTGGTGACGCGTGGCAGCCGCTGGCGCGCCGTCCGATCCTGTTCACGCTCGCGCGCTCGCTGGCCGAGGCATGGCCCGGCGATGTCGATCGCGAAGCACTGATCGCAAGCGCATTCCGCACCCGCCACCCCGACGAAACGCATCGCGCGCGCCTGCGTGTCGAGATCGGCCGGCTGCGCGCGCTCGTCACTGCGCTGGCGAGCATCGAGGCCACGCCGCGCGGCTTCGTGCTCAAGCCGCACGGCGAACGCACCGTCGCCCTGCTGGCGCCGCCCATCGACGGCGACCAGGCCTCGCTGGTGGCGCTGCTTTCCGACGGCGCAGCATGGTCGACCTCGGCTCTGGCGCTGGCGCTCGGGGCCAGCCAACGCACGGTGCAACGCGCGCTGGTCGAGCTGGAGGCCGAAGGCCGGGTGCGCTCCATCGGCCAGACGCGCTCGCGCCGCTGGCTGTCGCCGCCGCTGGCGGGATTCACGACGATCTTGTTACTCCCCGCTGCGCTGCCGTTTGAATAGAGTTGTCTCCAGGCGCCAATCCGAGGCGTTTCACAAGGAGCCAACGATGAGCAGCAACAACAAGACGAGCAAGAGCAGACCCCAGCCCACCGTGCGGCCGGCCGAGATCGTGCGCGAGTACGGCCCCTTTGCCGACGCCACCCAGGTGGCGGGCGTGACCTACGACGGCCAGCGCGTCTGGGCCGCCACCGGCGCCAGGCTGGTGGCCTTCGACCCCGCCAGCGGCGAGACCACGCGCACGCTGGACACCGCCTGCGACGCCGGCACCGCCTTCGACGGCAAATACCTCTACCAGATCGCCGAGTCGCGCATCGACAAGATCGACCCGGCCACGGGCAAGGTGCTGGCGTCGATCCCCTCGCCCGGCCATGGCAACGACTCGGGCCTCACCTGGGCCGAAGGCAGCCTGTGGGTGGGACAGCACCGCGACCGCAAGATCCACCAGATCAACCCCGAGACCGGCGCCGTCGTGCGCACCATCGAGTCGAACCGCTTCGTCACCGGCGTGACCTGGGTCGACGGCGAGCTGTGGCACGGCACCTGGGAGGCTGAAGAAAGCGACATCCGCCGCATCGACCCGCAAAGCGGCGCTGTGCTCGAGCGGCTCGAAATGCCGCACGGCATCGGCGTCAGCGGACTCGAGTCCGACGGCGCCGATCTTTTCTATGCCGGCGGCGGCAAGAGCGGCAAGGTCCGCGCCGTGCGCCGTCCCCGCAACTCAACGGAGCATTGACATGACCGAAATCAATCACGCAGCAAACCACCCCGTCGTGTCCAGCGACCAATGGCTCGCCGAGCGCAAGGCACTGCTGGCGCGCGAGAAGGAGCTGATGCATCTGCACGACCAGATTGCCCGCGAGCGCCGTGCGCTGCCGTGGGAGCGTGTCGAGAAAAACTACGTCTTCGACACGCCCGCGGGCAAGCGCACGCTCGCCGAGCTGTTCGAGGGACGCCGCCAGCTGATGGTGCAGCACTTCATGCTCGGCCCGGGGTGGGAGCAAGGCTGCCAGAGCTGCTCTTTCATGGCCGACCACACCGACGGCATGAACGTGCATCTGGCGCATCGAGACATCACGATGGTGGCCGTCTCGCGCGCACCGCTGGCCGAGATCGCGCGCTTTCGCGAGCGCATGGGCTGGCAGTTCAAGTGGGTGTCGGCGAATGGCAGCGACTTCAACCACGACTTCCATGTCAGCTTCACACCCGAGGAGCAGGCCACCGGCAAGGTCTATTACAACTACGCCTTGCAGCCCTTTCCCCAGGAAGAGGCGCCCGGCGTCAGCGTGTTCTACAAGGACGACGCGGGCGAGGTGTTCCACACCTACTCGACCTTCGGTCGCGGCGTGGAAGTGATGATGGGCGCCTACTACATGATGGACCTCACGCCCAAGGGCCGCGACGAGCGCGAGGTGCCCTACAAGATGGAGTGGGTGCGCCACCACGACCGCTACGAGCCGCAGGCAAAGACGGCGGGCGATTCGTGCTGCTCGGCGCACGGCTGAAGCGCGAAGCATCATGACGAGCCTGTGGCCCTGGCTGGCAGTCGCGGGGATCGGCGCCCTTCACGGGCTGAACCCCGCCACCGGCTGGGCCTTCGCAGCCGCCTGGGGCGTGCGCTCACGCGACCGGTCGCAGGCGCTGCGGGCCCTGGTGCCGATCGCGGTCGGGCACGCCGCATCGGTCGCACTGGTTGCCGCTGCTGTGGCGCTGGGACTGTCGATGGATCGGGTGGCGCTGCAGGTGCTGGCGGGCGGGCTGCTTGTCGCGGTCGTGGCGTACCACGTGTGGGGCCGCAGCTCGGGCAAGACGGCCGGGCATGCCGGGCTGGCGCTCTGGTCTTTCATGATGTCCACCGCGCACGGCGCCGGACTGATGCTGGTGCCGGCACTGATCCCGCTGTGCATGGGCGACGCACCGGCAGCACGCGAGATCACCGCATCGGGCTCGCTGATGCTGGCGCTCGCGGCGGTCGGCGTTCACACAGCGGCGATGCTCGGCGTTACCGGCGTGATCGCCACCGGCGTATGCCGTGGCTTCGACTTCAGGCGGAAGTCGCCTGCGGCGCCGCACTGAAGGCGATGCCCGGCCGCATCACTGCCGCCCCTTCGGCACGTGGAAATCCGGCGACCCGGCCACCACCTTGCGGATCTCGTTCATCAAGGCCCGCGCGCCCGGTGAAGGAAACGCGCCCAGTCGCTGCGTCAGGCCGATCTCGCGCCGTGTTTCCTCGAGCGGAAAGTCCAGCACCACCAGGCTGCCGTCGCGAATCTCGTAGCGCAGCTGGTGCGCCGAGATCGCGGTCAGCATGTCGCTTTCCAGCAGCAGGCCGCGCAGCACGGCGAGGTCGCCCGTCTCGACCGCGGGCAGCGGCGGCGCCTGCCGCGCATCCGAGAAGAAGCGCTCCAGCAGCTCGCGCGATGGCGAGCCGTGCCGAGAGAGCGTCCAGCTCGCCTCGCGCAGCATCCTGAAGTCGATGCGCTTCGCGCGTGCGAGCGGATGGCCGGCACGGGCGATCACCGAGATGCGGTCTTCGAACAACGGCTCCTGCTGCAGGTCTTTCGCTTCACTGGCGCTGCGCAGCGCGCCGAGGATGAAGTCGATGTCGCCGCTGCGCAGCGACGCGGCCAGCGCGTCGTACGGACTCTCGACCGTGGTGACGTGCAGCCCCGGGTGCCGCGCGAGCAATGAGGCAATCGCCAGCGGCAGGATCTGCGTGCGTCCGAGCGGCAGCGCACCGACGTTCACACTGCCCTGCAAGGTGCCTTCGCTGGCCGCGATGTCTGGCCCGATGTGCCGCAGCTCCGACAGCACGCGCTTGAAGTAGAAGGCCACGATCTCGCCCGCTGGCGTCGCGGTGAGCCCGCGCGCATTCCGGTTGAAGAGCGTGACGCCGAGCCCGCTTTCCAGGTCTTTCAATGCGCTACTGATGGCCGGCTGCGTGATGCCGAACTCGCGCGCGACGGCGGGCATGTTGCGCTTCTCGGCAAGGCTCGCTATCACGGCGAGGCGTCGGCCATTCAGGATCGAAGTGAAGAGCGAATGCACGTCGGCGGAGCTGTCGATTCCGCCGCGCGCCGCCAGCTGCGTGCGCGCCTCCTCGAACTCGCGCTCGATGCGCAGGGCACGCGCCAGCACCAGTTCTCCGTATGCATTGAGCGCCACGCCACGCGAGCGCCGGTCGAACAGCGGCCTGCCGAGCGCGGCCTCCAGATCGAGGATCGAACGCGTCACCGCCGACGCCACGCGGAACAGCGCCTCGGCAGCCGCGGCAATGCTCCCGGCAGACGCCACGGCCGAGAACGCGCGCAGGTGGCGCAGGTTGATGCCGAGCGCCACGCTGTCGGCGTGCGCAATAACTTTGTGATGCTCGTTTTTTTTGTTCACGGGTGGAGGCGTCACTCTCGATCATGCATTTTCATGCTTAAGGGTAAACCCTTTATCGATAAAAAAGAATGATGGCAGCGCAACGCTAACTCACCCCACGCAAAGCAACCGCCGCGCAGACTTCTCTTCATGCTTGAAGCACCCCCTGCACACCTTCCGGAGCGTTGCGAATGATCATCGACTGTCACGGCCACTACACGACCGCGCCCAAAGCCCTCGAGGCGTGGCGCAACCGGCAGATTGCCGGCATCAAGGACCCGTCGGCCAAGCCCAAAGTCTCGGAGCTGAAGATCAGCGACGACGAACTGCGCGAGTCCATCGAGGGGAACCAGCTGCGGCTGATGAAGGAGCGCGGCAGCGACCTGACCATCTTCAGCCCGCGCGCGAGCTTCATGGCGCATCACATCGGCGACTTCGAGGTGTCGTCCACCTGGGCGGCCATCTGCAACGAGCTGTGCCATCGCGTGAGCCAGCTCTTTCCCGATCACTTCATCGGCGCGGCCATGCTGCCGCAGTCGCCGGGCGTCGATCCGGCCAGCTGCATTCCCGAGCTGGAACGCTGCGTGAACGAATACGGCTTCGTGGGCGTCAACCTCAACCCCGATCCATCGGGCGGCCACTGGACCAGCCCGCCGCTGTCCGACCGGCACTGGTACCCGCTCTACGAAAAGATGGTGGAGCTGGACATTCCCGCGATGGTGCACGTGAGCACGAGCTGCAACGCCTGCTTCCACACCACGGGCGCGCACTACCTGAACGCCGACACCACGGCCTTCATGCAGTGCCTCACCTCGGACCTGTTCAGCGACTTTCCGACGCTGCGCTTCGTCATTCCGCACGGCGGCGGCGCGGTGCCCTACCACTGGGGGCGCTTTCGCGGCCTGGCGCAGGAGATGAAGAAGCCGCTGCTCAAAGACCACCTGCTGAACAACATCTTCTTCGACACCTGCGTGTACCACCAGCCCGGCATCGACCTGCTCACGCGCGTGATCCCGGTCGACAACGTGCTCTTCGCCAGCGAAATGATCGGCGCGGTGCGCGGCATCGACCCCGAGACCGGCTTCTTCTACGACGACACGCGCCGCTACATCGACGCCACGCCCATGCTCGACGACAAGGCGCGCCACCAGATCTACGAAGGCAACGCGCGCCGCGTGTACCCGCGGCTGGACCGCGCACTCAAGCAAAAAGGACTTTGAACATGTCGACCACTCCCCTCCTCCAGGAACTCGGCGTCGTGCACCGCAACGTGGTGCGCGCCGATGCGGCCGCCGTCGAGAAGCTGTCGCGCTTCGGTGTATCCACGGTGCACGAAGCACTCGGCCGCCTGGGCCTGATGGCGCCGCGCATCCGCCCCATCCATCCTGAAGCGCGCATTTGCGGCACCGCCATCACGGTGCTGCTGCAGCCCGGCGACAACTGGATGCTGCACGTGGCGGCCGAGCAGATACAGCCCGGCGACGTGGTCGTGGCCGCCTGCACCGCCGACAGCACCGACGGCTTCTTCGGCGACCTGCTCGCAACCTCGTTCAAGGCGCGCGGCTGCAAGGGCCTGGTGATCGACGGCGGCGTGCGCGACGTGCGCGACCTCATCGCCATGGACTTCCCCGTGTTCAGCCGTGCCATCCACTCGAAAGGCACGATCAAGTCCACGCTGGGTTCGGTCAACGTGCCGGTGGTGTGCGCCAGCGCGCTGGTGCAGCCGGGTGACGTGGTGGTGGCCGATGTCGACGGCGTGGTCGTTGTGCCGGCGCAGCTGGCCGCCCGCGTAGCCGATGCCGCCGAAGCCCGCGAAGCCAACGAGGCCGGCAAGCGCGCGCGCTTCGCGGCCGGCGAGCTGGGGCTGGACATGTACGCCATGCGCGAGCCGCTTGCCAAGGCCGGCCTGCGCTACATCGACTGAGCAAGGGACCGCACTGTGGCTCGCATCATCGGCGCCGTCGCCTGCTCGCACACGCCCACCATCGGCTTCGCCTTCGACAAGAACAAGCAGCAGGACCCGGTCTGGGCGCCCATCTTCGAGGCCTTTGCACCGGTGCAGCAGTGGCTGGCCGACAAGAAGCCCGACGTGCTCTTCTTCATCTACAACGACCACGTCAGCTCGTTCTTCTTCGACCACTACTCGGCGTTCTCCCTGGGCGTGGGCGAGCGACACGAAGTGGCTGACGAAGGCGGCGGCGCGCGCGACCTGCCGGCTCTGGCGGGCCATCCGGCACTGGCGCGGCACATCGGCCGCTCGCTGGTGGCCGACGAGTTCGACATGTCCTTCTTCCAGGACCGGGCGCTGGACCACGGCGTGTTCTCGCCGATGTCGCTGCTGTGCCCGCACGAGCCCGCATGGCCGATACCGGTGGTGCCGCTGCAGGTCGGTGTGCTGCAGTCGCCGGTGCCGTCGGCACGGCGCTGCTACAAGCTCGGCCAGGCGCTGCGGCGCGCGATCGAGAGCTATCCGGACGACATCAAGGTGGCAATCGTTGCCACCGGCGGGCTCTCGCACCAGGTGCATGGCGAGCGCGCGGGCTTCAACAACACCGCCTGGGACGCCCAGTTTCTCGACCTGATCGAGAACGACCCGGTGCGGCTCACCGAGATGACGCAGGCCGAACTGGCAACGCTCGGCGGCATGGAAGGCGCCGAAGTCATCATGTGGCTGGTGATGCGCGGCGCACTATCGTCCAACGTGCGCAAGACGCACCAGAGCTACTACCTGCCCTCGATGACGGGCATTGCCACCGCCATCTACGAGAACCTGGCGAGCCCACCCGTCGCCGGTGAAGTCGAGCGGCACCGCCGCCACATCGACAAGGAACTGGCGGGCGTGGAAGCGCTGCAGGGCACCTATCCGTTCACGCTCGAGACCAGCGTGCGCGCCTACCGCCTCAACAAGTTCCTGCACGGCATGACGCGCCCGGCGCACCGCGCGTCCTTTCTTGCCGACGAGGAGGCCGCGTTCGACGATGCCGCGCTGACGGACAAGGAGCGCGACATGGTGCGCGGCCGCGACTGGCGCGGCCTGATCCAGTACGGCGTGATCTTCTTCATGCTGGAGAAGCTTGGCGCGGTGGTGGGCGTGTCGAACCTGCACATCTATGCCGCGATGCGCGGCCAATCGCTGGAAGAGTTCCAGCAGACCCGCAATGCGCCCGGCGCCCTTTATTCGGTGGCCGGCAAGGACGCCGCGCCGCAGGCGTGGGACCGCCGCTGAGCCGCGCCTGATTTTTTGATTCTGGAGACAACACAAATGAAGCCCCTTTTCCGACGCCTCGCCCTCGGCGTGGCCGCACTGGCCGCATTCGGCCAGTTCGGCATTGCCAGCGCGGCCGACGCCTTTCCGTCGAAGCCCGTGAAGATCCTCGTGGGCTACAGCGCCGGCGGCGCGGTCGATGCCATTGCGCGCTCGGTCGGCCTGCGGATGTCGGCCATCCTGGGCCAGCCGGTCATCGTCGAGAACAAGCCTGGCGCGGGCACCAACATCGCGGTGAAATCCGTCATCACGAGCGCGCCCGACGGCTACACCCTGCTGCTGGCCGCCAACGCGCTGGCCGTGAATCCGTCGCTGTTCCAGCCCGCGCCCTACGACCTGGAGCGCGAGCTGACGCCAGTAGCGTCGGTCGGCCGGGTGCCCGTGGTGTTCACTGTGCGCGAAGAATCGGCCATCAAGACGCTGCCCCAACTGGTCGCTGCGGCCAAGGCCAAGCCGGGCAGCGTGACCGTCGCCACGCCAGGCAACGGATCGACACCGCACCTGGCCATGGAACTGTTCCAGCACACCGCCGGCCTGCAACTGCGGCATGTGCCGTACAAGGGCGGCGCGCAGGCGCTCACCGATGTGCTCGGCGGCCATGTGGACGTGGTTGCGGTCAATGCGCTCGAAGCACTGCCGCTGGCCAAGTCCGGCAAGCTGCGCGTGCTGGCGGTGATGAGCGCCGAACGCTCCGCCGTGCTGCCGGGCGTGCCGACCGTTGCAGAGTCAGGCTACCCGGGGTTCGAGGCCAGTGTGTGGTACGGCTTCGTCGGGCCGGCCGGGCTGCCGAAGCCCATCGTCGAAAAGCTGCACGACGCCGTGCAGAAAGCCATCGACTCGCCCGAGGTGCGCTCCCAGCTCGCCGCGGCCGGCGGCGTTCCGCTGCCGGGGCCGACCGAGCAGTTCGACAAGCTGCTCAAGGCCGACGTGGCGCGCTACGGCAAGCTGATCCGCGAAGCCAACATCAAGCCTGATTGATCGCCATGACCACAACAGGCATCACCCGTCGCCACGCCTGCCTCGCGGCAGCAGCCGCCGCCCTGCTGCCGGCAAGCCGCGCCGCCATGGCGCAGCAGGCCTATCCGTCCAAGCCGATCCGCATGGTCATTCCCTTCCCGCCCGGCGGCTCCACCGACGTGCTCGGGCGGGCCATCGGCATCGAGCTGGGCCGCGCGTGGCACCAGCCCGTGGTGGTCGACAACCTCCCCGGCGCCGGTGGTTCCATCGGTGCCGACAAGGTAGCCAAGTCGCCGGCCGATGGCTACACGCTGCTGATGGGGCACATCGGCACGCTGGCGATCAACCCGTCGCTGTACCCCAAGCTCGACTACGACCCCGTGCGCAGCTTTGCGCCCGTGGCCTGGGTGGCGCGCGTGCCGAACGTGCTGGTGGTGCATTCCTCCGTTCCGGCGCGCACGCTGGCCGAACTGGTCGCGCTGGCCAAGGCACGGCCGGGCCAGCTGGCCTTTGGCTCCGGCGGCAACGGCAGCGCGGCGCACATCGCTACCGAATATCTGAAGCTGCAGACGGGCGCCTCTTTGCTGCACGTGCCTTACAGGGGCACTGCCCCGGCCGTCACCGATCTGCTCGCGGGCCAGCTGCAGCTGCTCTTCACCGGTGCGCCCGCTTTGCTGCCGCACATCAAGTCCGGCAAGCTGCGTGCGCTGGCGGTGTCGAGCCCGAAGCGCATCGCGCTGCTGCCCGACGTGCCGACGGTGGCGGAAAGCGGCGTGCCCGGCACCAAGGACTTCGAGGCCGACCAGTGGTACGGCGTTGTTGCTCCGGCCGGGACTCCCGCGGACATCGTCGCCATGCTCAACCGGCAGATCAACCAGTCGCTCAACACGGCGGACGTTCACGCGCGGCTGGCAGCCGAGGGCGCCGAGCCCACGCCCACGACGCCGCAGGCCTTCGGCCAGCTGATCGCGAGCGAAATGAAACGATGGGACCGCGTGATCAAGAGCGCCCACATCACCGTCGACTGAAGTTGGACAGGAACACACCGGCCATGAAATCGCTCGCCCGTCTGCTGCTCGCCCTTGTCGTCGCGGCACTGCTCGCCGCCTGCGCGCAATCGCCCCAATCGCCGCCCTCCACGAGTGGTGGCAAGACCGAAGTGCTCTGGCTCGGCCAGTCGGCATTCCGCATCACCACGCCGGGCGGCAAGGTGATCGTGACCGACCCGTGGCTCAAGCTGAATCCGCTGACGCCCGCGGCATACAAGAACCTCGAAGCCCTCGGCAAGGTCGACGTGCTGCTGGTCACGCATGGTCACTTCGACCACTTCGCGGATGCGCCTGCGCTGGCGCTGCTCAACCAGGTGCCGATGTACGCGCCCGGCGACATGAACCAGACGGTGGGCGTGCTCGGCATCCTGCCGCCCAACCTTGTGCCGCGCTTCAACAAGAGCGGCACGATCAACCCGGTGCCGGGCATCAAGGTGACTGCCGTGCACGCGGAGCACTCCTCGGTCATCGTGTGGAAGAACCCGGCCACCGGCAAGGACGAAGTGCACCCCGGCGGCGAGCCCGTGGGCTACATCATCGAGCTGGAGAACGGCTTCCGCATCTACCACATGGGCGACACGGGCCTGTTCGCCGACATGAAGTTCATCGCCGACTACTACAAGCCCGACCTCGTGCTGATGCCGATCGGCGGCCACTTCACGATGGACCCGGTGGACGCCGCCTACGCCACGCGCAAATGGCTCAAGCCGCGCGCCGTTATTCCGATGCACTATGGCGCCAACCCGCTCGGCAAGGGCACGCCCGACGAATACATCCGCGCGCTAGGCAGCACAAGCACGCGCGTGCTGGCTTTGAAGCCCGGCGAGAAGGCCATCTTCTGACAAGGACACATACGATCATGGGAACGACATTGGGTCTCATCGGCTACGGCGAAGTAGGCGGCATCTTCGGACGCGGGTTGCTCGGGCAAGGCGGCGTGGAAGCCGTCTGGGTCTGGGACAAGCGCTTCGCCGATCCCGCGACGGGCGCGGCAGCGCGTGCCGCGGCAGAAAGCGACGGGATGCGCGTGGCGAGCGGCATGCAGGAGCTTTGCAGCCGCGCCGACCTGCTCATCTCCGCCGTCACCGCCTCGAACACGCTGGCGGTGGCCGAAGAAGCTGCGCGCCACGCGCGCGACGGCAGCCGTTTTCTCGATCTCAATTCGGCATCGCCCGGCACCAAGCAGCGCGCCGCGGCGGCGCTGGAGCCCGTGGGCGTCGCCTACGTCGAGGCCGGCGTCATGACCTCGGTGCCGCCCTACGGCATCCGCGTGCCGATGCTGCTGGGCGGCCCGCAGGCCGCAGCGCTTGCCGAAACGCTGAGCGGCTGGGGCATGGACGTCCGCGTCGTGAGCGACCAGCTCGGCGTGGCCTCGGCGATCAAGATGAGCCGCAGCATCATGATCAAGGGGCTGGAAGCGCTGGTCATCGAGAGCTACACCACCGCCAGGCGCTACGGCGTCGAAGCGCATGTGCTGCCGACGCTGAAGGAAACCTTTCCGCAGATCGACTGGGACAAGCAAGGCGCCTACTTCTTCAGCCGCGTCGTGCAGCACGGCAAGCGCCGTGCGGAAGAGATGCGCGAAGCGGCGCAGACCGTGCGCGAGGCCGGCTTCGAGCCCCTGATGACGGCCGCCATCGCGGCCAAGCAGGACTGGGTTGCCGCCCAGGCGCGCGATGGTCTGTTCGAAGGGCTGGATGCCGCAAGCGACTGGCAGGCCTACGCGGATCGCCTCATCGGCCGCGCATGACCATGTCGAATTCGATACGGGGCATCTGCTCCATGGCCACGAAGGGCCTGCTGCTGGAGCTGGCCGCGGCGTACACGCGCACGAGCGGCGTGCCGGTTTCGTTCGAGGCAGTAGGCGGCGTAGATGCCGCAAAGCGCGTCTCGGCAGGAGAGCCATTCGACGTGGTGGTTCTCGCCTCGGATGCCATCGACAAGCTGGCGGCTGCCGGCAAGGTGGACGCATCGCGCAAGACCGACGTGGTGCGCTCCGGCGTTGCCGTGGCCGTTGCCGCGAACGCCGCGCGAGTCGATATTTCCACCGAAGAAGCGGTGCGGCGCGCCGTACTGGATGCGGCCAGCGTCGCGTATTCGACCGGGCCCAGTGGCGTTGCCCTGGCCGCGCTGTTCGAGCGCTGGGGCATCGCCGACACCATCAAGGGCCGACTGGTACAGGCGCCACCCGGCGTGCCGGTGGGCTCGTTGATCGCACGCGGAGAAGCTGCGCTGGGCTTTCAGCAACTGAGCGAGCTGATCGGTGTCGAAGGCATCGCACTGCTGGGGCCGCTGCCGCCGGCGATCCAGATCACCACGGTGTTCAGCGCAGCGCCGGGCTCGTTCGCTTCGCAGCCGGACGCCGCAAGCGGGCTGCTCGCGTACCTGGCCTCCGGCGACAGCGCAGAAGCCAAGCGCCGGCACGGCATGGAGCCTGCCTAGCGGGTCACAGACTTGCGAGAGCCGCTTCCCTTCCCGGCAATGACAAGCCCCGCGCTCTCGACAAAGCCGTGAATCAGCCTCAACCGTGGCGACGCCCGCAGCCACAGCACGCCGAAGCGCCGCGTCTCCGAAGGCAGTGGCAGCGGGATCTTGGCGATGCGCTGCCCGTCGAGCAGCGGCGAAGCGATGTCGGGCACGACCGACACGCCGAGGCCTCGGTCGACCATCATCGCGATTGCCAGCAATGAACTGAGTTCAAAGCGCTCCTGCGGCACGATGCCCGCCGAACGCAGGTAGCGGTCGGCCTGCTTGCCGCCACCGAGGTTGCGGTCGTAGCGGATGAGCGGAGAGGTCCGCAGCAGCTCGTGGGGATCGCGCCGCGCGAGGCGGCTCGGCGCGAGCAGCACCAGGGGTTCTTCGCGCAGCAGGGCCCAGTCGAAGGTCTTCGCAAGCGCGAACGGTGGATACAGGCACACGGCCGCATCGAGCTCGCCCTGCTGCATGGCCTTGTAGAGCGTGGCAGTGTTGCCCGACTGCAGGTACACCTTGACGCCCGGATGCGTCTTCACGAAGCGCGCGAGGATGTCTGGCAGCAGGCTGTGGATGGCCGTGTTGATGGTGCCGATGACCAGCTCGCCGCCGGCCGCCTCGCTGCCCACCAGCGCCTTGATGTCGCTCACCTCGCGCAGCAGCGTGCGGGCGCGCTGCACCAGCCGGTGCCCCGCCTCGGTCGGCTGCACCGTGCGGCCGGCGCGCGCGAGCAGCGGTGCGTTGAGCTCCCGCTCCAGCGCGCGGATCTGCTGCGCCACCGCGCCGGGCGTCAGGTCGAGCCGGCGCGCGGCCTCCGACATCGAGCCCGACTCCACCACCAGAAGAAAGCTTTGCAGGTAGGCCGTTTCCATGAAGATAGATTTTCTGCGATCTGATCGCAGGGAGCAGCTGTTTTTCTCTTCTCATGAACTGCGGACACTGCATGCATGAGAAGCAAACTCTTCGTTCCCGGCACCCGTCCTGAACTGTTCGCCAAGGCACTGGCCAGTGCGGCGGACGCCATCTGCCTCGACCTGGAAGACGCGGTGTCCGAGCCGCGCAAGGACGAGGCGCGCGAGACCGTGCGCCAGCTGCTGCTTGCCAGCGGCGATGCGGCCTCCTCGCAAAAGACACTGATCGTTCGCGTCAACGCCATGGACACGCCGCACTTCGAGCGCGACGTGGCGGCGGTGACGCAGGCCGGCGTGCACCTGATCAACCTGCCGAAGCCGCAAAGCCCGGCGCACGTACGCACGGCGGTAGAAGTCATCGAGCGCGCCGAACGCGCCAACGGCGTGCAGGCGCCCATTGGCCTGCTGCTGAACATCGAGACACCCACTGCATTGCGTACGGCAGCAGAACTCGCACTGGCGCATCCGCGCGTGTCGGGTCTGCAGTTGGGGCTGGGCGACCTGTTCGAGCCGCTGGGCATCGCCCGGCGCGAACCTTCAGCGATTCGCCAGGCCATGTTCGCGGTGCGCATCGCAGCCGGCGAAGCGGGCGTGTATGCCTACGACGGCGCATTCGCGAACATCCGCGATGCCGAGGGCTACCGCGCCGAAGCCATGCTGGCGCGCGACCTCGGCTTTCTGGGCAAGACCTGCATCCACCCGAGCCAGATCGCCATTGCCAACGAGGTGTTCCGTCCCACCGACGAAGAGATTGCGCACGCCTGCAAGGTGGTCGAGGCGGCGCGCGAAGCCGATGCCAACGGCGTCGGTGCCTACGTGGTGGACGGAAAAATGATCGACATCCCTTTCGTGATTCGCGCGCGCGCCATCGTCGAGAGTGCACGCAGCCTCGGGCTGCTTCCCAATTGAGCCTTGGGCTGCTGCCTGGATGAGCCGAGCTTCCTATTAATAAAAACCGGAGACAAGAAAATGCAATTCCCTTCCATCCTTCGCCCGCGCGTGCTCGCCTTTGTTGCAGCGGCGGCGCTTGCCGGCGCGGCATTCGCCCAGGGCGCCTATCCCAGCAAGACCATCACGATCGTCGTGCCCTACCCCGCTGGCGGCTCCAACGACACCTTCGCGCGCCAGGTAGCCAAGGAGCTGGGCGACCAGCTCAAGCAGCCCGTGATCATCGACAACCGCCCCGGCGCGAGCGGCAACACCGGCACGGCGCAGGTGGCGCGCGCCGCGCCCGACGGCTACACGCTGGTGGCGGTGTCGTCCAGCATGACGACCAACGCAGCCGTGCAATCGAAGATGCCCTTCGATCCGGTGAAAGGCCTCGCACCCGTGGCCATGTTCGCCAAGGGCCCGTTCATCGTCGCGGTCAACAACGAATTTCCCGCGAAGACGCCGGCCGAGCTGATCGCCGCCATCAAGGCCAAGCCGGGCCAGTACAACTACGCCTCGTCGGGCTCGGGCAGCGTGAACCAGTTCGGCACCGAGCTGCTCAAGGCCAAGGTGGGCGACCTGCAGATCGCGCACATTCCCTACAAGGGCATGGGCCCGGCCGTGACCGACCTGATCGGCAACCAGACGCAGCTGCTGATTTCAAGCGGCCCGTCGCTGCTGCCGATGGTGCGTGCCGGTAAGCTGCGCGCCGTGGGCATCACGAGCCTGAAGACAAGCCCCATCGCCCCCGATCTCACGCCAATGGCCACTGCGGTGCCCGGCTACGAATTCGAACTCTGGTGGGGCCTGCTGGCACCGGCGGGTACGCCGCCTGATGTGGTCGCCAAGCTCAATGGCGCCGTCAACCAGATCCTGGCCAGGCCCGAGATCACGGCCAACTTCCTGCGCGAAGGCGCCATCGCCACGCCGCTGACGCCTGCGCAGTTCGGCACCGTCATCGCCGACGACGTGGAGCGCTGGAAGAAGCTGGCCAAGCAACAGAACATCACAGCCGACTGAGGAAAGAAGAACCCATGAGCACTACCGCCCCCGACAACGCTGGCGACGACAAGCACCTGCCCGCGCGCCAGGGCCCCGTCGGGCCGTTGAGCGGCCTTCGTGTGCTCGACCTGAGCGCTTACATCGCGGGCCCGTACGGTTGCTCGCTGCTGGCCGACCAGGGTGCGGAAGTCATCAAGATCGAACCACCCACCGGCGACAACCTGCGCAAGTACCCATCGACGCTGGAAGCCGAAAGCCGCGCGTTCATCGGCGTCAACCGCAGCAAGCTGGGCGTGGTGCTCGACCTCAAGAGCCCGCAGGACCTCGCCGCGCTGATGGCGCTGGTGCGCACGGCCGACGTGCTGGTGCACAACTTCCGCCCCAGCGTGCCGCCGCGGCTGGGCATTGCGTACGACCAACTGAAGACGGTGAACCCACGCCTGATCTACTGCGCCGTCACCGGCTATGGCGAGACCGGGCCACTGCGCGAGAAGGCGGGCTACGACCAGGTGCTGCAGACCATGACCGGCATGTGCGCGCTGCAGGGCAAGCGCGGCGAGCCGCCCGAGATCATCTACGGCTCGGTGGTCGACTACTACGCGGCCGCGCTGGTGGCTGCCGGCGTGGCCTCCGCGCTGTACGAGCGGGAGAAAAGCGGCGAAGGCCAGTTCGTCGGCGTTTCGCTGCTGCGCTCCGCGCTCACGATGCAGTCGGCCCGCATGGTGTGGGCCGAGGGCGAGCCGAAAGACGTGGGGCGCGACATGCGCTCGGGCGGCATCACCGGTCTTCACCCCACGCGCGAGGGGCACATCTACATCTCGGCCAACACGCCGCACTTCTGGCAGGCGCTGTGCGCCAAGGTCGACCTGCCGGAGCTGGCGAGCGACGAGCGCTACGACTCGGTGCGCAAGCGCGCGCAGCATGCCGCCGAGATCGTTCCGAAGCTGCGCGCCGCGCTGGCCGCGCGCACCGCGCTCGAATGGGAAGAACTGTTCGGCGAGGAAGTGCCCTGCGCGGCAGCACGCACCGTGGAAGACATGTTCGACAACGAACAGGTGCTGGCCGAGGACATGGTGGCGAACTTCGCGCACCCCACGCTCGGCTCGTACCGCGGCTTCACCCGGCCGGTGCGATTCGGCCGTACGCCGGGGCCCGAGCCCTTTGCCGCGCCGACGCTGGGGCAACACACAGCAGGCGTGCTGGCCGCGCAGCGCTTGGACGAATAGGACATGCCCACCGATAACGTGGTGCCCCACAGCAGCGGCACTCGCAAGCCCGCAAGCGCGGCACCCGAAGGCGCATGCGACGCGCACATGCATGTGTACGACCGACGCTTCGCGCTGCACGGGCCGCCCGATGCCATGCTCGATCACGCCACCGCCGCCGACTACCGCCTGCTGCAGCAACGCATCGGCACGCAGCGCACGGTGGTCGTTCAGCCGCGCGCCCACGGCACGGACAACAGCGTGACGCTGGCCGCCATTCAAGCGCTTGGCGCCGAGCACACGCGCGGCGTGGCGGTGGTACGGCCCGAGGTGAGCGATGCCGAACTCGAACGCCTGCACGCGGGCGGCATCCGCGGCATCCGGTTCACGCTGTACACACCGGCGAATGCGGCAACGGACTTCGCCATGGTCGAGCCGCTGGCGCAGCGCGTGCATGCGCTCGGCTGGCATGTGCAGTTGCACTGGAGCGCCGACCAGATCGTCGAGCATGCGGCGCTGCTCGCGCGCCTACCCTGCACGATCGTCTTCGATCACCTTGCCCGCCTGCCACTGCCCGATGCGCTGGCGCATCCCGCATACGACGTCGTGCGCCGGCTGCTCGACAACGGCCGCACCTGGATCAAGCTGTCAGGCGCCTACCTCGATTCGCAGGTGGGCGCGGCAGGCGGCTACGCCGACACGACCGGCATCGCACAAGCCTGGGCGCAGCAGGCACCCGACCGCGTGGTGTGGGGCAGCGACTGGCCCCACCCGACCGAGCGCACCGCCAAGCCTGACGACGCTCAGCTGTTCAACCTGCTGGGCCAGTGGGTTCCCGACGAGGCCGCGCGCCGCCGCGTGCTGGTCGACAACCCGGCGCGGCTCTACGACTTTTCCTGAACCACAAACAAACTCCGAGACATTGGCATGAAGCAACCACAGAAGCGCCTTCTGAAATCCGTCGTAGCGCTGGCCGCCTGCGCCGCTCCCCTGCTGGGCTGGGCCGCCTGGCCCGACAAGCCGATCCGCATGGTGGTGCCGTACGCCGCGGGCGGCGGCGCCGACAACACCGCGCGCATCGTCGCGCAGCAGATGAGCGCTGCGCTGGGCCAGCAGATCGTCATCGACAACAAGCCGGGCGCGGGTGGCGTGATTGGCGCCGACAACGTGGCCAAGGCGGCCGGCGACGGCTACACCGTGCTCTACGACGCATCGGCGTTCTCGGTGAATCCGTCGCTGCGCAAGCTACCCTTCGACGCGGCGAAAGACTTCATTCCCGTGTCGCTGGTCGCCACCGCGCCGCAGATCCTCGTCGTGCCGACGAGCGCGCCGTACAAGACCGTCGCGGAGTTCATCGACTTCGCGCGCAAGAACCCGGGCAAGCTGAGCTTTGCGTCGGCGGGCGGCGGCACCGGCTCGCACCTGGCGGGCGAGGCGCTGAACGAGCAGGCGAAGATCAACCTGATGCACGTGCCCTACAAGGGCGGCGCGCCCGCACTCACCGACGTGATGGGCGAGCAGGTGTCGGCCTATTTCGGCAACGTGGCGTCGACGCTGGGCTACGTCAAGGGCGGCAAGCTGCGCGCGCTGGGCGTGAGCTCCATCAAGCGCGTGCCGGGGCTGCCCGACACGCCGACGCTCGCGGGGTCGGGCCTGCCGGGCTACAACGTGGTCGAGTGGAACGGCGTATTCCTGCCCAAGGGAACGCCGGCCGACATCGTGCAGAAACTCGGCAAGGCAGTACAGGCTGCGGTCAACGACCCGACGGTGCGGCAGAAGCTGCTGCAGCTCGGCCTGGAGCCGGCCGGCACCACGCCCGAGGCCTTCGCGAAGTTCGTGCAGGACGAGACGGGAAGAGTGAGCGCGCTGGTGAAGGCACGCAAAATCAGGGTCGATTGATCCTGCACTCGACTGGGTGTGCGTGAAACGTAGTGTGTGGGTTTCCCCCCGCGGATACAGAGGCATACGCGTTTCGCGCCACGGCAGGGTGGCCCAACGAAGAATCGGCTCCGTTCACAGACGAACGCCCGTCACTCTTCCGAAGGAACCACCATGCGCTTTCGCTCTTCCACCCTCTTCTTCGCCGTTGCCATCGCGGCCTCGGCGGCGGCCCTCACGCTGACCTTTGCCGCCCCATCGCCGCTCGGCGGCGACGTTCCGGCTGCCGAGGCGGTGCCCGCGCCGGAATTCCAGAACATCGACGCCTGGCTCAACTCGCAACCGCTGAAGCTCGGTGAGCTGCGCGGCAAGGTCGTGCTGGTCGACTTCTGGACCTACACCTGCATCAACTGCCTCAACCACCTGCCTTACGTGAAGGACTGGAACGAGAAGTACAAGGACAAGGGCCTGGTCGTCGTCGGCGTGCACACGCCGGAGTTCGCGTACGAGAAATCGACGAAGAACGTGAAGGACGCGATCCAGCGGCTGCAGATCAGGCACGCGGTGGCGCAGGACAACAGCTACGGCACCTGGAAGGCCTTCAGGAACCAATATTGGCCTGCGGTGTACCTGATCGACAAGCAGGGAAAGATCGTCTATTCGCACTTTGGCGAAGGCAGCTATGGCACTACGGAAAAGAAGATCCAGGCGCTGCTGGCTGAGCCTGCGCCGGCAGGGTCTTGAGGAATGAAGAAGCTCTGGTTCGCCCTCCTCTTCCTAGCCGGCGGCATCACGCACGAGATACGCAACCCGGTGAGCTGCCAGTGCATCACAGCACGATTCAGTCCAACGCCTCGACAGTCGAGGAAAAAACGTAGCCCTCGCTGCGTACCGTCTTGATGAAGCGCGGCTCGCGCGCATCGTCTCGTAGACGCTGACGCAGCCGGCTCACGAGCAGGTCGATCGAGCGCTCGAAAAGCTCGGCCTCGCGCCCCTGCGTGAGACTCAGCAGTTGGTCGCGGCTCAGCACCTTCTGCGGGTGGTCGAGAAATACGCGCAGCAGCCGGTACTCCGCACCGCTGAGAGCCACCATCACCCCGCTGTCGTCGATCAGGTGGCGCGCAGTGGTGTCTACCTGCCACTCGCCGAACCCCAGCTTCGAGGCCGACTCGGTCGAGCGCATGTTCGGCGGCAGCATGCGCGTGCGGCGCAGCACCGAGCGCATGCGCGCCAGCAGTTCGCGGGCGGAGAACGGCTTGGCCAGATAGTCGTCGGCGCCCATTTCCAGACCGAGGATGCGGTCTGCCTCCTCGCTGCGCGCAGTGAGCATGAGGATCGGCGTCGCCTTGTACTTGCCCGTGCGAAGGTCACGGCACAGCGTGAGCCCGTCTTCGCCCGGCAGCATCAGGTCGAGGATGATGAGATCGAACGGCCCCGATTCCTCCAGCGCCGCGCGCATGTGCCGCCCCGTGGGCACCGCGACCACGCGCAGGCCGTTCTTGACCAGGTACGTGGTGAGCAGTTCGCGGATTTCCCGGTCGTCGTCGACGATGAGGATGTGGTCGGAGGTCTTCGAGGTCGTCATGCAGGTGGCCGATACGTCGGAAGCCGCAATGTAGCCCGGCTGCGGGCCGGGACAAGCGGGTTTGTATTCCTGTGTATCCGGCGCCCCGGCCGGCCACACTACGTTGCCGACGCGAGCTTCCACACCGCATCGGCAAAGACTTGCGGCGTCTCCTGCGGCACGTTGTGGCCCGCGTTCACGACCAGGTGCGTGCGCGGCCCGGTGAACTTGGCGGCGTAGGCCTTCCCGTCCGTGGCCGGCACGACACCGTCGGAGTCGCCGTCCATCGTGATCGCTGGCACCTTGATCGTCGGAAACGCGGCCAGGCGCTTCTCGTATTCCTCGTACTGCGCGAAGCCGTCCGCAAGACCGAGGCGCCAGCGGTAGTTGTGGATGACGATCTGCACATAGTCAGGGTTATCGAACGACGCGGCGGTGCGCTCGAAGGTGGCGTCGTCGTATGCCCACTTCGGCGAATTCGTGGTCCACAGGATGCGCGCGATGTCGCGCCGGTTCGCTTCCAGCCCGAGGCGGCCGCGCTCGGTGGCGAAGTAGTACTGGTACCACCAGCCCAGCTCGACCTTCGCAGGCAGCGGCAGCTTGTTGCCGGGGCGGTTGGTCATGATGTAGCCGTTGACCGAGAGCAGCCCGATGCAGCGCTCGGGCCAGAGCGCCGCGATGATGCAGCCGGTGCGCGCGCCCCAGTCGTAGCCGACGATGACGGCGCGGTCGATCTTCAGGGCGTCGAGCAGCGCGATCTGGTCGAGCGCCACTGCCGCCTGCTGCGCGGAACGCGGGTTGGTGCTGTCGAGAAAGCGCGTGGTGCCGTGGCCGCGCAGGTGCGGCACGATCACCCGGCAACCCCGGGCCGCGAGCAGCGGCGCGACTTCGGCATAGCTGTGGATGTCGTAGGGGTAGCCGTGCATCAGGAGCACCGGAATGCCGTCGGCAGGGCCGGCCTCGTAGTAGCCGACATCGAGCTCACCGGCCTTGATCTGGCGGATGGGCTCCAGCTTGCGCGGCTTGGCAGCGGGCACGGCATCTGCCGCGTGGACGGTGCTGCTCATGAATGCCAGTTCGACGGCGGCGAGGCTGGCGGCGGCGCCTCCCAGCAGGAAACGGCGTTGACGGTTGACGGGTTCTTCGGACATGGGGTGTTCCTTCGTTTGTGTTGGCGACGGAACGATTGAATGCGCCGGATGTATGCGGCATGTGTCATGCCAGGGGTCTTCTTGTATGGCCGTGTGTACGGGCCGCGCCGGATACACGGCCATACAAAGCCGAAGCTGCGACGGCATCTGAGCCCCGGCAGGTAATGTTGTATGTCCCGTTTGCCGCCCAACACACTGCAATACAAAGAAGTGATCTGCGGCGCGAGCCCGGGTCTATAAACCAGCCCATGCCTACATCCGCAAGCCTCCCCGCGCCCCTCGCCCCGGTCAACCCCGCAGGCCTGCGCCGACTGCTGCCCCGCTCGCTGTTCTCGCGCGTGACGCTGATCATCGTCATCGGGCTGGCCATTGCGCAGCTGCTGACCTTCACGGCGATCCGCTACGAACGTGGCATCGCGATGCGCGAGCTGATGATGATCGGCATCGAGCGCGACATCGCAAGCTCCGTCGCCATCCTCGATCGGCTGCCAGCCGCCGAGCGCGAAAGCTGGCTCGCACGGCTGGAGCGGCGCAACTACCGCTTCGTGCTGGGCGGCAGCGCACAGGGCACGCCGCCCGACACGCCGATGTCGCAACAGTTCGCCGCCGCCATCGTCGATGCGATGCGCCCATTCGAGATCGTCAAGGTCGGCCAGGTGGGCAGCCCACCGCAAAGCTTGCAGATCCAGGTGCGGCTGTCGGACGGGTCTTCCGTGGTCGTGCATGCGCGGCGTGTGGACATGCCCGTGTCGAGTTGGGTGATGTGGCTGTTGTGGATACAGCTGTTGGTGCTGGCCGTGTGCGCCTGGTATGCGGTGCGGCTGGTCACGCGGCCGCTGGCGCAGCTGGCCGACGCAGCCGACGAACTGGGGCCGGACCTGAAGGGACAGCAGTTGCCCGAAGAAGGCCCGACCGAGGTGAAGCACGCGGCGCGCGCATTCAATGCAATGCAGAAGCGCATTGCGGGCTACATGGCCGAGCGCGTGGAAATCCTTGCGGCCATCTCGCACGACCTGCAGACGCCCATCACCCGCATGCGACTGCGCACCGACCTGATGGACAGCGACCAGGACCGCGACAAGTTCCGCCAGGACCTCGATGCGATGCACGCCCTGGTGCGCGAAGGCGTGACCTACGCGCGCACGCTGCACGGTGCCACCGAGCCGCCTTGCCGCATCGACGCCGACGCGCTGTTCGAGAGCATGGTGGCCGACTACGAGGATTCGGGCGAGCAGGTGCTGCTCGAGGGCCGCACGGGCGAGCCCATCGTGACTCGGCCGAATGCGCTGCGGCGAATATTGACGAACCTGATCGACAACGCACTGAAGTTCGGCACTGACGTGCGCCTGCAGGTGCATGCCGAGGCCGACCGGCTGGTGCTGGCCGTGGTCGACAACGGACCGGGCATTCCGCCCGACCAGCTGGAGAACGTGCTCAAGCCCTTCTACCGCGTGGAAGGCTCACGCAACCGCAACACCGGCGGCACCGGGCTGGGCCTGGCCATCGCCCACCAACTGGCAATGGCGATGGGCGCGGAGCTGGTGCTGCGCAACCGCCCCGAAGGCGGGCTCGAAGCCCGGCTGACCATGAGCACGCGCGCCGCGCCGCCGAACTGAGCCGCGCCCTCATCCCTCCATTGACCAGACTCCGACCATGCTCCTCCTCATCGTTGCCTACCTGGGTGGTGTGCTCACCATCCTGAGCCCGTGCATCCTGCCCGTGCTCCCGTTCGTCTTTGCGAGGGCCGATCGATCGTTCCGCTCGCATGGCATGCCCATGCTGCTGGGCATGGCGCTGGCGTTCTCGGCCATCGCCACGCTGGCGGCTGTGGGCGGTGGTTGGGTCGTGGCGCTCAACGAATACGGGCGCTATGCGGCGATTGTGCTGCTGGCGGTGTTCGGCGTGACGCTGCTGTTTCCATCGGTGGCCGACCGGCTGAGCCGTCCGCTGGTGGCGCTTGGCTTGCGGTTGTCGGGGCCTGCCTCGGAGAAGGCGTCGGTGTTCTCGCCGCTGTTGCTGGGGGTTGGCACGGGGCTGCTGTGGGCGCCGTGCGCGGGGCCGATCCTCGGGCTGATCCTGACCGGCGCCGCACTCAACGGCGCGAGCATCGGCACTTCGTTGTTGCTGCTGGCCTATGCGGCCGGTGCGTGCACCTCGCTGGCGGCTGCACTGCTCTTTGGCGGTCGACTGTTCTCGGCGATGAAGGGGTCGCTGCGCACCGGTGAATGGATGCGGCGCGTGGCCGGAGTGGCCGTTCTTGTGGGCGTCGGCGCCATTGCGCTGGGGCTGGACACCGGGCTGCTCAGCCGCCTCTCTGTCGGCACAACTTCGGCGTTGGAGAAAGCACTGGTGGAGAAGATCGACATGCCCATGCCATCGCCGCAACCGAAGGCTTCCATTGACCCGGGCGGCCTGATGCTGACGTCGACGCAACCGGAGCCGAAGAAGCCCGCATTGGCACTGCCCGACGAAGGTGGCTTTCCTTCGCTGGCCGGCGCCACCGAGTGGCTCAACTCCGCGCCGCTGACGCCCGAGGGCCTGCGCGGCAAGGTCGTGCTGGTCGACTTCTGGACCTACTCGTGCATCAACTGCCTGCGCACCCTGCCCTACGTTCGCGCATGGGCAGAGAAGTACAAGGACGCGGGGCTGGTGGTGGTCGGCGTGCATGCGCCGGAGTTCGCGTTCGAGAAGCAGCCTGCCAACGTGCGCCGCGCAACGAAGGACCTGGGCATTGGCTTCCCGGTGGCCGTCGACAGCAACTACGCGATCTGGCGCGCCTTCGGCAACCAGTACTGGCCGGCGTTCTATGTCGTCGATGCGCAGGGGCGCATCAGGCATCACCAGTTCGGCGAGGGGCAGTATGCGAAGTCGGAGCAGGTCATCCAGCAGTTGCTGGCGGAAGCCGGGCGGCCCGTCGTGCCGGCCGACACGGTTTCGCCGGAAGGCCAGGGCACGCAGGCTGCGGCGGCTGCGTCGCCGGCCCTGTCGGGCGAGACCTACCTGGGCTACGAGCGCGCGCAGAGCTTCGCCTCGCCTGGTGGCATCGCGAAGGATCGTGCGCGGGTCTATCCCGCGGCTTCATCACTGCGCGCCAACCAGTGGGCACTGAGCGGCGAATGGGCGGTGGAAAGCGAACGCGCGGTGCTGGTGCGGGCCAATGGGCGCATCGCCTATCGCTTCCATGCGCGCGACCTGCATCTGGTGCTCGGCCCGTCGGCCGATGGCAAGCCTGTGCGCTTCAAGGTTCTGATCGACGGCAAGCCACCGCTGGCAGACCACGGCACCGATACCGATGCGCAAGGCAACGGCACCATCGATGGACAGCGCCTGTACCAACTGGTGCGCCAGACGGCGAACGAAAAAGACCGCTTGTTCGAAATCGAATTTCTCGACGCGGGCGCGCAGGCCTACGTGTTCACCTTCGGCTGATCGCCCTTGGTGCCCCTTACAGGTGCTGCGCTACAAGCACCACGGCCCCGGCGATAGAAATGGCGCCGCCGACGAACTTCCTGAATGCCTTCATGGCGTTGTTCTCCTTCAGTGAAGCTCAATGGTGCCGCGCGGCGGGGTGTTCGTGGGTTGGGAATCCTCATGCTCGGGATAGAAAACCCCAACCTGCAAGAGCAGCATCTACGACTTGGCAGCCGGCAAGGAGAGCCGCTCTCTCGCGAACTGACTGGCCCGGAGCCGCACCCGCTGCAATGCAGCCTCCAGCGTGGGCTGCTGCATGAATACGACCACTCCCCGCCTGAGCCCACGAAGGCTCAACTCGGCAACGCCCGCGTAGCGGCCACTGGTGGTCTGCTTGATATCGATGCGGCTCGACCAGCCATCGGGCAGGTTGACGAGGAGTTGTAGTTGTTGCTGTGTGACGTTCATGTTGGGGCTGAGGATAGGCCTCGAACCCGCAGCGCCCCAAGGAACTAGTTCCTTTGCATTAGCAATACTTCGAGATTGCCATCAGGGGGATATCCGGTGCGCCCTCATCCTCAATGTCTCCCAGATTGGTCGCGATCATCGGCTTGCCCGCCTCCCTCCGGCGGGCTCCTCCCTCCGACCCCATGCGCAAGAACGGGGTCCTTCAGCTCGCCTTTGTGCGAGCTTTTTTTTGGCTGCCCGCAAGAGCCGCGTCCATTTTTCTGGGCCAAAGAAAAACGGGTTACACCTTGTGAGCGTAACCCGTCGTTCTGTCTGCTGATTTTGGTCGGTGTGAAAGGATTCGAACCTTCGACCCCTTGCACCCCATGAGGGCGGCTTTTTCGGCCTAAGTGGCTGTCCGGCACCGAATATCTCGCTTTCCTCCTGACAAACGCGATGCTCAAAAAGCGGGGAAAGTCGCAGTGACCTCGTTGGAGAGATTGCGCGTTTGTCAGGCCTCCACAGGTCCCGCGTCGAACAGATCGACTGGCGGCACCTTCAGCATCGCCCTCGCCTCTTCGACCGTGCAGGTCAACCAGCGGTCGAATTCGTGCACCTCGAGCGGGATCACCGTTCGCTTGTCCTGCTGATCGGCCGGCAGCTTCGGATCCGGCTTGTGCATGCGGCTCATCAGCGGGTGGCCGTCGGCGTTCATGGTCAGCATCGTGTAGTGGTGCCAGACCTCGCCAGTCTTCAGGTCGGTCCAGGTGTCCCACAGGCCGGCCAGGCCCCACGGCGCACCGTCCGCGCGGCGGAAGCGCCACCAGACGTTTTTGCCGCTCTCCCAGTTCGGTTCGTCGTAGCTGGCCGCCGGGATGATGCAGCGCTTGCCGCGGGTCCAGGCGCCCTTGTACGTCGGCGACTTCTCCATGCCCTCGGTGCGCGCGTTGACAGTGCTCAGGCGCTTTCCCTTTTCCTCGCCCTTCTTCGGCTTCGATTCCGGGATGTGGCTTGTCGACCATGGCGGGATCATTCCCCACTGCCCGACGACGAGTTCGCGCGCGTAGTCGGCAACATCCGCACGTCGGAGGAATGGCCCCTTGTACAGCGGATGCATCTCCTTGACCCAGCGCTCGGGCGTGCGAGCACCGATATGCCAGGCTCGCTCGATCTCGTAGTCGTCGGGGCTGATGTAGCGGGTGCACATGCGGTCATCCTCTCAAGCCGTCACGCCAATTGACCATCCGCCGCAGCTCGGCAAAGCCGGCCTCCAGCGCCTCCATGTAGGTGCCGAACGCCTCCGGGCTGCCCTTGAACTCGTCGTACTGGCGTGCGTCATCCTTCGACTCGATCAGCACCCAGTAGAAGTGGCCAGGCTCCTGCTCGTCGACGGTCAAGGCGATTTGGCGGAGGTGGTCCATGGAAACATTCTGCACGCTGGGATCTGTTGACGGCCGAAAAGCCGAGGAAGATACTGTATCTCCATACAGTCTTTTGGAGATCACCATGAACGAAGAGCACCGCCGCCTGATGGCCCGCTCTGACTGGACAATCCGCTTCGACCGAGAGTGGAGACGCCTCTCGGAAAGGTCTTTTGACCCCGAGGACGGCGACTCCATGGCCCTCACCCTCCACCCGCTCTTTGGGCATCGCCCTGCCGAAGAAGCTGCACGCGACTACTGGCAGGCCTGCCAATCGCCGAACCAGTGGGAGAACCACCCGAAGCGCCAGATCGAAGACCTCGCCAGGCAGCATGGGCTGGTGCCTGAGGGCGCCGTCGTGCCCGAGGCTCTGCAGAGCTTCGCCGCAGGGGTGGGCGAGCTCTGCGCTTTCGTGGGCGACCGCTACCGCGACCCCCACATCGGCAGCGCCGGCGACGCAATCCGGGCCCGGTATGGACTGGTGCCGTTCTGATGAAAGACGTCGAGTACTTCACCTTCATCGTGCCACCTGACATCTGGCGCAAGAAGGCAAGCCCCTACCCACACAAGATGTCGATGGAAGACGCGGAGAGGCGCTTCCCAGGTGCTACGCCAATCCTGAGCAGCCGGGAGGTTCGCAGGCTGCCGGCAACAGAGGCCGAGATCCGTGCAGAGGTGATGAAGTGCCCTCAGGGCTACAGCGGCATCAACAAGACTGAAACGGAGATTGGCCGTCGGATTCAAGAGTACGAGAAGTTCACGAAGGGGCCAAGTGGCCGCTGACGGTATCAAGGTTGCGCTGCGCAGTTGTACGATCCTGGGCACTCGCCGCCAGATCATGGGCGAAGCGGCATCAAAGAAAAATGAACCCAGCCCCTCAGCCTTCCGCCCCTGACCTCGTTCAGATCCTCACGACCCTGCTGGTAGCTATGGCGATCATTGCTGCCGCCGCATGGGGAATCGCCCTGGTTTTGGGTGCGCTCGATCTAGACCCCCCAAAACTGCCGACCTGGGCGTTGCTGCGACATCGCGGAGAGATGCAGGTCAGCCCAGAGCCCATCGAGCGAGCAGTGTTCGTGATCCTCGCGGCCCTGACACCGCCAGCGCTTCTCGCCTGGGCCTGGTTGTTGAGACAGAAGATGCCGACGGCGCGGATGATTCCGGCCTTATCCTTCCTAACAGCCGCCTTGTTCTGCGGCACGTTCGTCTCGACGGAGATCGTCGACCTGATGTTTTTTCCGTCGTCGTGGTCGAAAGCACATCGAGTCGAGCTCGTCAGCGTGGCGGCCCTGCTGGCGGTCACCGTGCTCGCGCTGAGCATGCGCTCTTCTGCCGCGACGCCACCGACCCGCAGGGGCGCCTGGGTCGCTGTAGCCTTCGCGGCTCTCTCGGCGCTCGTGCTGCAGGTGCTACCGTTCCGCGTCTTCTCGATCGCGGCCGTGACTCGTGTGGCCAATTGGGGCGTCAGCTTCGATACCGTCATGTACGCGCTCAGTCAGGTGGTCGCTGGCAAGACTCTGCTGGCCGACCTGCCCTCGCAGTACGGCTTCTTCCCCGAGCTGGTCGCCCCGGTCTTCAAGGTGATTGGCCTATCGGTGACCACCTTCACCGCGTTCTTCGCCGTGTTGCAAATCGCGGCCTTGTGCGCGATCGCCCTCGTGCTCCGTCGCCACGTCCGAAGCCACTGGATAGCCATCGCAACATTCCTCACCGCGCTTATCCCGACCAGCCTCTTCTTCCTGCTGAACGGCGACAGCGCCGAGCCCTACTTTCAGTATTTCCCCATCCGCTTCTTCTGGCCGGCCATCGCCCTACTGCTCTTCTCTCGATACGTCGCGCGCCCCAACCACCTGGCGCTTGCCGTGATGGGCACTGTGGCAGGCATCGCGCTGGTGTGGAACATTGACACGGGGATCCCCATCATCGCGGCGATAGGGGCGACGATGATCGCCCGCGCCATAGTGGCGCCGCGTGCCGGGCGCCTGGGCATCGCGCCGGCCTTCACTTTCGGCATCATCGCTCTCGTGATCGCCGTCGGCTTCCTCGCTCTCTTGAAGGTGAAGGCCAGCGGCCCGCTGCACATCGATGCGGCGCTGGAGTATCAGCGCGTCTTCTACGGCGCAGGGTTCGGTATGCTGCCGATGCCGCTGTCGGCACACCCGTGGCAGGCTGTGCTTGGCGTCTACCTCGCGGGCCTGATCACGGCCCTTGCAGGCTTCGCAAAGTCGCCGGGCAACAAAACCTTCGACGTGATCTTCTGCGCGTCCATCTTGGGCACCGGCCTCTTCACCTACTACCAAGGGCGCTCCCACGACTATTGCCTACTCATGGTGTCCTGGCCCGCGCTGCTGGTGGCCGCCATCCTTGCCGACCAGGTGCTTCAAGCCGTCGCCAAGGATCGATTCCCGCGCTCAGCGCTGCTGCTGGCTCTGCCGTTCACCTTCTTCGTGTCCCTGGGCACGGTTGCGATAGCCGCGGCGGCCCCTCCCTTGCTCAGTGCCGATTTCCAGACTCTCGCCAATTGGAAAACCCCAAGAGATCCAGTCGTTGCCGACGAACTTGCGTTCATGCGCGACACGAGGAACGGCCGTCGCTGCCTGATTCTTGCCCAACGACACGCCATCTACTACGCCGAGCTGGGCTATTCATCGCCGCTGGCTGGGCCTGGTCTCATCGAAACCATCGTGCAGCCCGATTTGGACCGGTTGATCGCAGGCGCGACGCCCGATCAAGTCCAGTGCGTCTTTCTCGGCGTGACCCCAGGTTCCGAGACCTACATCGACGTGCGAGACGAAGAGCTGCTGAAAATGTTCCCAACGCATGCCAAGAGCCGAGCGGGCACGATGTTCTTGCTCGAACCCGCGCACCAATGAAAAAAGCCCCCAGCCCGAAGGCTGGGGGTGATAGTCAACGCGGAGTTGGCAGCTTATTGGCTGGGAGGCTGTAGTGCGTCGGAGATGCGCTCGCAGCTGGCGCCGCGGATGGCGAGATCGTCAGCGTAGTTGCCGATTGCTCCCGCAGCTTCGTCAGTCCTGCCATACAACTGGGCAAGCAGATCGAGGGGATCGGCACCTGGCTGACCCTTGCCTCTGGCGGTAGCCGCGGGATCTTGGCTGGCTCGGCGGACTGCTGCGATGTAGGCGGCGAGCTGGTCGCGCAGCTTGCCAGCAGCAGCGCTAGCGATAACGGCATCAGCACGCGCTTGAACGAGTTTCGAGTTTGCATCTTGGGCCTCTTTGTCGGCTACTGCCTGTTTGCGTTGTTCCTCGGTGCGCTGGGCGCGGTCGGCGAGGATTCTGTTTTCGGCGGCGATGGTCTTCCACTCGGAGAATTCGAGCTTCGCCCGGGCGACGTTCGCTTTGGCGTTGCTGACCTGCACGCGCTGGCCCAGCAAGCCGGCCAGCAGCAGAGCGATGATCAACGGCTGCACCCACCAGGGGATCAGCTTTCCAAAGAAGCTCATACGGTTCTCCGACCGGCGCACAGCCGGCATTGCATGCGGGTGGCGGTACCAAGGAACACGCGGTTGCAGCCCCCGCAGACGTTCCAACGCGTCGGTTTGTCGAAGTCGTCGGGCCAGTCCCTCGGCTGCGCGGCGGCGCGCCGCTCGTCGACATCGAGGTCGGAGTTCATGCGAGTGCCGCGCGGGCCTTGGCGGCAAGCGCTTCCACGTCGGCCAGGCCGAAGTACCCGCCGTTCACGACCTTGCGCACGGCACGCGTGTCGCCCAGTTTCGAGTCCGGCACCTTGCCCTCCCACCACTTGATGCAGAACTCGAGCGCGAAATGCGGCTGCTCGGCCAGCTCGGGTAGACCTACGAGATCCTGACCGACCAGGTCGCCCAGCCACAGGTAGTTGTCCTTGCCCGTGATGCCGATCGGCGTGCGGCCCGGGTACTTCGCTCCATCGCCACTACCCTCTGGCCCGTTGCCCATCCGGCCGCCGTAGCAGGCTTCGAAGAAGCGCGCCTCGTTGCGTGCGAGTTCGTCAGCGCGCGGCACCAGCGAGCGCCAGCGCGTGCCGGGCTTGCTGGCATTGCCGAGCTCGCGGATCCGGTCGGCGCTGTAGCTGCCGCTCTCCTTCATTTTCTCGAGCATGTCGCTCTCGTGCAGCACCGTCGGCAGGAAGTCGGCCAGATCGTTGTCGCCGGCGCTGAAGGTGCTGGGCTTGATCGTATCGGCGAACACAGGGGCCCAGCGGATGGCCACGGGCGCGCGGACGCCGCATTCCTGCAGGATGCGCAGCCAGTCGGAGACGGTGCGCGCGGTCATGGCGTGCCCTTCCCGACGTTGATGTCGATCTGGTCAGTGTCCACACCGCTCGTGACTGCGCCCGTCTTGACGGCCTGCTTAAGTGCAATTTCCTGCATCTTCTTCTGACGCCATGCGCGCAACGGCGGCGCCACAAAGGCTAGGTAGAGGCCCAGGATGAGCGCCTTGGTATCGCCGTCGAGCTTCGGTAGCACCATCCCGCCGAGGATGTCCCAGTGGTCGAACACGAACTGGACGATCTCGGGCGAAAACACGGCCGCACTCGTCAGCCACCCCACGATGAGGGACGAGCTGCGATACCAGCCGGCGGCGATCTGTTCGTCATACCAGGCCCAGAACTTGACTTTGAAGGTGTTCATAGATGCTCTCCAGGTGATGCCCCAGCGCACTGCGCATAGAGGCGGATGACGACGGCGTAGTGATTGGCCCATTGCTCGGGAGTAGCCCGCGCAGGAACCTCTGGAAGCGGCGGGCACATGCGCTGTGCTTCAGGCGCAGCTGCGCACCCCGCGAGCCACATCGCGAGGAAGATGAGAGCGGTCTTCATCTGGCCGGCCGCTCTTTCAGCTTCTCGTTCGCCTTGCGAATCTCTCGGTTGACGACCTCTGGCTGCACAGCGACGGGAGGCGGCAGCGCGGGGATTGCCTTGGCCACCTTGGCAGCCTGCACGATCACCGCCTTCGCCACCTTGTCAGCTTTTTCGGCCGCGGCATCGACCTTGTCGGCCACCTCTGTGACGGCCGTTGTGGTGTCTTGCAGCTTTCCGGCCGTGACCGCCTGGGTACTGGCAGTTCCATCGAGGCGCTTGGTGATCTGGTCCATCTTTCCAGCGAGGTCGACGAACATGCCGCGATTCACTTCGCGTTCCTGCTGCAGGGTCTCGCGGTAGTAGGCTGAAGTGAGGGTGGTGCCAATCAGCGCGCCGGCGAGCACAAGAAGAGCCAGCGCGAACGTGGCTTTAATGTGGCCGCCGTAGCTACGGAGCTTCTGGAGCGTTTCATGCATGGTTGCCCCCTTCGAGCAAACGAACTTCGGCCGTAAGCGCTTCGATTTTTTCGTTGGCCACTTGGAGTTGGAAGGTGAGCAGATCGACACTGTTTTTCAGGCTCCAAAGCTCGGAAGACATCGCCTCGACGCGCTTGTCGGCTGCATCTGCGCGCGCTACTGCACGGTCCCGCTCTTCCATGATTTGCTTCATGAGCTGATCGCTGGCACGTGCAGTCGCCAAAGCCGAACTCAGGGAAGAACTGAGCAACGGCCAGAGGAGTTTGTAAGCAACGCCGAAGATGAATAATCCAGCGCCGCCGGTGGCCCATGAGCCGAGATTGTCGAAATCCATCTTCATGGTCCGAATAACTTGAGTTCGAGGGAGGTGTCGTGGCGCATATGCCTCCAGGCAAAAGAAAACCCGCCGAAGCGGGTTGAGTTGGGAGTGGCAACGCCTCAGAGCTTTGCCGCGGCTGTGAACAGCGCATCGAGCGCTTCCCCGTCGAGTTCGAGCGCCGGGCCGAGAAGCGCCACGATCGCCGAGTTGCGCTCCACCGTCGACGAGTAGTCCCACTCGATCTGTGCGGCTTCCCTTTTGGGGCTCTGCAGCGCGGCGATCGCAGCGTCCACGGCCGTTAACTTGCCTGCTGCCAGCAGCGCCAGACGCGCTTGGCGCATCGTGACTTGAGAAGGCACTGCGGGCGCGGGCGCGGGTGGCGCCGGAGGTGCTGGAGGCGGTGCGAAAGCTTCGCCATCGAAGCTGTAGCCAATGCTAGCCACATCACCTGCTTCGAGAAGGCGAGCCGTCACCCCTTCAGGCGGCTGCCAAGCCTCTGAGTCGCCATCCCAAACAATCACATTCGTGACAAGGTTGTTTTCGATCAATGCGTAACTGTTGGTCATTTTTTACCACTCGATCATGAGAAAGCCAGCCTTGCCAGCACCGCCTGCGGCGCCGGCACTCGTCGCAGTGCCGGAATAAGACCCTCCGCCGCCGCCACCACCAGATCCAAATCCTGTTGCAGCAACGCCCGTCAGGTTTGAATTAGCAGCACCGCGCCGCGATGAGCCGGCATTCCCAAAAATGCTGTTCGCACCGAAGCCGCTAGAGCCTGTGACATTGACTTGCGCATCGGAAGCGTCTGCCCCTACGGCGCCTGCGAACGTTGCACCTGTACCGGCTGTTCCACCTGCGCCGCCTGCGCCCCCTGCATAGGCTGAGCCAGTAGTGCCCCCCGCGCCGAGAACACCGCCGCCGCCACCGTTGAGGACCACCAGAGAACCGAAGGAAGTTGTGCCGCCCGCGCCACCATTGCCACTGATGGCTCCGGCAGCTCCTGCTCCGCCGATGGTCACGGTAATGGAGGCTCCTGGTGTTACGGAAATCGCTTCGCGAACTGCAGCTGCGCCGGCTCCGCCACCACCACCTCCCGCGACGATATTGCCTGTGGCACTGACCGGCAAGGTGCCGCCGCCACCTCCGCCGCCGCCGACACCAGTGACGTAGACCGTGGTGACGTACCACGGCACAACAAAGCTCCCACTCGAAGTGAAACGTGCCATCGGTTTCACGAAGGGCGCTGGAATGAATGGGGCGAGACTGTACGCGCTGATATTCGCGTTGACCACGGTGCTAGCGCCGTTAGCGACGGTGACGACATAAAGGCCAACGTAGCCGGCATCCGGCGCTGGCGTGGTCTGCGTGCCCGTCGTTGCAGCGGTGCCTGCCTTCGCCGAAATCGCCACAGCCCCTGCGCGCGTTGTTGGCTGTGCCGTGCCGCTGTTTGCAGGTCCTGAGTACGCAACAGACGGGTTGCTCGCGTTGTAGTAGGGGAGCACTGTGCTGCCGCCGTCGGTGTCCTGATAGCTGGCCTGGATCAGGTAGTTCACCGAGAAGCCCGCGGTGCCCGGCGCGGCAACTGCGATGGTGCGCGCGTCAAGCGAAATACCCTGCTTCAGGATGTTGTGCGTCAGATCTTGCGGCAGCGAACTGTAAGCAGTGCCTTCGAGGTTCTGCAGGCTGTAGATGTCCCCTGGGGCAACCAGCACAGCCATCGATGGAACAACCGTCTGAGTGGTGGCGAAACCGCTCACGCACGACGCGGTGCCGAGAATCGCCGCAGCTAGCCGCGATAGACCGATCATCGTGAACTGGTTCGTTTTCAGCAGGTCCGTTTCGAGTGGCACCTGCCCGGGATAGTTGATATTGCGATCCATGGAATCTCCAATGAAAAAAGCCCGCGGCACTCAGTGCTCACGGGCTCGGGGAAAGAAACGAATGTCTTCAGGACTTGATCGTGGTCCAGATCACGGTGCCTACGGGCTTCACGCTGTCAATTGCGGCCAAGATGTCGGCGTCGGTGACCTGACCGATGACCATGGCCAGGCTGCCATACATACTCACTGGTGGCGTGCGGTAGGCGCCTTGTGGATTGCCGTAGCCCGCGATGTTCGGAATGCCTGCGCTCGCTGGCCGGAACGCGATCAAGAACATCTGCGAGGGCAACAACTGCGAGCCGTAATATCCGGCCACAGCGTAGCCGCTGGTGGGGATACCGTAGGCACCAGTGTCGCCTGGCTGCTGAGGCTCCACAAGGATCGGTGCGCGCCCAGTAAGGTCCGTGAGCACCTGAATCAGCGCCCTCCGCGTTGCCCGCTCACGGAACAAGTTCGCGATGATGATGGCCCGAAAACTAGCGTCGCTCTGATTTGGCTTGCGTGCGATGCGCGTGCCAAAGAAGTCACCAGCGATGAGGTCAAGCCATCCATCGGTTGCAGTCTTGATGCGTGTCTGCATCTGCGCATAGAGGTATAGCGAGTAGATGAACACCCAGGCCTGCGCGAGGCCCGACAGAAGCGCATCGAGGATGGGCGACGAGTCCGCGAACCAGCGCGGGAGTGTCGACTTGATCCGTGCGCGGAAATCGGTGAGATCTCCTGTTGCCATCAGAGCACCGTCACAGTCGTAGGCTTCACCACCTGCTTAGCGGTGGCGGCAATGTCAGCGGTTCCGCCGTTGATCGTTAGGCCTGTGATGTTGGTGACACCGGGCGAAGCGTCGTAGGCCACTTGCAACAGGCGGGACCATGCCAGCGGCTGGCCGAGGCCCAGGGCATTGACGTAGTTCGTCACTGCGTTCTTCACCAGCAACTTGGTGGCCACGGCGTCATAGCCGACGGCGATGGTCGCCGTCATCGATACCGCAGCATTCACAACCACCGGAGCAAAGACTCCAAATCGCGAGGTCACTGGCCGCACTCGGTCAACGGCGTTGGCTACGGTATTCAGCAGCGTGCTGCCCGGAGTGCCTGTACCGTCATCGACCACAACATAGAAGTAGCCGTAGTCAGTGACGCCTGGGTAGGTCAGGTTTTCGGTCAGCGTGTACGTCAGGCCCGTCTGCAGACTGGTGATGGCATAGCCGATTGCTTCCTTCGTCGCTTTCGACAGGCTGGCCACGTAGGCGACAAATCGCAGGCGGAACGCTACGTCCGTCTCTGCGTCGGATCCATTCGTGAACGCGGCGAGATTCGTGACCGTGTCGATCCCGGAAATCGCGGTGGACAGCGTGTTGATCGCGCCGATCACGACGTTGTTTCCAGCGCCGGCCATCACCGCCTGCACCTTGACTGCGAGGCTTGAGACGCCTGCGCCCACCGTGTAGAAGCCGGCCGAATAGGCAGGGTTCGTGGTGTCCGCTATCACGGCGAAGACCTGCGAACCATCACCCGTCTGCACGCGCGCACCGACAGCAATCTGGGCTGCATTGGTGGCAGTGAAGCGAGAGAAGGTTACGTTCCCCGTGGCGGCCACGGCCGGCAGTCGCGTCAGGCCGAAATCAGCCATCCACGAGTCGAGATCCGTGCCTGTCGACGTAGAGGCGCGCGTGACCGCGAGCAGTGCGACCAGCAGGCCCTGCAGCCACAGGACCACCGCAGCATTGGCCTCAGCCACCGACCGGATGATGGAGCCGATGGTGGTATCGATGAGGCGCGCCGAGGCCGCCTGGATGGCGGTCACCTGGTCGCTGACGATGGTGGCGAAGGTCTTGGTATTGAGTGCCATGTTGTCTCGTTCAGCGGTTCACGTCGAAGGCGAGGCTTGCGAGCTTTCCCGTCGAGCCGTCGTAGTACTGGATGCGCACCGAGAGGCCGTTTGCGATGCCCTGCACAGTGATGACTGGCGCCGGTGTGCGCGCGACCGCCGCCTCCAGGAAGATCTGCGAGCGAATCAGGCCAGTGAGGGCCGGAATGTCGAGCAGCGTGCCGATCTTCTTGCCGAGGCCGGCGCCGTAGTTCGGATGCCAGATGTAGTCCCCCGGGTTGGTCAGCAGCCGGCGCAGGAGCCGCTGGCTGGTCTGGTCCAATCCCTCCACCTGCTGCACGTCGCCGGTGGGCGAAACACTCAGGTCGTCGCCGATGAAGTGGTAGAGGTCGGTCATGGTGTTGCGGGCCCTGAGGTGTTGGGACCGTTCGTGACATTCGTGTGCTTGTGGCCCTTGAGCGAGTAGCTGTCTGCCACGAAGTCCCAGTTGGTGCCGTTGAAGCTTCCGTTGAGGCCTTGGACGTTGCCGGTGATCTGGGCCGCATAGCCGCCGACATTTCCGAAGGTCGTGGTCACGCCAAAGCCGCCAGTACCGGTGATCTGGTACTTCACGCTCAGCGTCCCGTTAATGCTGACCGGCCCGTTGTGGTTCCACTGCGGCGCCGTGGTAGTTAGCGTGCCTCCAACGGTCAGATCGGCGGTGCCGGCCACATTCACCGTGGCCTTGCCGTCCACAGTGACCGATAGGTCGTTGCCCACCGTCGCAATCAGGTCATGATCAGTGTTGAGCTCGACGTCCCCGCTGTTCTTGAACTTCAGGAAGCTGCCGGACTTGTGCCGGATCCACATCTCGCCTGACGGCACCAGCATTGGCCGCTCGATGTCGTTGAACATCGAACCGATCACGATGGCGGCATCCCCACCACCTTCCTGCGCTTGTAACACCACAGCATCGCCAATTTCCGGGCCGACCTGCAACCCCCAGCCGTTGCCAACGTAGGGGCTCAGGATCGGAATCCAGCCGGTTGGGACGTTCGCTGGCTGCAACAGCACCTTCACGCTGTACGTGGCCGGATCGTAGGAATCGACGATGCCGCAACGCGTATCCTGCTTGGCGTCGCCGGCGCGCTGAGCCGCGACCGACATTGCCTGTTCGAACTCTCTCATGCCTGCACCGTGCTTTCTGGGCTGGAGTTCTTCGCGCGGAAGAGCGTCCGATACCCGGTGTCGAATCCGACGCTGTGCACCACAGAGGCCGGGAAGTAGAGCTGATCAAAGGCGGTTTCGGTGCCCTCCACCTTGAGGACGGTCGCCTGGTTGAGAGATGTATCGCCGGGCACGTCAGCGCCCAAGTTCACCTCGTGCTCGCTGATGTCCTTCAGCAGCTGGTTGGCCTTCTTCTGCGCCTCGTCAGGCGTCATGTTGGGGAAGAAGAAGCTGTACTGCTGTGGAGGAAGCCCCGAGCGCCCCACCTTGCTGGTCGTGGAGTTCTTGATGCGCTTGCGCTCCGCAGTAACCGTGAAACCCTTCTTCTGCTTCTGGTTGAAGCTGCGTACGCTCACCTTGATGCTGCGAGCGACAGTGAGATTGCGCGAGAAAGTCAAGCGCATGCCGTTGAAGACCGGTGAGGCTTGATCCGCCGTGGGCGGCTGCCAGCGCAGGACGTACGGCTCTGCTTTCGCAGGATCCGGCTTCGGCTCGAAATGCAGTTCGCGGCCCTTCACGTAGACCACAAAGCCGCTGACCTGCGCGAGATAGGTGAGCACGTCCCACTCTGGCCGGTCATCCTGCGTCGCCGCATGGTCGATCTGGTAGAAGGTCCCGACCGTCTCAGTGGTCGCTGTAACCACCGCCTTCAGGCCGTGCGCCGCCGCCAGCTTCTCGGCCACCTGCGAGGCCGTCAGGTTCTGGTACTTCTCCACCGTCTTGGTATCGATGAAGCGCGAGGTCAGGTCGCGGCCGGCCATCACGATTTCGTCAGCGATGGGGTCGAACTCGATGTCGTCAACGTTGCCGATCAGCAGGGACTGCAGGTCCTCGCGAGCGAACGCCTCAGGCGTCGCTGGATAGCCGACCAGCAGCTCGATCTCGACCTCCCTCTGGTCTGCCCACCATGCCCAGTTCCGGTTCGCCGGCTGCTCGCTAAGGCAGAGCGTCAGGCGGAAGGTATCGGCCTGATAGAACGTGTTGTTGTCGACCTCGAAGCCAACCACGCCCTGCAGGCGCTCGCCATTGGCGAACACCGCGCCGCGCGGCCGCGTTCCGACCGACACCGGCTCGGGGTTGTTCACTGCGTTGGCACTCCGCCTGAATCGATGGGGTTCGCTGGAATCTGCAAAGTCTTCACACCTGTGATGACCGCATCCGTCAGGCCAGAGGCCTGGGCAATCGAAATCCAGCGTGTTGCGTCGCCGTACTCGCGCGCGGCCACGTCGAAGAGCGTGCCGCCGGCCACCTGCAGGGCCCGCGTGGAAGCCTGCTGCTGCGCCATGCTGACGTTGCGCGACATGCGGGTGGCCAAGCTGCTCAAGTTCTGCAGCGTTGGGTATTGCGCTGTCGCGCTCACCTGCGCGGCCATCGTGCTGATGGTCTGCGCCAGCGGCACACCTGGAAGCACGCCGCCGGGCGACGTCACTGCGCTGATCGTATTCGTCACCGAGGCCGTGAGAGTGGTGACGCGCGAGCTGACCGCGCTGATCGCCCCCTGCACCGATTGGACCGTCGCATTCGTCGCTGCAGCGAAGCTGCTGACACCGCGCACGGCTGTATCGAGCGTGTCGAGCGCGCTGGAAAGTGGCCCGTCGCCGATCAGGTCGCCGAGGCCCAGCATAGTGTCGCAGTCGGCACCGATCGCGGTGTCGAAGCCTGACGGCGCGATGGTCTGCACTGGCTGGCTGTCATCGGAAACGACCTCCAGCGAGATGCTGTAGCCGACCTTGTAGTAGCGCTCGACGACGAACTTGAACTTGCTGATCACCACCGTGTAGGTGCTGTCGAAGAACGTCAGCGGCAGCGCAGCACCTTGTACGCGGAGGAAATCCAAGTACTTGGCGCGCTCCAGGGCATTGCCGCCGAGAAACAGGCCGCTCCATTGCAGCGGCTCGTGGTCAGCTCCCATCGCTTGCACCGTACGGGCGCCGCCAGGGAACTTGTGCACGGCCAGCCGCTGGTCGCCGCCGAGAGCGATGCTTTCGGGGATTTCGAGATTGGAGAACTCGAAGTCGCCCAGTCGCAGGACAGTGTCCATGTTCAACCTCCTCTAGACACGTCGAATGCGCGCAGCGACATGCGCCCGTCAGCGGTGCGAGGCCCCGTGCTTGGTCGGCTCAGTTCCTTGGCTTGGTAGGTCGAAACCGCCTTGCCAATGGCCTTGCCGTCGAGGTTGATGGTCGAGTCGACCTGCACCATTTGCGGAACGGACCCACGAATATGTGGACTGCCGAAGGCCGCCCCGCCGCCGTTGGTGCCGAAGCCGATGGTGGAGCCGTCAGGGTTGACCCCGGGCGGCGCCACGACCTTGCCGCCGCCCTTGGTCGCATCCATCACCGCGCCAATTGCATTGCCGATCGGATTCAGCGGCGAGTGGCTGTAGAGCCACCCGATGCCTTCAACCAACTTGCCTACGGCCTTCTCGTTGTCGTTGATGAACGATGACACGCCGCGCATGAAGGTGCCGGCATTGCTCAGAATGTTCGAGAACGCGGGAAGCATCAGGACGCCGAACTCCGTCTTGAAGTTGGTCCAGGCGGCGACGAACTCGGACTCCTTGCCGCCCAGCCCCTTCTTCCACGCGTCGACGGTCTGCTCGGCGCCCATTGCGTTCTTCGTCAATCTGAAGTCGCGCATCGCCTGCATCTGCTGCGTCGTGAAGTTCGCAGCCATGTTCGAGCCGGTGCGGTTCGACACCAGCTTGTTCATGAACGAGATGATTTCCGAGTCGGTCTTCGCACCCGCGGCCTTGGCTGCCTCGGTGCCGTAGGTCATCAGCCACTGCGCGGGGTTTTCGCGCAGCATCTTCTCGTCCTTGATGCCGGTGATCTGCACGGTGTTGTACGGCTTACCCCCAACAGTGCCGTGCGATACCGACCCAAGCTTCACGAGCCCTGCTTCTTGCAGCGCGGCCATCGTCTTCTTCGTGGTCCGTCCGGCAACGAGGTTCTGATAGAACGACATCAGCGCCGTACCCGTGGCTGCCCCGCCCTGCTCCTGCGCCAGCGTGCCCAGCATCATGATGCCGTCGTCGCTGAGGCCTTTGAACGCGGCACCGCCGCGCTTGGCCATCTGCTCCAACTGTTGGAAGTTCAGCGAGCCGCCAGAGCCAGTCACCATGCGTTGCGCCAGGTTGAGGCCTCGCATGAAGTCCTCAGGCGAGTCCGTCAGGCCTCGCATGTCGTTGAAGCGCATCAGCGAGCGTGCCGTACCCTCGTCGATCTTTCCGATCTTGCCGCTGAACAGAGTTGAGTTCGCAGCATTCAGTTGCGCGATGATCGGCGACAGCTTCAGGGCATTGGGCATGCTGCCGAACATGCCGACCGATTCCCGCACGGTTTCCAGCATGTCCTTGCTGGATACGCCGAAGGTGTGCGAACCGCGCGCAAAGGAACTCGCCTGCTTGTTTACTTCCTCGCCGAGGTTCAGCGTCTTGAAGCGGATGAATGCGGTTTCGTAGTCCTTCGAGGCCTCGTACAGCGAATGGGCCATGTAGACCGTGGCCGCGCCGGCCGCCAGCGGCACGACGGCGCCACCGACGCCGAAGCCGAACGAGCCGACACCAACACCGCCGGGGCCCATGTGAACGTTGCCGCCGTGCAGGCCAGGGTTTCCCCAACCGCCGCCATGCCGACCACCGCCAGCACCACCACCTCCGCCGCCTCCTCCACTTCCTCCAATGCCGACACCAGGGCCGCGGCTTCCCCCGCCAGCCGCTGGATGTCCCACGAGCGGCGGCATGGTCGCAGCGTTGGCACGCAACGCGGCCAGATGCTGATTCAGGCCGGCGGCGCCGTGCGAGGCCCGCTCCATGGCGATGGCAGATGCGTTGATCGACGACGCTAGGCCGCGCAGGCCAGCGGATTCCCCCGCAGCGGCCCGAAGCGTAGACTTCAGGGTCACCGAGAGCGCTTCCAACTTTTCCATGTCGCGCGCCAGCAGGGCGAGCTGTGGCGACACCAGGTTGTTCAGCCGGAGCGTGATCCCGACGGAATAGGCTTCAAACATCGTTTCGCCCTAACTTGAGAGGTTCCCATGCGGTTGGGCATGAAGATTCGAGTGCACGAGTGGCTAGCCGACCGGCTCAGCTGGGTGCAGTACCCCGACGTGCGCCGCGAGGTGTTGAAGAAGCGGCACCCGAAGCCCTCGCTGTGGTGGCGCTACAAAGCGCTCACCTGGCGCCAGGCCGGCTGGCTCTGGTTCTGGGTTTTCTGGTGCATCGTCGGCCTGATGGCGTCTATAGGTCCTGGAGCCCAATCCGGGGTTTGACCCAGCCTGCGCCGCTGACCCAAGCGATCAGGGTCGTGGCCGCCACGCGGCCGATAGCATCCGCTGATGCATATGCTGCCGGACCGACAACCGCACGCGCCGGCATCTTCGAGTTGCCCTGTTCCATGTAGAGGGCGATCAGCGAAGGGCTCCCCACCACCGCCACCGCGCCCTGCGTCTTGTGCCCGTACGAGTCGCGCAGGCCGCCAGTGCGCAGTAGCGGATCGTCTGGCGTGAAGCCCTTGCGGATCCGGTCGTCTACGGTGCTGGGCGCCAGATTGGCCCAGGCCCCGAAGGGCCCTGCAGCATCCTGGTAGCTGCCGATGCGTGCCTTGGCGTCCTTCTCGACGATCTGGGCAGCCTGCTCGGTGATGTGGTGCGTGACCGCCTCGCCAGCCAGCGCTAGACGCGCGAAGTGCGCGCCCAGCGCGCCGAAGCTCTGGAACTCCATCTCAACTCCTCTCGGGGAACGCCATGAGGTCCCAATCGAAGACTTCACCGCTCACCTGCTCGGAGAACACGATGCACATCGCTGTGCGCGTGACATCGTCCATCTGGAAGGCCACATCCAAATCGATGCCGTGCTTGATCAACCAGCACGCCTCTCGAAATGTCGTGGCCGTGGCTAGTTTTTTACCGCGGCCTTCGTGGCGGCCGGATCTGCGGGGCTACCGAAATGCATCGGCACACCCATCATGACCGCCTCAACACCAGCGTCGTCGAGCCGCTGGATCAGAGCGTCCAACTGGATGCGTGTGGTGATGCGTGAGATCTCTTCGCCATCGATGGCCGCGACAAACATCACTGGCAGCACCATGTTCACGAAGACCTGATTCGAGGCGGCCTCGTTGCCCAGCATCTCGATCATCTTGAACTGCGCCAGCACCCCGGGCTTGCGCAGTGTGATCTTGCGGCCGTCGCTCGCGTCGACGGTCACCGTGAAGTTTGCGTCGCGCGTGACTTGCTGCGAGGGTACCGCTTCGGCTGCTTCGTGCAGGGTTACCTTGAGGGATTCCATCAGGCCACCTTGATCCGGCGCGCGGCCATGAAGTTGAGCTTCTGCTTCACCAGCTGATTCGCCGTCTTCGAGCCGGCGTCTTTGAAGTCGAACATCACACCGGTATAGCGGTACTGACTGATGCCGCCATTCGGCTCCTGGATGGTCTCTGTGATGGTTCCAGACTGGATGTTCACGCCGGCGTAGAAGTCGGCTTCGATCTGCGCCCAGAAATCATCGAGCTGGCTGCCCATGCGATCGATCGACAGCACGCCGCTCCAGCCATCGGGGAAGACCCCGTATCGGGTGATCCCGTCCAGGCCCTTGCTGGCTGTGTTCGTGGTCGACGGCTGCGAAGAGAAGTCGGTGATGGCCTGCGCCGACACCGCAAGGAGCCCGCGCGAGGTCATCAGGTCGATCGATACGTCGCGGCCGACGGTTTGTCCATTCATTGGCATGTTGTGCTCCTGTTACGCCGCGGCGAGCGTTTGCTGGCGGGCCACCTGCACGGATTGGCCGCCCTCGAGGTTGATGAGGAACTTCTCCACCACCGCGAGGTAGCGGACCTTCACGTCGGCCTGCATGTAGCCCAGGGCGATGCGGCTCGGCGAGTTGTTGGTCAGGTCACAGATGACGCTGAACTCGTCGACCTGCACCTGGTCGCGCATGTTCTGCAGAAAGGTCGACAGCGTTGCGCCGGCCTGGCGGCGGATCGGGTCGTTGGACTGCACCGACTGCAGCTTGCCCACGAAGCGGCCCATGCCAGCGTTGAACGTGTACGCGAGGTAGTTGGTCATCCGGGTGTAGTTGTCGCCCTGGATCACCGGGTTGGTGCTGGTGTTGTGACCGAACCGCGCGCCGAAGTAGTTGCCGCCCGGCACCGGGTTTGTGATCACGTCGATGCCAGCCTGGCCCAGCACCTGCAGCTCCGCGCCGCTGTAGATCAAGTTGGCCTGCGTGCGCTGCGTGCCCACGATGCCGTACATCTGCTTGTTCAGCGACGACTGCTCAGGCGAGAGATTCGCAAGCAAGCCAGCCACGAAGCCCTGAGGCGAAACGAGGCGGACGATGCCGGCCACCGGGTCGTTCCAGAGGATCCAGTCGCCATGCAGCAACTTGATGGTGTAGCTGTCGATGCCTGCCGTGGCCTTCACCGTGGCCGCGTTGCTGATCGTATCGCCGGCCGGGCCCACGGCGATCATGTACACGCCCTCAGACAGACCGAAGCTGACCTGCGTGGTCCAGGTGGTCGACGTGTCGCAGTCCGCCAGCACCGCAATCGATGCGCCGGTGCCGCGCAGCGCGTACATGCCAGTGCGACTGCCGGTGTCCACACCGATCAGGTTCGTCGCGGTCACGCCCGCGCCGTCGGTGCCACCCACCAGGGTGTAGCTCGCGGTCGCCGGCGCGGTGACGCCGACACCAGCCGAAGCGATCACCAGGTCCGACTTCGGACGCAGCGCGTTCTGGCCGTTGTTGATCGCCGCAGCCATGTTGACCCACAGCGCGTTGCCGCTGCCGCCGATGTTGTCAAACACCTCGGGTGCGCGGCCGGGCATACCGATGGTGATGCGCGACGTGCTCGCCTGACTGCCAGGGCCCACCGATGCCACGATGCTGTTGCCCAACGTGCCGGTGTACTTGCCGGTCAGCGTCAGGCAGTTCGTGAGGATCGCGATGGTGGCGGCGACATCGGTGCCGTCGGAGACACGGATGCCGCGGAAGTTCGACGCGCCCTGCAGCACGGCGGTGGCCACGATGGTGCCCATGTCGTACTTGCGGTTCTGCACAGCGCCGAAGGCCAGGGCGTAGTCGCCCATGCTGCCGAGGATCACTGGCGAGTTCAGCGGACCCCATTGTGCGGTGCCGACGATGCCGAGCACGTTGGTGGGAACGCCGTTCAGCAGTGCGGTCTGCGGTGGGACGATCTGGATGTAGAGGTCGGGAACGATCAGCGCGGTGGTGTTGATCGACCCCTGTTGCACAACAGTCATGGAGGGCTCCTAGAAATGGAAAAGCCGCCCGGAGGCGGCTTGTGATGAGGTGCTGGGTGGATCAGCTGCGGGTGGTCTTCTTGCCTGCGCTGGTGTCCAGCGCGGGCGTCTCGGTCTGCACTGCGGCATCGGGCTGTTCGCTGACCGCTGGAGATTCCGGTTCGGGATCGTCGGGCGCCTTGACTACGCTGCCAGGATGGCTTTCGAGGTACGCCTGCACCTCCTCGGCCTTGGTGATGGAGTCGCCGACCTTGAAGTCAGCGAACGGTTGGGTGACGACAAGCTTCATGGTCGGGCCTTACTGGTTGATGGTCTTGAGCGGAACGGAAACGTCGAGCACCTTGGCGGAGAGGTTCGTCTGCACGATGCCCACCTGGTTGTCGGTGCGGGTCACGATCGTTCCGTAGTCGACCGAGACGTTGATGTCGCGCCGATAGATGCCCTGCATCTGCTCGGTGTCGATCTGCTGGCTGCCGGAGTACTCGCACGTGGCGACGGTGCCGTCTGGCAGGTTGAGTCGCGTGAGGTCCGCCAGCGGCGGCGTGATGACCCTTGCCAGCGGCTCCCGGTTGTCGAAGCAATCGGCCCAAATGCTCACGGTGAAGACGCGCTGCTCGCGCGCCACCTCCTTGGCGCTGGTGCCGTTGGCCACCACGCGCGCATCGATATGCCGCGCGCCGGGGATCATCACGACTGCGCCCGCGGCGCTGGCCGGCTGGCTTGCGTTCACCAGTGCGGCAAGCGCCGCAGCGATGCTGACCAGCGTGTCGCCAGCCTGAAGCCCGTAGGCGAAGTCCAAGCCATCCACGATCAGGCAGACGGCCTGCGGCAGCGTGACAGTACCGGCCAGCGTGACCGTGGTGCCTGCTGCCGTCGCGGTGATCGTCGGCGCAGGCGCGGCGATCTGCTGCCATTCCGGCATGTGCCGTGTGGTGATCTTCACGTTCGCGCTGGGAAACACGGTCACGTGCGCGATCTTCAGCGCCAGATCGGCCTTCAGCGCCTGCGGCTCTGGCCAGCCCTGGTAGATCTTGGCCTGGACACCACCAGCTGGCGGCTGGCTGGTGCCGTTCGGATAGACGGCCGCTGCGATGATGCCGACCAGCACGTCGGCGACTTCAGTCATGTCAGCCATGGTTGCTCGGTACCTCGTTCGCGGTTTCGACAAGGCCCAGACCCGTCCAGCCATAGCCCTTCTCGCGCAGGATGTGCTTGGCCTCGCAGTGCTCGGCGATGAAGCGGGCCACAAGGTTGAGGTTCTCGCCATTGCCATCTTGGGCTTCGGAAACCGCCTTGCGGATCCATTCCTCTTGGTCGGCGACCGTTCTCACGGGTGAACCTCTTTCGCATTGCAGCGCCAGCCGAGGTCGGTGAGTTCTGCAGCCTCCACGATGTACCGGCGCCCGAGGTCGTCCAACAGGACATCGCTCGCACGCAGGACCAGCGGCACCGACTTCGGCAGCAGGATCTGCCAGCCGGCATCCTTGGTGCTCATCGGCAGGGAGCCGCCCTTCTCCGTCCGGCCGCCGATCAGGATCGAGCAGGGCCAACCCTTCACCAGCGCGCCGCTCGGGTCCAGCGTGCCCAGTCCAGGCTCGCTGTCCGCGATGCAGACGCCGCCGTAGGGCTGCGCGCCGGTCGAAGCAGTTGGCGCAGCCTGGCGCAGCAGAGCGATCGAACGATTGCACTCCACGCACAGCACCGAGAGGTGCAACTGCTGCGCGGCGATGAAGAATGTGCCTTGCGGGCCCACCAGGTAGTCGCCCGCCTGTGTGGTAGTGGCATCGAATAGCCCGTACCACGTCGGCCGGCCGTACTTGTTGGCCTTGATGTACTTCCAGTCTTCGGCGTTGAAGCTGCACGGCAGCGTGCCGATGACGTTTGCCAGCGGGTCGGCGGCCGACTGCGGGCGCGAGACTGCATTCGGCAGCCCGAGGCGTGCGGCCGCCTTGCCGTAGCCGCGGTAGATCCGGTTCTGGAGGGTTGCAGCATCCATTCAGAGCTCCAGCGTGTCGACGCCATTGCCGCAGGTGCTGTCGAGCTCGCAGGCCAACATGACAGCCTGCCGAGCGTCTTTCCCTAGATGCATCGCGGCCATTGCGAAATCGCGCCCGCTGCCGATCGCCCAGGTGCTGTTCTCGATTCGGATCGGGTGCGGCGTGTTCTCGTATTGCAGTACCGCGCCGCCCGGAAGGATCACAAGCGCTGAGACGCATTCTTTCGCGTCACGTTGAATGGCTGGAATCTTTTCGGGGTCGGCGCCGGTTTCGAGCCAGTGCACCATCTCGGAAATCTGCGCCGTATTGCCGGCGCATCCGACCAGTCGCCCGTCAGAAAGGCGGTGAACCTTTGTCGTCGTGCCATGCAGGCCGCCGAAGTTGGTTCGCTTGTCGGCTGCCAGCGTCTTTCCATCCCATGCAACGACCGTCATTTCACCCCCGAACGATGCGCATCGCGCCGTCGCCGAGCGCTGGGCCCGGTGCCACACCCAGAAAGCCGCACATGCGCCGGCGCCAGCCATCGAATAGTGCAGACCGTTCGGCGACCTCGCGCTTGTTGTGCTTCCAGACGGCCGCCGATTCGGTATCCAGGTTCGCGGCCGAGCCGACGATGTCCGTTTCGAGGGTCGCGAGGTTCGTCAGGTAGACGTTGATCAGCGTCGACTCGTTCTCGGGGGTCAGGTTCTGGAGCCTATGCGCGAGCGTTTGCAGCAACAGGCTCGGCAGCGCCGTGATGAACGCCATATCGCTGCGATCCGTCGCCGGCGTGTCGATGCCCAGGCCCGGATAGCCGGCGAAGCGGCGAACGTCCGCGATCTGCTGGGCGGTCAGGGCCATGAGGTGCTCGCTCGTGCGTCTGGATCAAGAAGCAGCGGCTTCGGCGGCCACAGCCGCATCGAGCAGCGCGGCGAGGTCGGCCTTCTTGGCGCCCTCGGGAATCTCGACCTTGCGCTTCTCGAGTTCGGCCTTGAGGTCTTCGACCTTCAGGCCGTCAGAGGCCTTCTTGGCGCCCTCGGGAATCGGCTCCTCGTAAAGCTCGTGCTTCTTCGGGTCGAAGTCGCCCTCGTTGATGAGTACGAAGGGGCCCTGGCTCTCGTGCGAGGGCTTGATCTTGATGACGTTCATGGAGTTCTCCGAAAGGTGAAGAGCGCCCAGGGCCGAAGCCCCGGGCAACCCTGGATCAGCCCAGCAGGACCATCGCGTGGCGAGGGGCGACCATCTTGGAGCCCCAGGCCAAGTTCACTTCATAGCGAACCTGACGCTTCTGCTTGTAGATGCAGAACTCGAACGCGATGCCCGACTTCGGATCGACCACCACCATCACGTCGTCGGCAGCATCGCCCCCTTCCGGCATGGCCGGCGCACGTGTGGCGAGTTGAATCGCCGAGCGCTGGAAAGCCATGTTGCGGGTGGCCGCGGCCGCCACAGTGATCGCGGTGGCTGCGGCAGGGATCGCCTTCTGCAGGCCAGGCTCAGCGATGGTGAGTGTGCCGCCGTTGGAAACGTCAGCGTCTCCCGAAACGACCGCGTACTTGCGCGTGTCGCCAGCGAACGAGACGAAGTCGCCGGCGATGACCGTCCCGGTACCGGCCGAGGCCAGCGTGATCACGGTCGCGCCGATTGCGTAACCCGCCGCATTGGTGGTCGCAGCCGCGCCGGTGCCGGCAGCCACAGCCACCTTCACCTGACCTGAGTTGTGCAGGGCCAGGCCTTCGACCTGACCGAGCTCGCCCCAGCGCAGCAGGGAGTCCGTGCCAGCCTCATTCACCTTGAACAGTCCAGCCTGCTTGCCGCGGATGTTCGCGACGGCGGCCGAGCCGAGCACCATGTGCATGTCCGACTGCGGCGCGCCGTTGTCGTCGAGGATCTTGCGCGACTGCGCGAAATCGCTCAGGTCCAGGGCAGTGCCGAAGGGCGCGGTGCCGGGAGTTCCGTAGGCCTGGCTCGCGTAGATGTGCAGGGCGGCCAGGTCGCTTTCGACCTCGTTGGTCAGCGTGCGGAGCGCTTGCGCGATGCGGTCACGGTTGATCGTGTCCAGCGTGCCAGAGTTGCGCAGGCCGAGCGTCTCTTCGCCAGTGATGCCGAACGGCACCGAGCGCGCCTTCTGGATCGTCATCTGCACGTTGCCGATGGTCTGGTTCGGAGTGTCTGCGGCGTACGGCGCAGGCGTCAGGTCCTCGGCAACCATCGGGCCGACGACAGGCGACATCACCACCTCGTTCACAGCAGCGCGCTCAGCCTTCGAGTCCCGCGAGACGGAGGGGATGAACCCGACCAGTTCGCGCGACACGACGTCCATCGCGTTGTAGATCGTTGGGATGAGGCCGGTCAGCGTCAGCGTGCCATAGGCGACCATGCCGCGCTCGGGAATAGTGCGCACGGCGCCTGTGACCAGTTCGTAGACCTTGGCGCAAGCCGAGGACACGACAGCGACAGGATAGGAAGCCACCACAATAGCGGCGGCAGCCAGCGCGAAAACGCGCAACTTCGAAACGAGTTTCATGATTGGGCTCCAGAAATGACAAAGCCCGCTCATGGCGGGCTCGGGGTTGCGAAAGGTAGAGGAGGGGTCAGTCGGTGATCACGGTGTTCGCGTCGCTGCCAACGGCGGCCTTCTGGCCAGGGTCCATGGCATCGAACTGCGCGCGCGTGACCGTCTTCTTGCCAACGTTGCCGGCGTTCGCTGCGTTGTTTTTCGCCCCGCCGCCTGATGCACCCGAGCCCTTGAGGATCATCTCCTTGTTGGGGTACTGGTTCACCATGACCTGCAGGGCCTCTTCGAAGTCCGCGTGCTCACCATGACGGGTCGCCGAGAAGATCGGGTTGCCGTTCGCATCGAGGGGAACCAGCTTGCCGCCGTCGACCTTGAACCGGTCGCCGAAGACCTTCTGCGCGATGTCGGCCGGGATGGCCAACTTCTCGCCGATGAACTTCGAGGCTGCGAAGCTGCCGCCGATGATGTGGTTGTTGAGATCGCTGGTGAGCTTCGTGTTCTGCTCGGTGAGCGCCTTTTCGCGCTCCTGGGCAGCTCGCGTCGCAGCAGCCACCGCTTCCGTCGCCGAACGGGCAGCTGCGTCCTTGATCTCTTGCACCTTCCCGGCCGTCAGCAGCTTGCCTTCGTCGATGTTCTTGATGGTTTCGAGGGCCTTGCGGGCCGCCTCACCGTCTTCGATACCTTCGAAGGCCTTCAGCTTCGTTTCCGCGACTTCCTTGGCCTCGCGGTGGGTCTTGGCTTCGCCGTTGAGACGGCTGATGCTCGCGACCGTGGCGTCGGCGTCGAAAGGCGCTTCACGTCCGTCCGGATGGATGAACACAGGGAGTTTCTTGTCGCCCTCGCCTTGCATGACGATGGCACCGTTGGCATCAAACTTGAATGGCATGGTTGCTGTTTCCTCGGGCATCCGCCCTCAGTACGGGTGCGGCATCCGCCGCGAAGCGCCCTCAGACATCCGTCGTCTGGGCAGTGAAAAGCCGCTGCGGTTGCCCGAGCGGCCTTGTTGGGGTCAGGCGGCCATGAAGACGCCCAGCTTGTGAAGCTTGTTGGTGATCTGCGCCGTGAGGCTGCCAACCGCATAGGCCAGCGTAGACCCGAAACTCTTTCATGGGGTCGGGACTCCTGTCGCTGCTGCAGGTGCCGGCGGCGGGTCATCCTTTGCCGCTTGCAACTCCTTCACGGGGTCGAGGTCGGCGGCCAGAGTACCGCGGCGTTGCTGCTCGCGCAGCGTGGTCTCGCCGCTGATCAGGCCGGCAGCACGCAGGCTCAGGATCAGCTGTGCGCTGGCATCGCTGAGCGTCGCAGCACCGAAGTCCTTGAACAGGCTGGCGTGACCGCCCTGCGCTTCCTTCACCCACTTCGCCATCAGCTGCAGCACCTGGTCGAGGCTGTCTTCGAAGGTTTCGGTCATGCGCAGCAGGTCGCACTTGTTGCCCTCGGCATCGTTGTTCGACTGCGTGGCGGACTTCTGCTCGCCGGGCTTGATCACCAGCAGCTCGGCGCCAGTGGTGACCATCTGGTTTTCGAGCTTCTCCAGCGACTTCTCACCGGCCTCGATCGCTGCGCCGGTGTGCTCGACATACTTCATGTCCGCATCGGGGGGCAGACGCACGACTGCGGCGGCGCCGACCTCGAGCTGCGTGCCCCCCGTGCCGTCGGGGCTCGGCGCGTCGACACCGGTCATCACCAGAACCGGAACCCGCGCCACGTGCATGATCGTGTCCTGATCGCTCTGGCTCTGCCAGTGCTTGACGTTCAGGTACGCCAGATTCAGCAGCGGCGACACCCCGCACATGAAGCCCTTCTTCTTCCCGTAGAACGGTACGAACGGGATCTCGTCGAGCGTGGTGGCCGTCGGGGGCACCACCTGAATCCACGGATCGTCTGGCTTTGCGCCCTCCTCCCAGACTTCAAAATAGCCCGGCGTGAGCACGCGCACCCGCTTCTTGTAGGCAACACCGTAGAGCCCGTCTTCGACCTCGTGCATCTCGGCGATGCGCAGCTGCGTGAGCTGTGTGACGCCGCCCACGAGCTTCGTCTTCCACCCGAGAATTTGCCCGTGGCGCATGAAAACCAGGTACGGCCGCACGCCCAGCTTCTTCTCGTCGAGCTGGGTGCGCGCCGCGTTGCCGACCTGCGGGTAGTCGACCAGCACGCCGCAGAGGCCAAAGCCCATCGCTTCGGCCATCAGATCGGCGCAGAAGCTGTGCAAGCTATTGCCCTGCTGGTCCACGTCCTCGCACCAGGTCTTGATCTTCTTGGGCACGTCCTTGCCCAGCGTCAACTGCTTCGAGAACGGCTTGCCGCTCATCACGGAGACGGTGCGCTCGAACGCCGGAAACAGCGTTGCGGTCTCGAGGCGCGCCTTGTAGCTCTTCTGCTCCTCGGCAGGCCACTGAGGCAGGAACGCCGGCCCGGCCTTGCGCATGGCCGCGGTCCCGCCGAGCAGCGCTTCGACGATGGGCCAGTTAGCAGCCATCGCCGCGACTTCCGGCGATTGATCTTGAACCTTGAGGGCCATGCGTCTGTTCCTATGCGCGCAGTGGCGTCACGATTGCGGTGCGCTTCACGATCGGGTACCGCTTCACCAGGAAGTAGCCGACTGCGTCGTTTGGGTGGTCGTGGCCGGTGCTCTTGTCCGGCTCGCCGTTTGGGCCCCAGGCCTGCTGCTCCTGCGCCTCCGTCAAGTCCGGGCAGGCATTGGTGTTCACCTTCCAGCGCCGCACGCCCTCGGCGTTCAGCGTCATGCCGTCCACCGCATTGATGCGGTCCTTCACTGCTGGGTTCGCCGGGTTCACGGCGATCGTGAAGCCCGCAGTCTTGAGAATGCTCAGGTCCGACTCGCTGGCATTCTTGCTGCTCGTGTTGCCGCCGCTCGCGTCCGGGTAAATGGTGACGGGGTGGCCCTTGTCCTTGTACCGGTCCTTCAGCAGCTTCGCCATGCTCGGCGTGTCGCGCACCTTCGTCAGCTCCTGGAGCGTCAGCGGCAGGCCCTCACGGATCACACTGACAGCCGCTGTCATGTTGAGGACGTTGAAGTCCATGCCGATGTGCAGCGGTTCGTGCTCCCGGATCTGCTCCGCCGTGTGGTTCAGCTTCCGGTCAAAGTTCGGGTAGATGCTGCCGGTGGTCAGGTTGGTGAACAGCCCGCGGATGTACGCCTGGATCAACTGCGGCGGGTAGCTGGCCATCAGCGACGAGATGTAGTCTTCGGGTAGGTTCTTGGCGTTCTCGTACGTGCTCGCGTGCACCAAACCGTAGAGGTGAGCCAGGTGCGGCTTGTCGCGCACGAGCTTCACAAACTGCTTGTAGACGAATTTGAAGCCTTCGGGCGTCGTCGTCACATCCACGCCATTCTTCAGGCCGTCGACGCTGTAACGCATGCGCGCGATGATCTTTCGCCAGGCCAGCTCGGCCTTGTTCATCTTCATCACGTCGAGCTCGTCGACGACAGCATGGCCGATCTTGAAGCCCACGATGTCGCCCGGCTTCTCCATCGAACGGCACAGGATCGTTGAGCGGTATGCGCCCGCCGAGTAGAGGTGAACCTCCTTGTTGCTCTCGTGGATGTCGCAGGTCAGGCCCCAGTCGAAGGCCGACTCCTCGATCGACGGGTAGAAGATGTCGCGGATCGCTGCGTAGGTCGGCGCGAAGTAGCCGCTGTTGACCTTCGGCCACTCCCATGCGTGGCTGCACAGCGCGGCGCCACCTGCGCGAGTCTTGCCGCTCCCGAACCCGGCGACGAATCCTCGGAACTTGTGCGGAAGCGCGAGAAACCGGGCCTGAGGCCTATTGAGCTTCGGGCTGACTTGCATCTTCCACCTGAACCACGACCTTCACCGGCAGCACCGGTGCGTCCTTCTGGATCAGCTTCACGGCGTCCTTGTTTGCGGCGAGCAGGTTCAGGGGGATATGGCTCGCTTCATTGGACAGCTTGGTCATCGCGCTGAACCGCTGGATGGCTGCCATCGACTTCTCGGGCTGGGCATCGTCGATCAGCTGCACCAGATCGTGGGCGATGCCCGCCAGCCGGTGCGCGCTGGCGGCACTGAACTTCCCGGCACCCGCCATGTGAGTGCTGATCGACTTCAGCTCATCCACGAGACTCAGGGTCATCGCTTGTTCAGGTAGCGGGAGGTCCTTTAGGGCTTGATCGGCAGCAACGATCTGATTCGCCACACTCCTGACAGTTTCTGCTCGTTTCGAAACTCGGCCGGAAATAGCGGATTTCGAAACTCTGTATTCCCGTGCGAGGTCGGCCGCCTTCTCGCCAGCGATGAGGCGCTGCTTGAGCGCGTCCCACTGGGCATCTGATAGTTTGGAGGGACGTCCCATGGTGGACCTCTTGGGGTTGGTGCCTGCGCGCGGCAGGCCGGACACGCGCCCGGCATCCCCGTGGAGGTTTAGGGTGTGTAGCCGGGCGCGGACACGGGGCGGGGGTTATGACTCACCCACCGCTGGAGCCTGAGCAAGCGACAGACGCGGAGAAAGGGAAAACCGCGAGCCGCTGGTGGTAGCTCAGAAGGAAAAGGCACCAGCCAGGCTGGGCGCTTACCCACTTGGCCACGGCAGACGCATGGAGCGCCGCAGCGGGCCCTGCCGGTGTTCTATTCGGTCCAGCCGCCCGGAGTGCCCTGAAGCTGCACGCTGTCGCGCTTCTGCTTGGGCCAGGTGGCGATCGTTTTCTGAGCACGTTCGATCTGTTCGCGAAGGGTGCTCGGCGGACGGCGAACGACGGGCCCGAGGTCACGGGCCGGAATGACGTAACGGCCATCTTTGACCGTGACGCCGGTCATTTGGCAGGGGCACAGCGGCTCGCCGTTCTGCGGCCCACGGCAGAAGCACGACATGTCAGTCGGCCGGCGTGAAGTCCACGTAGAACTTCTGGCCAGGTTCGAATTTGCCGAACAGTGCGGGGTTGCAGACATGGATCTCGCACGAGGCCGACGGAGAGAATTTGGCGAAGGTGTTGTCTTCGTCGCTCCCATCTTCCGGGTAGGCGGTACTCTTGCCCACCGCATGGAACTTGATTTTCTCGCTGGAGCCGAAGCGCTCGACGCTGGCGATTTGGAACTTTGCGCGCATAGCGGACATGGGATACCTCACAGTTGAATGGATGGGCGGCTCACCCCTTGAGTTCGTCGATGACGCCGAGTAACTTCTTGTTCGCAACCAGCAGCGTGCCGATGTTCGATTGCTGCACTTCCACCAACTCCATCAGGCTTCCGATCAGGCGCGTCACTTCAAGAGGCAGCGCGTCGAACTCCTTCTGCAAGGCGTTCATGTCGGAGATGAAGGAGGCAGCGGACATGCGGCACCTCAAATAAGAAAGCCCGCACGCGGCGGGCAAAAGGTCGGGGTCGACCTTGGAGACAAAGGATTCGGAAGCCCTCGGCCGCGCGCGCCGCACTCATGGCGGTTGGCGTCTAGCTGTCATCAGGCGGCGGCTGGAGCTTGGTCCTATGGGCCAGAACTGGCCCGGCGCTGGCGTTCAAGCAGGCGCTTCGACATCACCCAGCCGGCTGTCACCGAAACTTGGAGCCTTCAGCAAGGGTTCGAACCCGCGACATCCTCCTTACAGGGGAGGCGCTCTACCAACTGAGCTATGAAGGCGGAAACAAAAAAACCGCCCAAGTTGCCCGGGGCGGCTTTCAAGGTAGGGATGGGATCCTAGGATTCACCCACATACACGGTTTTCTGCAGATACACCTTCCCCGTCTAGGGTGGCGGCCGGCGCCGGAGCGGCGGCAGGTGTTCGGCAGAGAGTCGAGGGCAGCAGCCTCAGCAGGCAGCGCGATCTCGTGGGCGCATTATCACATTTACGTCGTGAATAGTGCAACTTCATGCATCTGGCACCTCTTCCCCGAACTTTGAGGCCACGTAGGCACGCATGGCGGCGACGAGGGGAGTGCAGCCGGTCTGCCAGTGCTGGCCGCCCAGCACCCCACCGTCATATTGCGTCTCAGCGTTCAGCTCAACAGCAGAACACCAGTCGTCGCCCAACCATGTCGTGAATCCGATGCGCTCACGCTCCATGATCGGGCCACCGCGCGCCCAGTCCTGCGAAAAGCGATGGCTGATAGATGAGGCTGAGCCGCCTCGAATCGACTCACCCACCCACGCGAACTGCCGGCTTGGCATCGTCCAGACGACCTCGGGTTCGAAACCTTCAGCCTTCGCCACCCAGTAGTCGAGCTGCGCGCCAGTGAGTTCGGAGGTTTTCATGGTCAGCCGTTTTGAATGTCAGTGCCATCCGATGTCTTGCGCCAGCGCGCCAGCCAAGCGTCATATTCATCCCAAGCTCTGGCGAGTTCCTCGGGGAGGTCGCCTTGCTTCCTCAACTGAGAGGCCTCCGCCACGGTGAGGCCGTGCTGCGCGATTCGTTCCTGCATCTTGATGTCTTGCATCTGTATTCCGAACATCGTCTATCTCCTGATCTTTTGGCACATTGGCTCGACCTGCTGCGGCGTCATATCTCCATCCTAGCCACCCTGTACGGGCACACGTGGCGCCCGAAGGCGAATGCGCGGCGAGGCGCCAACCGGCGTCGGCTCCAACCCCATGCGCACATCCTCGGCAGCCTGTCGCCCGTACACCCTCTGGCCCAGCGACGCCCGGTATCGCTCGATGCACTGGTCCATCCAGTTCGCCACGCGCCGACCTTCGTGCTGGTGGGGGATCTCACTCTTGCCGGTACCGTCGCATCCGCCGCAGGCCTTCCCGTTGTGGCGGTTGGTTCCCTCGGCGACCTGCAGTTTCGTGCCTCCGCATACCGGGCAGATCTGGTGCAGCCACCATCGGACGATGGCCGAGGCCTTCTCGCTGCACCGGTCGAAGTCTTCCTGTGCTTCGGCGCGCCGGCGGCCATCGACTTCGGCAGCTGCGGCTACGAGATCGGCATTGGCCGCCTCCAGCTCTGCGGATCCTTCAGGTGCAGCTGAGACAGCCTCTCGCAGCCGCTTCAGCATCTCAGCATCGTGCTCCCGCATTTCGGTGCGCTCCGACCGGGTGACTGGGTCGTGAGACTGGCCCATCCCCCACTTCAACATCTGCAGGGATGCCTGTTGGCGAACGTCGGGCAGCGCTTTCAACCGCTCCAGGAACAGGCTGAGCTGCTGTACGTTGAACTCGTGCTTCTTCTCATGCGCGCGGCGCTTCAGGTTCTTGCGCTCCTCTTTCGTCAGCTTCCGTCCGTTGGACTCTGCCGTATGCAGCATGGGCTCGTAGAAGTACTCGACATCGGCCATGCGCGGCTTCTCGGTGGAGTCGTATTCGGTGTGCAGGCGCAGCATCGCGCCGCCGATGCGCGCCTGAGTCCAACCAGCCACGATGATGACGTCGGCGTCACCGGGGCGATCGGCTTCGACGCGGAGGTCGCTGCTGTTCATGGCGGAGGTGTAAATCTCCTCGATTCCGCGTTTTTCGTCGTTGGTCAACATGGTGTGCTCCAGTAAAATCAAGGCTCTCAGGTTCGACTCTCTGGAAGGCCCTGGCGCTGTGGCGGCGCCGGGGCTTTTCTCTTTTCATGGGCTCTTTCCCAAGCTCGTTGTCAGACCCGATAGAAAGCCGCCAATGGGCTGGAAGCACACCAGGGCGCCCGTACGCGCCTTGCTCACAGTGCTCTCGGAGATGGCGAGCCGACGTGCGATCTCTGCGCCCTTCTCGTTCGACAGCAGCACCTCGGTGTATGTCTCCGGCGTCAGTTCTGAGCGCGCGCGGCCGGTGCGGCGGTTGCGGATCTGGACGCGGATGTTTCCCTTGAGGTCGCCGAGGGCGGCGCTGTCTCTGCCCCATTCGGCGTGTGAGCCGATCTTCAGGTGCGCGGGATTCAGGCAGCAGGGTGTGCGGCACGTGCTGTAGACGCGCCAGCGCTTCGGGATGGCGTGATGGTTGAGCATGTGCCAGACCGCACGCTGGCCTGTCTGTGTGGTCAGCGCGCCATCGCGGTTCGTCCAGTCAGGTGCGTAGATCTTGGGCTGGCCGCGGTCGACGGCACCAGCCCAGAGCCAGCACTTTGTGAGTTCGTCGATGCGGCAGCGGCCGCGCACCTCTTCAAGAGTCCGCATCGAGCGCGCTCCTGTAGAAGTCCACGACGATGACCGGCTCGACGTGCTCGTGGCCATTGCGCTCAACTACCAGCGCAGCTGCCACGCCTTCGCGCGGGAACAACGCTGGTATCGTGCCGGTCTCGCACCAGCCCGGCTTGATACGGAAGTCGATCACCGGGTCAAGTGGATCGGTCGTCATACCGTGTCGAACTCCGGGATACGGACCATCAGCAGGGTCTCGTCGACGGCGCCGTCACCGGGGTCGCAGATCGGGCGCAAGACCTCATCGCTGAATGAACTGATCGAATATCCACAACCGCATCGACAGACCAGCAGCGGCCCTTCGTAACGCCATGAGCCAGGCATCTCCGCCATCGGCTCGGTCACGCGAATGAAGTAGTCGACGTAGCCGACCCTCCGTGTGCCGGGCGCATCGATAATTCGCGCCACATCTCCAGGCTTGCAGTTCATGGTGAATCCCCCTGCCCTACGGGCGTTGCGTTGAGCCGAGCCAGCGCCCACTGCGCGGCGGCTTTGTCTTTCGGCGTGGCATCGATGAACCCGGCCACGATCCCGCGCCAGATGTCGACCATCCATAGGTGGGCCTGCATGAAGGCGCACGCCTTGATCTCGGCCGGCGCGCCGCCTTGGTCGAGCCACTGATGACAGGCGAAACAGGCATAGACGTGGTACTGGTCGTCTGCCTTGCGCGCACCGGCCTTGCCATGGATCGACAGGTTCGAGTGCGCAGCTACCACCGTCGTGCGGTCGCCATTGCAGATGCCGGGCACTTCCAGCATGCAGGGCTGGCCACGAGCCATGCTCAGCAGGTGCGCGTTGCGGTGCTGTTCGGCTTTCGGCATGGCGACTCCCTGCGCCGGCGCGGCGTAGATGCCGCGGCGCGTGGCTACGGCCAGCGCGCGCACGCCCTCGGCCGTGGTGGACTGGCGCGCGGGTAGCAGGCGCCGCTTGAAGCCGGTGCCGCGGGACATGGGCGAGCGCTTCATGCCGCAATCTCCCCGGTGCGCGAGTTGATGACGCCATTCGCGCACGCGCGCCACAGCACCACATCGACGGTGGCCGCTCGCAATCCAACCTCCACAGCAAGCCGCTCGCACAGCGCCTGCGCGGTGCAGCCCTCGCGGGTGGCCAGTCGCTGCAGGTGAACATCGGGCTTCGCGACGTTCATGCCGAAGTTCTTCGCGAGGTGGTATTTGGTGATGTGGCCTACCCACGGCAGCGCCACTAGCAGTTCAATCCGGAGGGCCTCGGTGGTACAGGCGCGGTACATCGAGAGCAGCACATCGCGGTCGGCCCAGATCGCCTCGATGGCGGCGGCCTTTCCCTTGTGCTTGAAGACGTCGATGACGGGTGTGCCAGCGGCCAGCGCGCCCATGCTGCGGTCGAAGATCATCTTCGCGACGGTGTTCTTCATGCCGCTGTTGCAGATCACGAAGATGGCTTCTTGCGCGAAGTCGTCTGCAGTTGCCGGCGGCGCAATCGACTCCGACCACGCGACATCGTCAGCGCCCTGCTCACCCAGCGCCGCCAGCACGGCGCGGAATTGCTCTGCTGTGATTTGTGTCATCGCTGCATCGCCTCGTACTGGGCACGCTGCGCGCGAGAGGGCGTCCACTGCACGCCGTTCTCAGCGCCGTACGCCAACAACCATTCGATGAAGCCGGCTGCCAGCGTGGTGTTGAAGCTGCGCGTCTGCTCGCCCACCATCACAAAGCCCGGATGGTTCAGCGCCGGCACCAGCTCGATGTCACCGAACCTGGCCCAGTGGTCCCGGAACTGCGGATCGTCCTTCGTCTCATGCTTGAAGGCATCGACCAGCACGCGCTTCCACGAGATCGGCGGCAGCTGCTTGCCGAACAGTCGGCACTGCTTCGCGATGTCGTTGAGCATCGCGTGGTACTTCTCTTCCTGCAACCGGCTCTTCGTGTCCTTCCGGCGTTTCAGGGTGAGCTCGATGGAGTGGCCGGCCTGCAGGTCTTCGGACACATCGGACGCATACCAAGCGCGCACGACCGCCTTGTATTGCTCCGAGCTGGTGATGGTCACGGTTTTCATGGTGTGGCCTCGGTGAAAAGGTCGCGCTGGCGCGCATCGGCACCAGGGCGGCGGAAGTTGAAGTGCTGGGAGCGCCGCGGCTTGGCGCCGGCGACAGCGGTAGCGCAGCGCGGGCCCAGAGCCAGGCCGCCGATGAGAACCGGGGGCCGCAGCAGGGTGCGATGGCAACGGGCGCAAATCACGATGCCATTTCCTCTGCGCGCTCGGCCGGCGCATCGACAACAACCTGCAGCCCCTGCAGCATCGTGATCGCTGTCTCGATGCCGGCACCGCGCAGCCGATTGCGGAAGCTGGTGATCGCGGTGGCCAGCAGGCGCGGCGTCATCTGGTCTTCCTTGAGGCCAAACAATTGAGCCAGATCGCGCAGGCTGGCATCAAGGCGTTCGCTCTCACGTGCGCGAACCGCCTCTGCATCCTTCCGGCGCTGCTCGAGCGAGTCTTCGATGGCCTTCCGGTCAGCATCTGCTCGCTCAATGCGCCAGCGCAAGGCGGCCTCTGCATTGGTCGCCTTCGAATACAAGTCGGCGATCTCGTCTCCCATGCGCTTGCGCAGGATCTCCGCGGCCGTGTACTCGCTCGCGGTGCGCGGATACCGCACGTTGCCGTGAACGTCGACAGGGTGAAGGTCCATCAGAAGCTTCAGCCATGCGTCGCGCGGCAGCGTATCCAGTACCTGAGCCACTGGCTTACGCGCGGCGCGCCAACCGGCCTCGCTACGCAAAATCACGCCGCATTCTTTCGGCACCAGCTCCAGCGGCGCCATGCCGCGCGGGAAGGCGAACCAGACGCTGTGCCCAAACTTGCGGTAGCTCTGCCACTTGCCACTCGTCAGGTCGTGGCGCAGGTCAGACACGCTGACCTTGATCTCGTAGCAGTCGGCGCGGAAGCGCGCGAATGACTTGGCGATGGTGAACAGGTCCGGCCGCGGGCTGCCGCTCGGGCCCAACTGCGTGTTCGTCCAGACCATGCGGTCTGTGCCAGCGCGCAGATGGCGCGCGAGATCTTCTTGGAGCTCGTCGTGCTTCATGCCGCAACCTCCGCCTGCAGATAGATCACCCGCATCTTCAATTTCTGGGCGATGTAGTGCTCTGTCGAAGCACCCTCGCTCCATTCCCAACCCGGCAGCATCAGGATGGCATCGCAATCCACCAGCTCTTTGATGTCCGCGCGCATACAAGCCACCCAGCCGGCCGTCGGGTCCGGATTGATCTCAGTGGGGTTCGCCACCTCGAAGCCCTCGGCGCGGAGCCGGGCCGCCTCGCGGTGGAATAGCGGGAAGTTCAATTCGGGCTTGCCAGTCATCGGGCCGGCGATGTAGATGCGTTTCAAAATGGCAGGCCCTCGGGAATGGGTGTGAAGGGAGCCGGCGCCGGCGGCGCGGCGACAAGCGCGGGGAGCAGATCGGCCTGCGGCTGCACGACGATGAGTGGCTCGATGCGCAGCACCACGCGCGCACCATGCTCGTCGGGTTCCATACGGTCGGCCACGTAGCTGCGCACCTGCTTGTCGTCGTTGAAGGCGATGGTGTTGAGCGCGTCGAGCAGCACCTTCTCGCAGTTGGTCAGGTCCATGCACTGCACCGTGTCGTCCCAGTTCGCGCCGAACTTGCGCATGCGCGCCTGCCAGTCCTGTGGGCGATGCGGGTACAGCTGCACGGTCACACGCAGGCGGCCGGCCAACGGCTGACGGATGCCTGCGCTCTTGCAGATCCAGCCCACCCGCTCGATGTAAGCCTTGGCTTCGGAGGTCACGTAGACCATGGGCATCTGTCGGCCCTTGACGGTGACCACGCGCGAGGCCCAGTAGCGGTTCGCGCTGATCGGATACGGGAGGGTCAGCGAGATCACAGCTCGGCTCCCTTCGTGCGCACCATCGACGTCGGACGGTCGCCCATCCAGTCACAGAACTTCACGGTGTCGCCGGTGTACTGGGCATCGACGATGCCGGTCTGTCCGTCGCGCTGCTTGCCGATGATGATTTCGGCGTAGTTCTTCCACTCCGGGCCCAGGTCGGGCTTCACGTGCGCAGGGCGGTGCACGAACAGGATGATGTCGGCATCCTGTTCGATGTCGCCGCACTCTCGCAGGTCGGCCATGATCGGCCGCATGTTGAGGCGCTTCTCGACCTCGCGGTTGAGCTGGGCCAGCAGCAGGACGGTGCAGTCCAGTTCCTTGGCCAGCGCCTTGATGCCGCGACTGACCTCGCCCAGCTGCGTGGCGCGGTTGGCCTTGCGGTCCGTGCCTTCCATGAGGCCGATGTAGTCCACCACCAGCAAGCGCAGTCCGCGCCGGCGCTTGAGCGCCCTCGCCTTCGAGCGCAGCTGGTTGATGTTCAGCGCGGTCTGGTCGTCGATGAACAGCGGCAGCTGGCGCAGAAGCTCGACGGAGCGGCACATCTCGCCCCAGTCGTAATCGTTCATGCGCTCCGGCCGCTTCAGCTTGTGCAGCGGGATGTTCGAGCGCATCGACACCACGCGTGTCGTCAGCTGCTGCTTGGGCATTTCCATGGAGAGCACGCCCACCGGCTCGCTCATGCCACAGATGTGATCCGCGATCGACATGGCCAGCGCGGTCTTGCCCATCCCGGGGCGGCCGGCGACCACGATCACCTCGCCGCGGCGCATGCCGCCATCGAGCCGGTCGTCCAGAGCTTTGATGCCGGTCGAGAGGAAGTCTTCCTCACCTTCCGAGCGGCGCTGGATGCCGTCCAGGAACTGCACCATGCCGACGTCCATGTCCAGCCAGGCATCGCTCTTGCCGGAATCGAAAAGCGGTGTCAGCAGCGCCGATGCCTGGTCCAGTGTCTCGTCGAAGCCGATCCCACGCTGGCACGCCAGCTCGAGGATCTGGCTGCTCGCGGACATCAGCTTCCGCCGCAGTGCAAAGTCCCGCACGATCAGCGCGTACTGGCGCACGCTGGCTGCACTGGGCAGGTACTGGGTCAGCGCGTGGAGGTCGGTCAAGCCGATTGCATCCGCTTTGCGGCTGCGCATTAGCTGGTCGTGCACGGTGAGCACGTCGGCTGGCTTGCAGGCGTTCAGCATGCCGCTGAGCGCGGCGAAGATCAGCCGGTGCTCGTTCTTGAAGAAGTCGGCCTCAACGACCATGTCGGCCACTCGGTCCCACAGGCTGTTGTCGAGCAGCAATGCGCCCAGCAGCGAAGTCTCGGATTCAGGGCTCCAGAGGACATGTGGTTGAAGAAGCAGCGATTCGTCGGTGCGGTCGTTCATGCGGCGGCCTCAAGTTGGGTTTTTTCGAGCACCTGCTTCAGCCCGCTGGACTTCATGAGGTACTCGATGTCGGGTTTCCAGTTCGCGTGCTCGCCACTTCGGGGCGTACGGCCCATCAGGAAGTCGTTTTCCCGGGCCCGGAGAAAGTAGCTGCGGAACCATTCCAGCGCCTCTTCGGCGGTCGTGGCGCGCCGCGTGCCGTCGGGCTTCGAGCTGCTCAGCACCCACTGCCACCGCTCGCGGATGGCTTTCTCGCGGGCCTTGTCCATGACCCGGACTCCAGGCAGTTCAGGTAGGACCTCGTGGTAGATCGCCACGACCTGATCGGGGTGGCAGGTCGGCAGCCGCGCTGTCGACGAAGGAGCGTTAGCTCCTGATGTATTCGAAGATGAAGAAGAAGATGAAGAAGAAGATGAAGGGGGGGGTTCTTCGAAGCCCGGAAGGGGGGTTTCATAACCCCCCTTCACCTGCTTCGGCCTCCCCCCCTTGGAACCGGCCTCGGCACCCTTGATCCCATGCTCCGCACCTTCCTTGCCTCCCGCCGCGCGGCGGTTGCGCAGGTCTTCATCGCGCACCATCCGGCGGCTGAAGATCGCTCCGTTCTCGGCTCGCGAGAGCACTCCGTTGTCTTCCAGCTCGGCGATCAGCTTGCGGCAAAGGGTCGCTCCGATCTTGCAAAAGTTGCCCAGTTGCGTCGGTTCCATCGGCTTGCCGTTGGGCATCGTGAGGTGGCCGTACGGCTCGCCCTGGTGCATCAAACAGTTCATCTCGTGCCACAGTCCGCGGGCCTGCAGCGAGCAACTCTGCAGGGCCACGTCCTTGAACCAGTCGCCCCAGTAGTACTGGGACGCCGGTCGCTTGGTCTTGTCGGCTTCAGTCACGCGCGCACCGCCCTCCGCGTATCCGCTTGGATGGCCGAGATCTGACCCGCAGCCGCGAAGTAGCTGCCGCCCTGCTCTTCCTCGACCTGCAGCGCCGCCTCGCGCGCAGCGATCAGCGCTTCCATCTCGCGGCGGTGCCGGTGGGCACCTTCGCGGTCGCCCAGCGCCATGCAGATTTCGATGCCGAGGCCCTCGGCAAGGATCAGGTGCTCGCGCCGGTGGGCGATCTTGGTCTGGATGGGTGTCATGCAGCCTCCGCTTCAGGTTGGGCTTCTTCGAAATCGAACAGGCTGGGCATGCTGGCGTCGCGCTCCGCAGCGCGCAGGTAGTGCACTTGGTCTGCGAAATAGCCAGTGCAGAGCTCGGAGCCGCCGCCGGTGCGACCCAGCTTGATCGCGCGCACAGGCACGGTGCCGAGGCCGCAGAACGGGTCATAGACACGCTCGCCGGGGTTGCTGTAGCGGCGGATTAGCCGATCGACGATGTCGAACTGCAACGGGCAGACGTGCTTCTCGACGGCCCGCGCGCTCTGCTCGCTGTTGAGCGTGAGCATGCGGGTGACGTCGGTCCAGACGTTGGGATCGTGGCTACCGGGCGCCAGGCAGGCAAAGGTCTTCGGCAGCGCATCGCGTTCGGCAAGGTTCTCGCCGATGGCGACATGGCGCTCGTAGTCATAGACGTGGCGCAGGCTTTCTTCCGTGAAGAATTTGGCCAGCTTGCCGGGCCCCATCCGGGCCATCTCATCGGCTGCCAGCAACCTGTTGCCGCTTGAGCGCCAGTGCGCGTGCGCATCGACCTGCCAGCGCGCCAGGCTGTAGTCCTGTTCGTCCTTGACCACCGGCACATCGGCGTAGCCGCGGGTCAGATCGGTCTGAGGTTTGCGGAAGACCAGCACGTATTCGGAGCAACCGGTGCCCATCTTCGTGCCGTCCTTCGACATTTCGGTGTAGCCCAGCCGGTAGGTCTGGTTGTTCTCGCGGACCACATCGGTGGTGACCGTGATCGCGCACATCTTCACGAGCCCGTGCTTGCGCAGATGGAGCGAAGCTTCCTCGTGGAAGTAGTCCATGGTTGGCGCGCCCAGGCCGGTCACGGACTGGAACATCACGCGGTCTTTCACGTGGATGCAAGCCATGCGGCCGGGCTTGAGGATTCGGAACAGCTCCGGCGTGAGGAAGTCCATCTGCGCCCAGAAGTGCGCGTTGTCCTCTGTGTGACCGAAATCGTTGTAGCTTGGCGTGTATTCGTAGTGGTTCGCGAACGGCACGCTGGTGACGATGAGGTCGACCGAGTTGTCCGGCTGGGCCATGGCTTCCAGTACCGCATCGTTGTGCGCGACCTCGAACAGATCGCCCTTGACCACCCGGCGCTCGACGCCCACGGTCCTGGCCAGCATGTCCTGCATTGCGAGGTGATCGAGCCCGTAGGTGCGCACCAGCGCCGCCATCTTTTCCTGCTGCTCGTCGTGGCGCTTCCACTTCGCCTTCAGGTTCGCCACGCGGCCGCGCTCGGCCTCGGTATGGACGATGTCGATGCGGCACGGCACGTCCAGACGACCGCCGAACCGGGCGACTCGGTGGATGGCCTGGATGAAATCGTTGAACTTGTCGGTGATGCCGGCGAAGATTTCGCGGTGGCAGTGGCGCTGGAAGTTGCAGCCGCTGCCGGCGATGATGGGTTTGGTGGACAGGATCCGGAACTCTCCATCGCTGAAGCCCATGATTCGGTCTTCGCGCTCATCCAGTTCCTGCGTACCCCAGACGCTCACGGCTTCGGGGATCGCCTCCTGCAGCGCGTGACGTTCGTCTTCGAGGTCGTGCCACACGATGAAGTGATCATCTGGAGCCTCGGAGACAAGTTCTTGCACCTTCGCAACACGGGCCGGAAGGCTCTGCCGCTTCTCCTTGGCCGCAGCTGGCAAGCTCTGCGCGGTGTTTTGGATCAGCAGGCCCTGGCCGATCTTGTCGGTACCGGCCGCGGAATAGTCGCTCGGGATCTCGTGCCAGCGCACGTCCAGCTCCGGCAGGACGTAGCCGTCATCGCTGTGGCCCAGATCGCTCGGCTTCGTGATGACGATGGCCCAGCTCGCCACCCACAGCCAGAACTCCTGTTCCTTGTGCGGGTAGAGCGTGAGGTTTCCGGCCTTCTCGCTGTCGCGCTGAAAGAAGCGCGTGAGGGCCTGGCCGGAGTCCATGACACCGAGGTATGCGGCGTAGTGGATCAACTCCTTGTACCTGTTCGGGTCCGGCGTCGCTGTGAAAACGGACTTGAACTCGACAGGTGCGAAGGCGGGCAGGAACTCCTGATAGGTCTTGCTGCCGTAGCTGCGCAGGATGCTGGCTTCGTCCAAGCCAGTCGCGCGGAAGCGGCTCGGCGTGACGTTGCCCTCTCGGACCGCTTCGTAGTTCGTCAGGTAGATGGTGGCGGGGTCATCGATCTCGCTGTCGCGGCGGATGAAGCGCAGGTCGACCGCGCAGTCCCCGGTGAATCGCAGCTCGACCTCGCGGAAGAATTCCGTCCGAACACCCAACGGAATGACACCCATGCGGTAGGCATCGGGAAAGCGGAGCCCGACCTGGCGCAGCAACTCGAGATGCGCTGCCGTCTTGTGCAGACCGAAGCTGGCAAAGCAGGCGCGGTTGCCGCCCTTCGCCATCCACTTGACGATGTCGCGGGTGTGTGGCTTCAGCGCCGGGTTGATGTCTTCCAGTGCAACGTCGAAACCGGTGCAGCTGGCCAGCTTGATCTTGTCGCGGAGGAAATCCGAATAGCGCGCCAGCTTGGCGGCTGCGGTTGTATCGACGGCTTGCTCCATCATGCGCTCGCCCAGCAGGTGGCCAACGCATGCCGGCGATCAATTGCGCGCTGGACCGACGACACCGAAACTTCGGGTTCCGCCGGTTCAGGGCTGAGCGCAGAACGCCCGGCGGCCGTGACGATGAAGAAGGCGTGCGCGGAACGTGGCGCCGAGGGATTCGAGCGCTCGATCAGGCCGCGCGACTTGAGGCGGTAGGTCTTCGCCATCAGCAGCTGTTGGGTGATCCCCGTGGCCTTGGCGATCTGCGTGTAGCTGGCACCCTCCTCCGAGCACGCCGCCAGTTCTGCGATGGCGCGAAGGATGGTGAGCATCTGGCCGCCAACGTTCACGCCGCCATCCGCCCGTTGCGCTCGTGCTCCGCGATGAGAGCCTTCGCTGCTGCCAACTCCGCCGACAGGGCGCTGCGGATGGTGATGTCGCAGCCCATCTGGTCCGCAAGCCACTGCAGCGGTGCCAGGCTGCCCGTCACACGCATGAAGGCCAACAGGCGTTTCGCCCACTGTTGCCCCACACCCCGCATGAACCGGCTCATGTAGCCGTGGCTGATGTGGATCGCATCGGCGATCTCCTGGTCTTCCATGCCGCTGTGCTTGCAGGCGTGGTTCAGAGCTCCGCTGAACGTCGCCTGCTTCACCACGAACATCTCCAGCACGGCTGGGTGCTGCACCTCCGCAAGCAGTGGCATCTCCACTTGCGTGCGCTTTCCAGCACTTGCTTTCGGTTTCCATTCGGTTGGCTCAAAGATGCGATCCATGAAAACGACTCCCATCGCTTTGGTTGAAGAAAAGGTCTTGTTGGGCCGTCCTGTCTGCTCAGCCCCCTCGCGGGGGAGTCGGCCGGTTGAGGGCCTTACAGGAGGGCGGCCCAATAAGGCCTCTGGTGAGTGGCTGTCACTCCATGAACTCGCCCTCGAACTCGTCGATCAACTGCGCATCCAGCGCGCGCTCGCCCTTCAGGACTCCCAGGACGGCGGCACCGGCGAAAACGGAGCAGAGGACGCCAGCGGCGATGTCGTTGGCGTCGAAGGAAGCCAGGGCGAGGACGCCGAAGACCACGACCAGCACGTAGGCCAGCAGAAGCAGCGCGGATCGGATGACGCGCATGGGTCAGCCCCTCCCCGCTTGGGCGCGACGGGTGCGCACAAGGTGTTCGGCCAGCTTCTGAATCTGGCTCCAGTCGTTCGCTTCGAGGGTGTCGGCTTCGCAGGTGCCTTGCAGAAACTGAATACAGTCCTGCGCGGATCCGCGTGCCCCAGATACAGCCGCCCACTCGGTGAAGACCTTGCGCATCACGTCCCGCTTGCTGGGCGCGTGGTGCTGGCTAGGTACGAGCTCCATGGGTTAGCCCTCGGCCTTGGCACTCGCTTCAGCGGCCTCAACGCTTTCGGCGTCGGGCTTGAACCAGTCGGGCCGCAACACACGCAGTTGCCAGACTCGCTGGTCAGGTACGTCTTCGCCCCATTGGGAAACCGCGCCTGGTGTGATGCCGAGAAGGTGGGCCAGCGCTGCGGCGGTTCCGGCCAGCTTGATTGCGAGTGAGGTCTTCATGAGGCATGAATATAGCGTACTAAACACCATGAAGACAAGCAGGCTAAACAGTTTAGGTGGCTTAATTTCCGCTATGGCATTGAAGGACAGAATTCAGGAAGCGATGGATGCAGCCAAGAAGACGGCAGCCGATCTCGCACGTGCAACAGGCAAGACACCTGGTGCGGTATCTCAGTGGCTTGATGGCACCACGAAGAGCATCAAGGGGGATACTGCTGCCGCCCTGCAGCTGGCTACGGGCTTCAGCGCGACGTGGCTGGCCACCGGCAAGGGCCCGAAGAAGTCAGGCAGCAATGTGGAAGCCGGCCCTGAAATCAGGGGGGCAGTTCCGCTGATCTCATGGGTGCAGGCCGGCAGTTGGAGTGCTGCAAACGATCCGCTGCAGCCTGGGGAAGCCGAACGCTGGATGGCATGTCTCGTCCCGCACAGCGAGGGAACATATGCGTTGCGCGTGAAGGGCGACAGCATGACCGCGCCGCATGGCAATACGCGGAGCTACCCGGAAGGCTCGTATATCTTCGTCGACCCTGCGAAGCGTAGCCCAGTCAATGGCGACCGCATTGTTGCGAAGCTGGAAGGGGAGGATGCCGTGACTTTCAAGGTCTATAAGAACGAGGACGGCCGCCAGTGGCTGCACCCTCTCAACCCAGCGCACGATCCAATTCGGCAACCTTTCAGCGTGTTGGGCACTGTGATCGGGAAGTGGGAGGACGGTTGATGCGCACGTCACTACGCTTTACCGTTGCAGCAATTGGACTCGCCAGCTGCAGCGTCGCCTTCGCTAAGAGCCCCGAGGCGCTGAAGCCTGAGCAGATCGTCGAATCGAGCACGAGCCCCTACAACATCGCCTGCATTTCGCCCAGCACCCTTGAGCAGTACATAGCACACGCCGTTGCTGGCGAAAGGACAAAACTGCTCGCCATGATGCCGGTGCCCTGCACGAATTTCCCCGCCGGTCAGCGCTACAAGATCCTGTCGGTACGCCGCACCATGATAGAGATCATCCAGGCATCAAGCTCGAGCTCAAGCGGCATGTGGGTTGCCATCGAGGCATTCCAACCGCCCTCCCCAAACAGGTAAGTCGCCCCTCCTCTACAGCCTAGCCCGCACCCTGCGGGCTTTTTCACGTCCCAATTGTTTAGTCCGCTATAGGGTCAATGTATAGTCTGCTTGCTATAAATGTTTAGTGCACTTAATATCGACGCACGCCCTGCACTTCCGCAGCGGTGACGAGGAGATGGCAAATGATCAATCGCAGCAAGCAAGACTGGGCCGTAGGCAAGACCGTCAAGGTCGGCTTCCTTTCGCTGACCGTGGTGGCTGTCGTGGCCACGCCGGGCGACTTCAAGCCGGACGCCTATGTGCTGGCCAGCGCGACGAAGGGCACGTTCTACGAATTCGTGCCGCACAACGGCCTGAACAAGATCGAGGCGTACGAGGCGCGTGAGCTGGTCTCCGAAGGCAAGCGCATCGCCGCGCAGCAGGCGGCCGAGGTGATCGCCAAGGCTTCGGCCACCGTGAAGCACGCCTTCGAAGTCGCCCAGATGATGGTGGTGGCGTGATGAGCGCGCTCACCCGCTCCAATCTCGCCAGCCGGCGCAGTGCGCGCCGTGACCGCGTAGAAGCCAAGCACCACCCCGAGGTGGTGTTCGAGCCGACGGAAGACCAGGCGCTGGCAATCGACCGCGCAGGCAACGACCTGAAGCCGACGCCGGCTTACTACGAACGGCCGGACCTCTTCTCGCTCTCGCAGCAGAACCGAGGTGTTCTGTGAGCACGCGCGCCGCCCTCAACCACATCGCCAAGGTGGTTCTGCAGCAGAAGGTCGCGCCTGTGGCGTTCGACCAGCCGCATTTCCTCTTCGATTCACCGCTCGACATCGAGGTCGCTGACGGCGGCATCGAAGTCTCTGAGGTATCGGCTGCTGAGTACCTTGAAGCCAAGAACGGCCCCTTGAAGCTGGACGTTCCCCACGTCTCCGGCGAGCACAAGGTCGAGATGCGCGGCACCGTGCCGGCGGAATGGAGCTTGCTGTGAGCGCGCAGCACACGCCCGTCGTCGGCGGCTTCTACATGCAGCGCGGCAATCTCGTGCGCATCGAGTCGGCCGTTGGCGACCGTTTCTCTACGCAGTACATCCAGATCGTGGATGGCCACGTTATGAGCGGCGGCTCTTCCAGCTGCTGGCCGGCCTCGGACTACACGCCGATCACCGACCCCATCCTGTACGCGGCGGCTCAGATCTTCGAGGCTGATCGTGAAGCGCACGACCACCGTGGCTCGGATCGCGAGCCGAGACTCGAGCGCAGCAGTGGCGCCTCGCAATGGAAGCACTCGCCGTGGCGACCAAAGCCACTGGGAGCGCAGCATGAAGACATTCTTCGCTGTCGTCTCCTCCCCCCTGCTGCTGGTGGGCGTCGTCATCCTGGTGGTGGCCTCCATCGTGAAGAACCACGTGGATGCCAAGGACGCGGGAGCCGCATCGTGAGCCACGTCACGCATGAATTCCCCCGCGCCTACGAGGCCGCCACGAACGTCGATCCGTTGATCCTAGCGCAGGCACTGGACCACATCGCTCGCACTGCAGCCAAGAGCCGCAGCCAGACCCGCCGCACCCGGTGGATCGAACAACGCGCGCTCTGCGCCTTGCGTGGCGACGAGTACCGAGACATCGATGTCGAGCTGCCCAAGAGCGCGGGCCCTGACACAGCCGAGAAACTGCAGCGCCGCATGGCTTGGCACATCGCCCTGAAGCACGAGGCGCTGGAGGCACTGCGCGAACTGCTGGAGACGTGCACCTCCGAGATGCCGTCTTTCGAGCGCGGCAAGGAAGCCCAGGACGCATGGGCCGACCGGCGCGCGCAGGCACGCAAGAACGCTGCAGCCATCTTGGCGAAGCCCCCGGAAGGCGGTGCATCGTGAGCCCCGCACACCAATCCGCTCCCGACTTCGCTGCCGAGGCGGTTCTCGCCTGCTTCGAAGGCCGCGCTACCCAGCGGCAACAGCGTTCGGTCGCTGCTCGGCTCGCCCTGGCCAGCGATGCCAAGGGCGGCCTCGCCCATGCCCTGAAGCGCTGCGCCCGCCGCGTCCAGATCGATGCCGGTTTCGGCTCGCCCGAGTACCAGATGGCTCGCAAGGCGCTGGTTGATGCTGGGGAGTTGTAGGCATGACCGCCCTTCTCCGCGCCATCTCCGACCAGGCCGTGGGCCTGACAGTTGCGCTGCTGATCCTGTCGGCCTACATCGCCGGCGCGCGTATCGACAGCCCGTCCGAAACCGACGCACTCCAGCGCTCGGCAGACATTGGCAACGACCGAGCCGCAGAGCACGCGGCCATGAAAGGCCCGCGATGAGCCGCGCACACCCGCACTACTTCCCCGACGACACGCCGGATCCGGTTGCCGAGTCTTGGGACTCCATCGGCGAGCTGCTGCAGCTAATCAAGGCGTGGCTCTGGGTCGCCGGTGGCTGCGGCTTGGCCGCCGCCTTTCTGGCCCTCTTCTTCCCTTCCGTTTTCAACCTCTTCCGCTGAAAGGTTTCCAGTGAGCAACGTTCTTGCCATCAACCAGCAGCCCGGCAGCGCACTCGCGCTGACCGAAGGCGAACTCATCGAGGTCTTGCAATCCTCGCTCTATCCCGGTGCTTCGATTCCGTCGATCAAGATGGTCATCGGCTATTGCAAAGCCGCAGGCCTCGACCCGATGAAGAAGCCGGTCCACATCGTTCCGATGTGGGACAGCAAGGCCGGCCAGATGCGCGACGTCGTCATGCCCGGCGTTGGTCTGTACCGAACTGACGCGGCCCGCACGGGCAACTTCGCCGGGCAGTCGGAGCCGGAGTTCGGTCCGATGGTCACCGAAAAGCTGGGCGGCGTCGAGGTCACCTATCCCGAGTGGGCGAAGGTCGTCGTAAAGAAGTCCATGGCAGGGGGCTTCATCGCAGAGTTCACCGCGATCGAGTACTGGATCGAGAACTACGCGGTGAAGGGCGGCAAAGAGAAGTCAGTGGCCCCGAATTCGATGTGGATGAAGCGGCCGCGCGGCCAGATCGCGAAGTGCGCCGCCGCGCAAGCGCTGCGCTTGGCGTTCCCCGAGGGCGGCGCTCAGCCGACGGCCGAGGAGATGGAAGGAAAGTCAATCAACGACTTCCAGGGCACCACGATTGATGCCGACACCGGCGAGGTCACCAACGGCAAGGGCGCCGAAAAGAAGCCCACTCTGCCCACCCAGGGCGACGAAGAGTTCGCCAAGAACATGGTGATCTGGACCAAGGTCATCAAGTCGGGCAAGAAGGACGTCGACGGCGTGCTCGCGACTGTCGCAACGGTCGCCACTCTGACCGAAGCCCAGATCGATGCGATCAAGAAGATTCCCGCCGAACTCGCGAAAGCCGCAGCACCTGCAGGTCCGACTTTCGCCCAGGTCGCCGATGCGCTTGCCAAGGCGCAGGACGAAGACGCCCTCAACGTCGCCGCCGACCTCATCAACGCCATCACCGACGAGCAGCAGCGCACCGAGTTGAGCGCGAAGTACGACGCGCGCCGCGCAGAGCTCAACGCCGAATAAGGACCACTGTCATGAAGACCCACGAACTCATTCAGGGCAGCGATGCCTGGGACCAATTCCGCCTCACGCACTTCGGTGCCAGTGAAGCGGCCGCCATGCTCGGCCTGTCCAAGAAGACCACGCGCAACGAGCTGCTGCGTATGAAGAAGACGGGCATCGCGAAGGTTTTCAGCGACTGGGTGCAGAAGAACATTCTGGACCACGGGCATGCAGTCGAAGAGCCGGCCCGAAAGATCATGGAGGAGGTGATCGGCGAAACCCTCTACCCGGTCACCTGCTCGGACGGCGAAATCTCAGCATCGTGCGACGGCCTGACGATGGCCGAAGACGCCGCTTGGGAAAACAAGCAGTGGAACGAGGAGTACGCCGCGTTGGTCCGCGCTGGCCAGGTGCCCGAGGAGCACATGCCCCAGTGCCAGCAGGTGCTGATGGTCACGAAGGCGGAACGGCTCTACTTCTCCATCTCGGACGGCACTCGCGAGCAGACGGTCTGGGTCAAGGTCTTGCCCGACGCGGCATGGTTCGATCGCATCCGCGCTGGCTGGCATCAATTTGCCACCGACCTCGCCACCTACACCCCAGGCGAGGTTGTCGCTGAAGTCGTCGGCCGCACGCCCGAGACGTTGCCAGCCCTGCGCATCGAAGTCACTGGCATGGTGACGGCAAGCAACCTGGCGCAGTACCGCGAGCATGCGCTGGCAGTCTTTGCCGGCATCAACCGTGATCTGAAGACCGATCAGGACTTCGCCAATGCCGACAAGACGGTGAAATGGTGCGGAGAGGTCGAGAGCCGGCTGGCCGCCGCCAAGCAGCACGCGTTGAGTCAGACCGAGAGCATCGACGTCTTGTTCAAGACCATCGACGACATCACGGCCGAGGCGCGCTCCACGCGGCTCGAGCTGGACAAGCTGGTCAAGGCTCGCAAGGAAGCGCGCAAGGGCGAAATCGTCGCCGGCGGGGTCAAGGGCTTCTCCGATCACATCGCGGCACTGAATGCGCGCCTGGGCAAACCGTACATGCCTGCTGTGATGGTCGACTTCGGGGGCGCCATCAAAGGCATGCGCTCGTTCGACAGCATGCAGAACGCCGTCGACACCACGCTGGCCAACGCCAAGATCGCGGCCAGCGCCACGGCAGACCGCATCCAAACCAATCTGACCACGCTGCGCGAACTGGCAGCCGACGCACCGCACCTGTTCCCCGACACGCAGGTGATCGTGCAGAAGGCACCAGAGGATCTCACCGCGCTCGTGAAGAACCGAATTGCCGAGCACCGCGCGGCCGAAGAGAAGAAGCTGGAAGCACAGCGCGAAAGCATCCGCCAGGAAGAACTGGCGCGCATCGAGCGCGAAGCGGAGGCCAAACGCCAGCTCATTGCCCGCGAACAGGCCGCCCAAGCTGCAGCTGCTGCTCCGGCGCCCGTCGCTTCCCCAATTACGACCTCCGCCGCTGCCACGCCGCCTGCGGCAACGCCAATTAGCGCCCCCGTCGCTGCGCCGGCGCCGACCGTGATCCCCATGCCAGTGCGCGCGGCCGCCGCGCCCGCCAGCGCACCCACGCTGAGCATCGGCGCCATCAACGAGCGGCTGCAGCACTTCACCGTGACCGAGGCGGGTCTGCGCGGCCTAGGCTTCGAACCTGCCGGCCGCGAGCGCGCTGCGCCCCGGTACCACGAGAGCGAGTTCCCGCACGTTCTGGCCGCAATCGTGGCCCACGTGCAGGGCATCCAGGCCAAGCAGGCCGCCTGACTGGAGACCAGCATGGGACGAGAACTCAAACGCGTGCCGCTCGACTTCGCTCACCCGCTTAACACGGTCTGGCCGGGCTATCTGAACCCTCACTATGTCGCGGTGGCATGCGCGCACTGTGGAGGCACCGGTTCCTCGCCGGAGGCACTTCACCTCAAGGCTCAGTGGTACGGCAATGGCGCGGCCTTCAGGCCAGAGGACCGTGGAAGCAAGCCCTTCACGGCCGACCATCCGGCAGTCTTGCGCTGTGCTGCCCGCAATGTTGCCCATGCGCCGGAGTACTACGGTTCCGGCGAACTGGCGATTCAGCAGGAGTCCGGCCGTTTGGCCGCCTACTTCAATCGCGGCTGGTGCCACCACCTCAATGCCGCTGACATTGCGGCGCTGATCGAAGCCGACCGTCTCCACGACTTCACCAGCGAATTTCAGCCGGGCACTGGATGGGTAAAGCGCGATCCCATTCCCGAGATCACCCCAGAGCAGGTCAACGCGTGGAGCCTGTCCGGTTTCGGACACGACAGCATCAATCAGTGGATCGTCGTGGAAGCCGAATGCAAGCGCCGTGGTTTCGCCTACTCCTGCGCGCACTGCGACGGCCAGGGTGATCTCTGGCCCTCCGCTGAGGCAGAAGCGCTCTACGAGGCGTGGAGCCGCAGCGAACCGCCAACCGGCGAGGGCTTCCAGATTTGGGAGACGGTCAGCGAAGGCTCGCCGATCTCTCCCGTCTTCGCAACACCTGAAGAACTTGCGCTGCACATGGCCGCCACCTCGTGGGGCGCTGACAAGGGCACGCCGTACGCAACGTGGCTGAAGTTCATTCAGGGCCCCGGCTGGGCACCCTCTCTCATCGCCGACGACCTCGGCGTCCGCACTGGCGTCCAAGCCGCCTGACCACCCACCCGCAACTACAGGAGCACCACCATGCCCAAGACCTACGCGGCTCCGGCCGCTTTCTCCGAAAAGCCGTTCATCGCCATTCCGATGACGCCCGTGGAATCCCGCCAAGTCGCCGCCGTCGGCTACGACGCCGCGCGCAAGACGTTGGCCGTGACCTTCAAGCGCGGTCCCGGCCACATCTACCACTACCCCGATTGCGACGCGAAGCTGCACGCCGACTTCATGGCGGCCGATTCGAAGGGCGTGTTCTTCACCGAACGCATCAAGCCGCTGGCCTTCGACAAGTTCCCCGCGCCGGTCGCAGCCTGACCACTTTTAGGGTATTCCAGCCGGCTGATCCCTCCTCGTCTGATCCCTGTGTTTTCGGCTGGTACCGCGTAAGCGGCGCCCTCTTTCTTTCCCTCAACCAACTGGAGCTATCCATGAACGCTGACAAACCCAACATCCTTGTCCCCGCCGAACACGGGGCGCCCTTCGAGGGCGGCTTCTACGGCGGCCAGATCCGCATCGGCGAAGGCATCTTCGCTGTCGTCTGGGCACCGAAGGCCGACGGCGACATCAAGGGCCTCTGGCTGCCGAGCTACACGCAGATGCCCAACACCGACAGCTTCTACGACAGCATGGCGAACACCGTGGCGATGGCCGCGGCGGGCAGCCCCATCGCACAGCAGGCGCTGGCCGCCGAGATCGCAGGACACAAGGACTGGTGCATCCCCGCACGCGACGTGCTGGAACTGGGCTATCGCTACCTGAAGCCCACTGACGAAGAGAACTACGCCTACGAAGACGGCGAGAACACGAGCAGCGTTCCTGCGGGCGATGCGTACACCGAGGCGCTTCCCGCGCAAACCAGCGTCGAGGCCTTCCGCAAGGGTGGCGCCGAGGCGTTCGAAGAGGCCTGGTACTGGAGCAGCACGCAGGCTTCCAGCTACCGCGCCTGGCTTCAGTACTTCTACTACGGCCACCAGAGCAACATCAGCAAGAAGTTCGAAGGCCGCGCCCGCCTCGTTCGCTTGATTCAGCTCAACGCTTGAGTCCTTCAATCCTTTCAGGAGTCACCATGGCCATCACCCAAGAGACCATCCAAGAAGAGACGAAGAAGCTGGGCGAAATGATCGCCCGCTTCGAATCCATCGGCGTCAACGTCGGCGACGCCAAGGTATGGGCCGAACGCCTGCTCGCCAAGCTGAACGCAAGTGCAGCCACCGTCCTCAGCGTCCCCGGCATCGAGATCACGCTAGCGCCAGGCGAGCGCTATGCGGGCCTTCTCCTCAACGAAGAGGGCAAGCCGAGTCACCACCTGGTGCTGCTGCCCGGCGAGTTCGAGGACGTGAGCTGGGACGCCGCGAAGAGCGCAGCAGAGAAGGCTGGCGGCGAGCTCCCATCCAGACGCGAGCAGTCCCTGCTCTTCGCCAACCTGAAGAGCGAGTTCAAGGCTGCCTGGTACTGGTCGAGTGAGCAGGCTTCCAGCGACGGCGCCTGGACTCAGTACTTCGACGACGGCTACCAGAGCACCGGCATCAAGAAGTTCGAAGGCCGCGCCCGCCTCGTTCGCAGATTGTTTCTTTGACCCTTTAGCACTTTGAGTCATGGCCCTGCACACCGAACTGCCGATCTACAAGAAGGGATGCGAGCTCGTCTCGCTCGCCTTCCACGTCCAGAAAGAGATGCCGCGTGGCTTCAAGAACTCTCTGGGCGAGAAGATCACCGGACACTGCACCGAGATGGTCAACCTGATGGCGCTCGCAAATGCGACGCGCGGGCACGACCGGGCGGCACACATCCGAGATCTGCTGCAGCGCCAGCACGCAGCCACTGTGCTGCTGCGGGTTTGCCACGACAGCCGGTTCATCTCGACCAAGCTGTGGTCCCAGTCCGTGCAGTTGCTCGACAACATCGGAAAGCAGGGCGGCGGATGGCTCAAAGTCTCCAACGTAACGGCGCCTGCAGCATGACGGTCAAGGCCCCCATGCCCGTGCGCAATTTGAATCTGGTCGCGCCGCTGCCCCACGAGGGCACCGCCATGCGCATCACAGATACCGCTGCCAGTGTGCAGGCCTGGTCTGGCGCAGTTTCCCCGCTGATCGGTTTCGACCTTCGGCAGGGCGATGTAGATAGCACGAACCAACGCAGGCTTCCAGCAACAACGCCTGGAATCAGAACTTCAACAACGGCAACCAGAACAACAACAACAAGAAGTTCGAAGGCCGCGCCCGCCTCGTTCGCAGATTCATATCCGTTTTCCTTCGAAGAACTGGTGCAGGCCTATCTGGACTGCCGCAAGAGCAAGCGCAACACAGCCAGCGCGCTCGCCTTTGAAAGCCAGCTCGAGCGCAATCTCTGCGCTCTGTATGAAGAACTGACCAGCGGCGCGTGGCGCCCTGGTCGGTCGATCTGCTTCGTCATCACGCGGCCGAAGCCGCGCGAGGTCTGGGCTGCGGACTTCCGGGACCGCATCGTCCATCACCTCCTTTACAACCGCATCGCTCGGCGCTTCCACGCGAGCTTTGTTCATTCGAGCAGCGCATGCATCCCAGGTCGCGGCACGCTGTACGCCGCCATGCTGCTGGAACGCGATGTCCGCAGCGTCACCCAGAACTGGAGCCGGCCGGCCTTCTACCTGAAGTGCGACCTGGCGAACTTCTTCGTGGCCATCGACAAGGTCACGCTTCGCGACCAGCTGGCGCGCAAGGTACACGAGCCGTTCTGGCTGGCGCTGGCCGAGACCATCCTATTCCACGATCCGCGCGAAGACCACGAGTTACGGGGTCGTGCCGAATTACTGGCACGTGTGCCGGCGCACAAGAGTCTCTTCAACGCGCCAGCGCATACCGGCCTGCCCATCGGCAACCTCAGCAGCCAGTTCTTCGCCAATGTGCACCTCGACGCGCTGGACCAGTTCGCGAAGCACCAGCTGCGCGCCACCCGGTATGTGCGCTACGTCGACGACTTCATCCTGCTGCACGAGTCGTCGCAGTGGCTGCGCCAAGCGCATGACCGCATTGCTGCCTTCCTGCCCGAACGCCTCGGCGCGCGGTTGAACCCCAGCAAGACCATCCTGCAGCCGGTTGACCGCGGCATCGACTTCGTCGGGCATGTCATCAAGCCATGGCGCCGCACCACGCGGCCGCGCACGGTGGCCACGGCCTTGCACCGCATCGAGACGTTGCCAGCCGCTGATCTATTCGCCACCGGCAACAGCTACCTCGGGCTGATGCGCCAAGCCGGCAACAGCCATCAGGACCAGGTCGCCGTCGGCCGCGCGCTGCTGAAGCGCGGGCATGCCATCGATGGCGGTTTGACCAAGATTTTCCGCAAGAAACCCCTCCCCCTCACCGCTTGAAAGGTACTCATGCTCGAACTGCTCGAACCCACCACCGTGAAACTCTCCAACGTCCAGACGCGTGTGGAAAAGCACGGCGACGAAGAAGTGATGGCCATCGACCTCGCTGTCGCCTGGAACACGAACAACCGCTCGCTGACGGCGATTCAGAAGCAGCTGCGCAACGCGCTGTTCTGCAACCTCGCACAGGAGATCGACAGCCCTCAAGCCGAGATGGACCTGCCGGTCGACGAGATGCCGAACGTGCGCGTGCCCGGCATGGACTACCCCGTGAAGCTGGACTTCCAGCAGATCGGGGCTCGCGTGGAGGTGGCCTACGGCATCGACGAAACCACGGCCATCGTGCTGCAGCTGTGCAAGGTGCACAAGTTCCGGATCACGCCCATCGAGGGCGGCTCGGCCGAGGTGAAGTTCGCCATCTCGTCGGCATCCGAAATCGATGACCACATCATCGGCACGCTCTCGGTGCTGCAGCAGCGCGACATCTCCATCCAGCTGACCATGCCAGAGGTCGAGCAGCCTGAGAAGCCGCTCACCGAAGGTGACGTGTTCCCCGGCGCGCCGGCGAGTGAGCCCAAGAAGAAGCTCACGCCTGAAGACGTGTTTCTCGGCACCCACGCGCCCAGGGACACGGACGGCGAAGGCGAGGAAGCCTGACCCATGGACTTCACCGTCATCCCCATCGAGAAGGTGAAGGCCGCGTTCGCGCGCGCTCTCGCCATGAATCCTGACCGCGAGGCAGCCGCCCGCGCTGCGGCACAGGCCCTCGGCATCACTGCCGAGGCTGTGCGCGAGGTCGTTGAAACCATCACGAGCACCACAGCATGAACATCGTCGAGATCCGGCACTTCCACGCCTTCGTGGGCCTCGGCGGCGGCGCGCGCGGCTTCAACAAGGCCAATCCTCGCGTCGGCAACCTGCAGGCGAAGTTCCGCTGCATCGGCGGCATCGACGTCGACGCGGCGGCCATCCGGGACTTCAACCGCCTGGCCAACGCTACGGGCACGGTGCTCGATCTCTTCGATCGCAGCCAGTTCGAGGCCTTCCACGGACGGCCGCCGCCGGCGGGCTGGGCCGAAGCGACCACTGCCGACATCCACCGCGCCGCCGGACACGAGCGGCCGCACATCGTCTTCCTGTCGGCGCCGTGCAAGGGCTTCAGCGGGTTGCTCTCGCAGACGAAGAGCCTCACCGACAAATACCAGGCGCTGAACCGCCTGACGTTGCGCGGCGTCTTCCTCATGCTCGAAGCCTGGAAGAACGACCCGCCCGAACTGTTCGTATTCGAAAACGTGCCTCGCATCGCAACTCGCGGCAGGCACTTGCTTGACCAGATCACCGCCCTGCTGCGCAGCTACGGCTACGCGGTGGCCGAGACCACGCACGACTGCGGCGAACTCGGCGGCCTGGCGCAGAGCCGCAAGCGCTTCCTACTGGTGGCTCGGCACATCGAGAAGGTGCCGCCGTTCCTGTACGAGCCCGAGAAGAAGCCGCTGCGCGCTGTGGGCGACGTGCTCGGCAAGATGCTCATGCCGGGCGACCTGCGCGCGGGCCCGATGCACCGCATCCCCGCGCTGCAATGGAAGACCTGGGTTCGTCTCGCGTTTGTCGAAGCTGGCAGCGACTGGCGCAGCCTGAACAAGCTGGCGGTGGAGAACGGGCATCTGCGCGACTACCTGATCGTGCCAAGCACGCAGGAAGGTACCGGCGCCTATGGCGTCAACCGCTGGGAGGATCACTCGAAGCTGGTAGCGGCCCGAGCAATGGTCCGTTCTCGGTGGCAGATCCGCGTCAGCAACTCTACGCCGCTGGCTACGGCGTCACGCCCTGGGATGAGGCCAGCGGTGCCGTTGCTGGGGAGTCGCTGCCATCGAATGGGAAGTTCGCGGTGGCCGACCCACGCAGCCCAGCCGGCGCACTGCAGTATCAGCAATACGGCGTGCTCGACTGGGCCGAACCGATGGGCGCCGTGATTGGCGTGAAGTCGCCCGGCCAAGGCACCTTCAGTGTCGCTGATCCACGCGGGCCGCAAGACCGCAAGCCCTTCGCCAAGTACGCGGTGACGGAATGGGATTCAAGCACCGGTACGGTAATCGGCGGTGACGACTCAGGCGCCTATGCGGTGCAGGATCCGCGCGCCAGCGGAGTACGTCACAACAACGTGTTCCGCGTGGTGCCCTGGGATAAGCCAGGCACGACGGTCACGGCCGGAACCGGTCCATCTGCCGGCGGCACAGCAGTTGCCGATCCTCGGCAGCCGGGTCTGCCCTTCAGCAAGTACTCGGTGACCGGCTTCGACGAGCCGGCAGGTACGGTGATCAGCGGCAGCACGACCGGCCAGGGTGCATTCGCGGTTGCGGACCCACGCAGCGGCATTCAGCGCGGCAAGGGCGACAACTACCTGACGGCAGGCCACTACGGAGTGATGCCGTGGACCGAGCCCGCCGGCGCTGTGAGCGCGGCTGCTGGCCATGACAACGGCCGGTGGAGCGTTGCCGACCCACGCATGCCCGCCCCAGCCGACAAGGTCGTGTGCCGCATCCAGGCACTCGACGGCACCTGGCACCGTCCGTTCACCACGCTGGAGCTCGCCGCGCTGCAGTCGCTGTTCGATCCGGAAGAGAAGTTCGAGCTCGACGGGCTGAGCGATCAGGCCTGGCGTGAGCGCATTGGCAATGCTGTCCCCAGCGATGCCGCCTGCGCGATCGGCGAAGTGATGGGCACGACGCTGCTGCTGGCCATGAGCGGTGAGACCTTCATGCTGTCGGCCCAGCCGATCTGGGTGCGCGATGTCGCGATGGCGCTGACCATGCCGGGGGCGCAGTGATGACTTCACGTCTGTCCGAAACCACTGGCACTGTCGGCATCCTGAACGTGGGGGACGGCGACACCAAGCTGTCGTTCGACCCCACCAATCCTGCCGAGCGGATCCGCGCCGCTCGCATCGTGCGCGACATGCTGCGCCGCGGCTATGCGCTGCTCGTGGAGGTCGAGGTGGACGGCGAGAAGAAGTTCGTTCGCGCCACCGACTTCGACGAAACCGTCTGCGAATACATCGTCGCCGACTTTGACCCCATCACGGCTGCTGAGGCCGACGCAGCCGAGGAAGAACGACATGACCAACAAGACCAAGCTCAATCGCGCCCAACGACGACAGCAGGAGCGCCAACAGCGCCGCGCCGCGGGCGCCCACCAGGCAAGCGCGCAGTCGCGGCCGAGAGCACACGCGCCGTCGTCGTCGCTCCAGTCGCGGGCGGATAGCATCGCGCACCTGGAGCAATTCGACGGCCACGCGTTCCTGCGCAACAAGTTGCGCGAAGTCGCGCATGCCCGTGGTGACTGGGCTGGCATCCCCATGCCACTGGCGGATGAGCGCCTTGTGGTGGAGCCTCGCTACCCGAACGCCCAGGCTCTGATGGCGATGAGCGGCAAGGCCGAAGAGGTCGACGACAGCGGCGCCAAGCAGGTCAACAGCTGGTACTGCAGCCGGCGGCGCTGTGACATCGTGGTCTTCCGGCTGCCGGATGGCCGCACCGATTGGGGCGTTGAACGGGCATTCCACTCGCTGCCATTCGCTCTGAGCACCCTCAACTGCGCAGAGGCTTGGGGTATCGAGCAGGAGAGCAACGCTGTCAATCTGCTCGGCACCCTGGTGAGCCATCGCCAGTTCAAGCAATACATGCTGACCGGCATGTTCATCGAGAGCAGCAAGCGCTCCGGTGTGTTCTACCTGTTCCGCCGGCTGCGGCCCACCGTGGCGATCTGCGCCGATGGCACCACCACGCGGATCCTGTGCGCGCTTTGCATGCACCCGATCGCCTACTACGCGCGGTCGTGGGCAGGCGCAATGACGCCGACCGATGACGTCGTAGCCCACTTGATGCTGATGCGCGGCGACGAGCCGATGTTCTGGCGCCGTTCGACACAGCACCCAGCATGGCGCCCGGAGGCAGGACTGTGATGGGCGTCACCGACCGCCACATGGCCCGCGTGTACCTCGCGCAGGCCCGAGCCACGCCGCATGCCGGCTGGCGCGCCACTCTGCTGGGCTGGGCGAAGAAGCGCCGCGTGGCAGGGCATCGCGGCCAACGGAGCTTGTTCTGATGCGCGCGCACCAATCCACATTCTTCGATGACGGCCAGCGCCTGCAGATGACCGAGAGCATCGAGCTCACGGTGCAGTCGCTGCAGGCCTACGGGCCCGACCACCCGCACTGGGGCATCGCCTGGTCTGGTGGCAAAGACAGCAGCGCGACGCTGACGATCGTTATCTGGCTGATCGATACCGGCCGGATCAAGGCACCGAAGACGCTCACCGTCTTCTACGCCGACACGCGACAAGAACTGCCGCCGCTGGCCATCGCCGCCGCCCAGATCATGGACGAGCTGCGCGAGCGCGGCATCCAGGTCGAGGTCGTGACGGCGCCGATGGACAAGCGTTTCATGGTCTACATCCTCGGCCGTGGCGTGCCACCGCCGAACAACAACACGCTGCGCTGGTGCACGCGCCAGATCAAGATCGACCCGATGGAGCAGGCGCTGCGCGATCGCATCGAACAGCTCGAAGGTCAGATCCTGATGATCACGGGCGTGCGCCAAGGCGAGAGCGCCATCCGCGACCGCCGCATTGAGATGTCGTGCGGCAAGGATGGCGCCGAGTGCGGCCAAGGCTGGTATCAGCAGGTGTTGCCCAACGCCAAGGGCCTGCGCGGCCGCCTGGCCACGCTGGCGCCGCTGCTGCACTGGCGCGTGTGCCACGTCTGGGAATGGCTCAAGCACTGGGCGCCGCAGGCGGAGTTCGGCGACTGGAGCACGGCCATGATCGCCGACGCCTACGGCGGCGACGAGGCGGAAGAGATCAACGCGCGCACGGGGTGCACGGGCTGCCCGCTGGCTGCCGAAGACACCGCGCTGAACACCGTGCTGCTGCTGCCGAAGTGGAGCCACCTGCAGCCGCTAACCGGCATCAAACCCCTGTGGCGCGAATTGCGTGAGCCGAAGCACCGGATCAAGAAGGCTGGGCTCGAGCGGCTTAAGGACGGGAGCATCGCGAAGAACCCACAGCGCATGGGGCCGCTCACGCTCGAAGCCCGTCAGATGGGCCTCGACCGGATCCTCGGCATCCAGGCCGCCTGCAACGACGCGGCCGCGGCGCTGGGCCGCCCGCAGATCAGCCTGATCAATCCGGAGGAGGAAGCCCGCATCCGCGAGCTGATCGCCGCCGGCACATGGCCCGATGGCTGGGAGGGCGACGAGCCTGCTGCCGACACGGTCATGCCCATCGTCTACCAAAACGGCGCCGTGCAGCCTTTGCTGTTTAGTGCGGAGGACGCGTGATGTCAGGCCAAATTCCACATCGCCATGACCTCGTGCACGCCGATGCCAGCCAACTTGCGGTAGCCCTGATCTCCGGTCACGCCGCGGATGCCCCAGTTGCAACCACGCTCGTCGGGCTCAGCGAGACGGTGGGGAAGCTGCACGGTGACCGTGCCCGCATCTTCGGGGTCCCACGATTGCGCAATCCGAGCGTCAAGGCGGCGCTGCACCTCATCGCGGATCTCTTCGGCTGTCTTCAGCTCTCGTTCGCGGGACATAGGGGTCTCCTCAGAGTGGAGCCCGAAGTATCGCGCGGCTCAATCCTCAAGGTCGAACTGCATCTGCAGTTGGCGAATGATCCGCGCAATGTCCGGCCGGTGGGTGGCGCGGTCGGTCAACACCGGAACGGTCCAGTTCGGCTCGCCGTCGCTGCCGCCGCCGGTACCCACGACTCCGCCGCGGTGAACGTCGGTCACCTGACCACGCAGATCCGGGACGGCCTCGATGCGCTCAAGCAGCAGCTGATGCAGCTGCTTGGCGGTGCGGGTGGGCTTGGGCATCTTCGCCTATCAGATCTTCACTTCGCGTTGAAAACCGCCATCGCGCGGCGTGAGGTGTTGCACGGCCATCTGCATGCCTTGCTCAAACGCGCGGTTCAGAGAGTTGGCGCGGTGCTGGCTCGGCACGTCGAACAGCCTGGCCTTCTGGCCATCAGGCGCTATCAAGTAGACGTGGAAAGGCCAGTTGTCGTGGGTCACGTCGTACCCGGACACCACCTCGATCTTCGTGCCCTTGTATTCGCCTTCCAGCACGTTGCGCGGACCCGTTGCCGTCTGTATTGGCTTCTTGATATCAGGGTGCATTTCAGTCTCCATTTTGTGAGGACCGCAGTATGAACCTCCTCGACACCTCCCCCGACCGCGTGCGCGCAGCGCAGATCCAGCACGTGCAGATGGACCTGCAGCGCCTCGTGGACTACGCCCGGGCCCACGGCCTGGTGCTCACCGTCTGGCTCGAATCGCATCAGCCGCCGGCGATGGGTGGTTACGACATGCGCTCCGAAGTTCGGGAGGCCCGCCATGGCGCCGCCTGAAGTCATCAGCACCACGCCTCTGCGCGTGCACGAGGTATCGCCTGTGGCCGATGTTGTGCGGAAATCGCCCGGGAGCGATGCGCCGCGCGAGCGCCCCATTCTTTTCTCGGCGCCCATGGTGCGCGCGCTGCTCGACGGCACGAAGACGCAGACGCGCCGCGTGGTCAAAGGGCTGAGCGACAAGATGTGGATCGAGGCAACTGCGGCCGATGGCTTCGCGGTCTGCTACGACAGCGAGCCATCCTGCGGCACCGGCACCTGGGAAGTCACTGAGCATTCGCAACCCATCACCTGCCCGTATGGTCTGCCCGGCGACCGGCTGTGGGTCAAAGAGACGTGGCGCACTGCTGCCTCGCTGGATGGGAAGTCACCATCATCCATCGCCATGTCCTGCATTGATGCGGGATACCGCAAGCCATGGGCGCCCTTGGCATACGAGGCTGACGGGCACCGCAACAGCGAGTGGCGCGGGTTCGAGCTCAATGGAGAGGCCGAGCCGGGCAAGACCCGCGTGAGCATCCACATGCCCCGCTGGGCCAGCCGCATCGACCTCGAAGTCACCAGCGTGCGTGTCGAGCGTCTGCAGGACATCAGTGAAGAAGACGCGCGCGCCGAGGGCATAAGCGCTCATCGCAAGGGCGGCTGGCACTGGGAACAACCGCCGGCCGGCATCGAAGGCACCAACCACTTCGGTTTCAAGACGGCACGCGATGCCTACCGCGCGCTGTGGGAGCAGATCAACGGCGCCGGCAGCTGGGCCGCCAACCCATGGGTCTGGGTGGTCGAGTTCCGGAGGATCCGGCCATGAAGCGCTTCCGCTGGACCCGCGCGAAGTATCGACATGCCGCCCACCTGGCGCGGTTCTTCGCCCGATTCATCTACTGCCTTCCCGACGAGAAGCCAGCGCTGCTCGAACGCTACTTCGATCTGTGGGAACGGCGTCCCCAGTCGGAAGACCCTCTGCTGACACCGCTGTGGATTCGCCGGGATCGCTTCAAGAGCGATGACGGCATCCCGTTCTAGGAGCCGATGCCATGACCACACCAGGATTCGGCGCCTTCTCCAGCGCGGTGGCGCGCGCCAAGGCGGACATCTTCCGCCGCCACTTCGACCCCGCAACGCTGCGCCCTGCCGAGACCGTGAAGGCCTCTATGCAGTGCGTCCGTTGCGGCGGACTTCTTACGTACACCGCCAGCGCGGTCGACGGCCGGATGACTGGCCGCTGCTCGAGCGCGGGCTGCCTCCAATGGAAGGACCTTGCATGACCTCCGAATCCCACCCCACCCCCTCCAGAGAGACTGCAGAGATTGCAGGGCAATGGCAGCCGATTGAGACGGCGCCAAAGGATGGAACAAGCATCCTTCTCTATACATCCGAAGGGATCATCGAAGGATATTGGTCCCACAACGATTGGGAGCAATCACCTTGCCATGCCACATATGACGGGTGTGGTGGCGTTGCAATCAATTGCCGCCCAACGCACTGGATGCCCCTCCCAGCCCCGCCAACTATCGCCTGCGCCACTGGGGGACAGCAATGACCCGCATCCGCTTTCAAGAAGTCGCCATCAAAGCAACTCGCCGTTGGGTGGATGCAGATGGAAAGAAGCGCCAAGAGACGCAGAAGTTCTGGCAGACCATCTCGCCATTTAACAAGCGCCCGGACGGTACTTTGAAGACCGAAGCGGACATCGAACGCGAGATCACGGCGCAACGTGACGCATGGCTCGCCACTGGAGACCAGCAATCATGACCACCAACGCGTTTCAAACTGAATAAGGCAGCAAAAATGAAGATCGACGAAAACGTCATGGCCGTGCTGAGCGTGGCCCAAGTTCTTGGCAATGATGTTGTGCTCACCGGTCAGCTTGATCGCAAGCTGTACGAGAAGACCAACAAAGTGCTGGAGGCCGCTGGCGGCAAGTGGAACCGCAAGGCAAAGGCCCATGTGTTTGACACCGACGCTGCCACGCGTATCGACCAGATGTTGCTGTCCGGCGAGGTTGACGTGCCGAAGGACGAATTCAACTTCTTTCCGACGCCGCCGGCCGTCGTGAAGAAGCTGATTGCACTGGCCGGCATCTGTCCCGGCATGACCGTCCTTGAGCCCAGTGCGGGCACTGGCGCTATCGCTTGGCCCTGCGCAGCCGCCGGGGCAAAGGTGGATTGCTACGAAATCCAGCAGGGGAACGCTTTCACGCTGGCGATGAGTGCTCCGCATGAACTTGGCCGCACATCAGTGGCTGATTTCTTGGGGGTCGATCCTGAGCCGATCTATGACCGCGTGGTGATGAACCCACCGTTCCTAAAGCAGTCGGACATCAAGCACGTCACGCACGCGCTCAAGTTTCTCAAGCCAGGTGGTCTGCTGGTGGCTGTGATGTCGGCGGGCGTCGTATTCCGCAACGATGCGCGCACGGCTGAGTTTCGCGCGCTCGTAGACACGCGCGGCGGCCACATCGAAGCGTTGCCCGAGAACTCCTTCAAGGAATCTGGGACCGGTGTGAATACCGTGGTTGCTGTGATCCCGGAGGCATCATGACCACCAACGACAAGACTGTAGGGGATGAGCGCGACGCGCTGATGCGGCTCATGGAACTTGCCGATGACTACGCATTGGCATTCCGCGCTATGGAGTGCGTGACCGACAACAGCGACAGTGACGAAGAACGCTCAGCACTTGAAGAAGCTCTGCGCGCCTCCCTCACCACCCCCAGCAAAGAGCCGGCCGGGGCGGTGGCAGCCGAGCGCGAGGCGTTTGAGGCCTGGTTCTGCGAGGAAGGAGACTATGAGCCGGAATGGCTGTTCGGCCGCGAAACATCGGCCGGCTGGTCGTACAGCAACGCGGACACCGAGAACATGTGGCAGGCCTACGCCAAGGGGCGCATGGATGAGCGCGCAGCCCTGGCCACACCTGGGGCCGCTATCGATGCGCGCGAGCAGGAGGACGCATACAGCGATCCAACCTGCCAACGGGCGCAGGCGCTCAACCGCGCATGGGATGCTGGCTTCGAAGCGGGGCAAAAGGTCTCCCCTGCGGTCGATGCGGGGGAGAAGGAGGCGCTGGTGCAGATCTCAGGCCTTCTGTCCTCGATGTTCGTGAGTGCTCGCGCGCATGTCCGGGGCGAAGACGAAGAGGTTGTCGGATACACGGTGCGCACTGGCGCACTGCACAAAATCGTCGGGCTGCTGGCCTCGTACAAGCCGGTAATCATCCCGTCGAACCTGCCCACGGCGCACGAGACGATCACCGGCATCCTCACGGGCACATCAGACTCGCGCGAGGAAGCACCAACAGCGAGCGCGCATGAGCCGTGGCAGCACGTCGCAAACGAATGGGCGGACATGGCGACCAACGCCATGCAGGGCGTTCGCAACATCATCGACGGCATCACGAAACCCGAAGATGTCATCGCGAACCTGAATTTCTGCTATTCGCACTGCGCTGAGGTGCAGTCTCGCGCAAAGCTCCCCGCAACGGTGGCGCAGCCGGTGGCAGATGAAGTGAAGCGCCTCCGCGAGGCCCTGCAGTTCTACGCGGACGGCAACCACTTCACCCAGCACCAGCCCGACGCCTGGGATACGGTGAGCGGCGAGCCGTCTAACTTCTACGAGGACGAATCCAATACCGCAACCGTCGAAGATGGCTCAGTGGCAAAGATGGCCCTCGCCGCCCAGCCCTGCCCCTCTCAGGGATGCGCCAAGGAGGGGGATAAATGAAGCTCACCAAGGCACAACGCGCCACATTGCGCGAGATGTTCGACGGCCAGTGCGCCTACTGCGGCTGTGACCTCAGTGTTCGATGGCACGCGGATCACGTTGAGCCAGTAACCAGAGAGTTGCTTTCCAAGCAAACAGAACGAGGGACATGGAAGCTTATTTCTGGGAAGCCACTGCACCCGGAGAGAGATTGCATTGAGAACCTAATGCCGGCCTGCGCACCTTGCAACATCGACAAACACGCGATGACACTAGAAGAATGGCGCACGAAGCTCTCGCGCACTCTGATCGTATTAGATCGTGACTACCCTACCTATCGCCATGCGGTGCGCTTCGGCCTCGTGCAGGAAACAGGTGCCGAGGTCACGTTCCACTTTGAACGCCGCGCCGCTCTCAAGGGCGCTACTCCTGGCGGGGAGGGAGCGAGCAATGGCTGAGATCACCTCTTCAATCAAAGAAGCATTCATGCACGCAGCGCCAGAGCACCACAGCCTGTACGAGTTCTCGGGAAACATCGCCGATGTGAACACGATGCTCGTCGGTCGCGATGAACTGCGCGCCCTCCAAGCAGCCATAAAGGACAGGGATGCGGAGATTGAGAGGCTGAAGAAGGATGCACAGCAAGCATCCGCGCCGAAAGCGCTGGTGATCTGCGGAGAAAACCCGACACCAATCGATGCTGATCTTGTTGGCTGCGGCACGTCAATTGACCGGCTGCAGGATGTATACCGCTGCACCGACTGTGGCGTCCCCTTTCATCGCGCATGCGCGATACGACATTTTGTAAGCGACACACCAGAGCATTCTGCAGAAGTCTTTAAAGAACAACTGCGACGGGTGGACGCCATCGACGCCATGGGAAAGGACGGAGCACATGACTGACAAAAAAAAGATGATCTCCCAGGCCGACGCCGAGCTGCTCGCGCGCAAGGTGCTGCAGCAGTTCGTGAACGACTGCCACTGCCAAAGCGAGCAGGACATCGCCAACGTTCTCATGAAGGCATGCAGCGTGGCCGGCGTGATGATGGTCGCAACGGTGGGACAGAACGAGGCGTTCGACCGACTCTATGGCACGGCCGCCTTCATTGCACAGCAGAACTTCGGCACCTTCAAGAAGGAGAAGCTTCAATGACTACCACCGAAGCCTTCGATACAGGCCTGCGCGCAGAGTTTGAGGCATGGAAGCGCACTAAAAACGATGGCTATGACGCATGGGATGCTGTCCTCTGGGCCACTGAGCGCGCAGCAAAGATCGCGGACGAGAAAGCAGAGCACATCAATTCCCGCTGGATCGCGCTCGACATTGCTGCTGCCATCAGAGCGAGCGGCGGGAAGGGGGCGAGCGATGTCTGACAAGATCGTTGCGTTCCCAGGTGCTGAGCCGTTGCCCGAGAACCCCATCACAGTCGAGCGCGAGGGGTACAGGTACTGCGCGCACGACCGGATCACCCTTGATGAGCATGTGCGCACCGTGCGCTGCACCGACTGCGGGAAGGTGTTCGAGCCCTTCGATTACCTGCTCAGCAACGCCCTGTCGATTCAACGCGCGTGGTTGTCTCACAAAGAGGTCATGCGCAAGGCCAGTGAGAAGGCCGAGACAGTCGAGGCGCTCACCAAGGAAGAGAAACGCCTGAAGGCTCGCGTGAAGCTCCTGAAGGAGAAGGCCGAGCCGAGCATCGACATCAAGGGGAAATGGCTATGAGCGCCGAACACATCGTCCGCGCTGCTGCCGAGACATCCAGAGATAGGGGGAGCGACCACAAATGAACATCACCGCCTTCCCCCTCGCTTGGCCGCCCGGCTGGAAGCGCACTGCCGCCGACCAGCGAACCTTCGGCAAGTTCGGCTCCACGAAGCAGTCGGCCGTCGGCAGCTGGCGCAGCAAGCAAGACATCACCGTCGCCGGTGCCACCCAGCGGCTGCGCGCCGAACTCGACCGCATGGCGGTGCGCGGCGACGACCTGGTGCTCAGCACGAACCTGAAACTGCGGCTCGACGGCTTGCCGCGCAGCGATCAGGCCCAGCCGGCCGACCCAGGCGCAGTGGTCTACTGGAACGACCCGTGGAGCGCCGCGCCCCGCTGCATGGCCATCGACCGCTACACGAAGGTCGAGATGAACATCGCAGCGCTGGCGGCCACCATCGAGGCCATGCGCGCGATCGAGCGGCACGGCGGCGCCATCGTGCTCGAGCGGGCCTTCACCGGCTTCACCGCCCTGCCTGCGCCCATCGTGGCCGGCATGAAGCGCCACTGGCGCGACGTGCTGCAGTTCGGCAACGGTGCGCCAACCCGCGAGTCGATCACGTCGCGATACCGGATCCTGGCCAGCACTGCGCACCCAGACAAGGGCGGCAGCACCGCGGACATGGCCGAGCTCAATCAGGCGCGCGACGACGCGCTGAAGGAGGTTTCATGAAGTGCCCCGCCTGCACCAGCACCGAACAGCGCGTGATGTCCACCCGCACCGGCGATTCCAAGATCACGCGCCTGCGCTGCTGCGACGCCTGCGGGCACCGCTGGAACACCGTGGAGATCGACGCGCAGAATCTCAACCGCATGGAGTCGGCCGTGGCCGCCGTGCGAACCTTCACCAGCCTGTCCAAGGAACTCGAGGATGCCGCGGCCGCGCACAGTTAACAAGAAGATCCCCGACCTGCCACGCGGTATGCGCAAGGTCGGTGAGGTCTGGTACTGGCGCGGCACCGATGGCCTCACCAAGGAAATTGAGGCCAAGCTGCGCGAGGCCAAGGTGCCCATGCGCGCCGGCACGACTCCAGTTCAGGCCAGGCTCTGGTGGGAGAGGCACATCTCCCCGGCCTTGGTCGCGGCCGTGCCGGATGACGACGTGGTGGGCACCCTCGAGGAGATCATCCGGAAGTACGAGGCCGACGAGCTCGCCGCGATCAAGCGCGAGGCCACGAAGACCGAATACCAGGGTCGCATCAAGCGGCTGCGGGCGGCATTCCGGACCAAGCGATACCCGAAGGCAGAGGTGCAGGCGCTGCTGCCGGGCTACCTGAGCGCGGTGACCATCACCCAGCACCTGCACGCCAATCGTGAGCGCGCGTCCTCGGCCAACAAGGACATCCAGCTGCTGTCGCGCATGTTCCGCCTGGCGCGCGTGCGCTGGGGCCTGACGACCTTCAACCCGTGCGAAGGCATCGAGTACCTCCCGGAAGCGCCCCGCGACCAGTACGTGAGCGACCAGCGCTACGCCGAAATTTACAGCGCCGCCAGCCCAGTGCTGCAGTGCATGCTGGAGATCAGCACGCAGACCGGCGCCCGGGTCGGAATGATCTTCGACATCCGTATCGGCGACTTCGACGCTGACCACATTGACCTGCGCGTCACGAAGAAGCGCAACGACAAGGGCTACACCACCAAGGCCTACACGATGACGCCGGACCTCTGGGCGGCGCTCACCCGTGCGCTCGATCTGCGGAAGAAGAACCGCGGCGGCGCGGCCAGCCTGCCGAGCGACTACCTGTTCATCACGAAGCAAGGGAATCCCTACGGCAAGGAGGCATTCAAGACGCTCTGGCGCGCGGTGCGCACGAAGCTTGGCCTGGCATCGCGAGAGATCACCTTCCACGACATGCGCGCGAAGGCGGCCTCAGATTCCGATTCGGATGTGTCGGCGCAGGAACTGCTGCACCACGAGGACGTGAAGGTCACGAAGCGCGTCTACCGTCGCAAGGTGCCAACAGGAACACCCTTGCCGTCAGCAATAGGGGGGCGTGGCGGGAGCTGAAATGGCACGGGTTTGTCAGGAACCCCATCCATTTGTCAAACGCAAAGAAAAACGGGTCAGAGCTTGTGGCCCTAACCCGTTGATCTATCTAGCAATTTTGGTCGGTGTGAAAGGATTCGAACCTTCGACCCCTTGCACCCCATGCAAGTGCGCTACCAGGCTGCGCCACACACCGAAGCTCTCGATTATAGCGGTTGAAATTCAGCGTCCGAGGGTCAGCAGCTCACGAATTTCAAAGAGTTCGCGCCGCAGGTGCAACAACTGCGACAGGTCGACCGTCTGCGTGGCAGACGACGAGGGCGAATCCTGCACCACGGCGGCATCGAATTCTTCCTGGTCGATTTCGATGGCCTCCATGCCGTCGAGCGGCACCTCGCCCGCCTTGCGACGGTCGCGTTCACCTTGCACGAGCTCCTGAAGCTTGTTGCGCGCACCGCTGATCGTGAAGCCCTGGTCGTAGAGCAGATCACGTATGCGGCGGATCATGAGCACCTCGTGGTGCTGGTAGTAGCGGCGGTTGCCGCGCCGCTTCATGGGCCGCAGCTGCGTGAACTCCTGCTCCCAATAACGCAGCACGTGCGGCTTGACGCCGCACAGTTCGCCGACCTCACCAATGGTGAAGTAGCGTTTGACGGGAATCGGAGGGAGCGTTTTCTCCATTGAAATCAAGACTGTGCGCGGGAAACCTGAGAGATTACTCTACGCAGGCGCGCAGCACCAAGCACTATTCGGCGCCCAGGCTCCACTCGACTTCGGATGCGCCGTTCTGATCGATGCTTCCATGAATCTGCTCCTTGAGCTTCGCACTCGCGTGGAACGTGGCCACGCGGCGCTCGCCGATCGGAATGGCCTCGCCCGTGCGCGGGTTGCGGCCCGGCCGGGGCGCCTTCACGCGGATCTGGAAGTTGCCGAAGCCCGAGATCTTCACGTCCGTGCCTTCGACGAGACTGCTGGCCACGAGCTCGAAGAACGCCTCGACCATGTCCTTGGACTCGCGCTTGTTCAGGCCGATCTGCTCGAACAGCAGATCGGCCAGATGCGCCTTGGTGAGCGCAGGCGTTTCGAGGGCCTCGAGCGTGAATTCGGCAGCGTTCATTCTCATCATCCCCTCAAGCGGCCGCCGAGCTTGGCGTCCAGTTGTTCGACGATTGCACGGACTGCGGGCTCGACCTGCTCGTCCGTCAGGGTGGCGTTGTCGCTCTGGAAACTGAGGCGAACCGCCATGCTCTTCTCGCCTTGCGCCAACGCGCCCGGCGCAGCCACGGCACCATCGCGCAGCGGCTGCGGGCGATAGATGTCGAACAGCGTCACGTCGCGCAGCAGTCCCTGCGCAGCTGTCGTCGCGCGGATGGCCTGCACCAGTGCATCGTGCGTGACGGCTTCAGCCACCACCACGGCAAGGTCGCGCTCCACGGCCTGATGCTTGGGCACTGGCTGAGCAACCGGCACGGGGCGCGCCGTGACGGCGTCGAGGTCGAGTTCGAACAACACGGGCGCTTGGGCGAAGTCCCACTTCTGGCGCCAGCGCGGATGCAGTTCGCCGACGAAGCCGATGGCCTTGCCGCCAACCAGCACACGCGCCGAACGGCCCGGGTGCAGGGCCGGATGCTCGGCCACCTCGAAGCTGGGCACCAGCGGCGCGAGCAGTGCTTCGACGTCGCCTTTGACGTCGTAGAAGTCGACGCGCTGCGGCTTGCCGTCCCAGCGCGACTCGTCGGCGTCGCCCCAGGCGAGGCCCGCCACGCGCATCGGCTGGTTCACGCCGCGCACGGTGCTGTCGGTGGTGGCAACGCTGTCGTCGCGCATGAACACACGGCCCACTTCGAACACACGCACGCGAGGCGCCTTGCGGTCGAGATTGAACTTGAGCACCTGCAGCAGCGAGCCCAGCAGCGACGAGCGCATCACGCTCATCTGGCTGGCGATGGGGTTCAGCAGCTTGATCGGATTGGCATTGCCTGCGAGGTCTTGCTCCCAATGCGCTTCGACGAAACTGAAGTTGATCGTTTCCTGATAGCCCAGCGCCGCGACGCTGCGGCGCACCGCGAACCGGCTGCGCTGCGCCTCGGGCCGCACGCGGGCGGTGATGGGGGCGAGCGGCGCGGTGGTCGGCAGGTTGTTGAAGCCGATCAGGCGCGCGACTTCCTCGATCAGGTCTTCTTCGATCAGCAGGTCGAAGCGGTGCGGCGGCGGGGTCACAGTCAACGTGCCCTCGCCTTCGGTGATCGCGAAACCGAGGCGATTCAGCGCGTCGGCGCATTGCGCTTGCGTCAGCGGCATGCCGATCACGCGCGCCGCACGCTCGACGCGCAGCGTGACGGGCACGGCCTCGGGCACGCTCAGCGTCTGGTCGTCCATCCTGCCGGCCTCGCCGCCGCAGATTTCGACGATCAGCTGCGTGATGCGCTCGATGATCTGCACAGTGCGGCTCGGATCGACGCCACGCTCGTAGCGATGGCCCGCATCGGTCGAGAAGTTGAAGCGGCGCGAACGGCCCTGCACCGCCTCGGGCCACCAGAAAGCGGCTTCGACATAGATGTTGCGCGTGTCGTCGGTCACCGAGGTGGCGTCGCCGCCCATGATGCCGGCGAGCGATTCGACTTCGCGGTCGTCGGCGATCACGCCGACCTTCTCGTCGACGGTGATGGTCGTGCCGTTGAGCAGCTTGAGCTGTTCGCCCGCCTTGCCCCAGCGCACCGTGAGGCCGCCGTGGATCTTGTCGAGATCGAAGATGTGGCTGGGCTGGCCGTATTCGAACATCACGTAGTTCGAGATGTCGACCAGCGGCGTCACACTGCGTTGGCCGCAGCGCGCAAGGCGCTCGACCATCCATGCCGGTGTGACGACCTTGGTGTCGACGCCGCGCACGATGCGACCCGAGAAGCGGCCGCAGAGTTCGGGAGCCTCGACCTTGACCGGCAACACGTCGGCGAACGACGTCACCACCGGCGCGATGGCAGGGGTCTTGAGTGGCGCACCAGTGAGCGCGGCGAGTTCGCGCGCCACGCCGTAGACGCTGAGGCCGTGCGCCAGGTTGGGGGTGAGCTTGAGCGTGAGCAGTGCGTCGTCGAGCTTGAGCACGTCGCGCACGTCGGCGCCGATGGGCGCGTCGGCATCGAGCTCGAGCAGGCCGCCGTGGTCTTCGTTCAGACCCAGTTCGCGCGCTGAGCACAGCATGCCCTGGCTCTCGACGCCGCGCAGCTTGCCGAGCTTGATGAGGAAGGGCTTGCCGTCTTCACCCGGCGGCAGTTCGGCGCCGACGAGTGCGCAAGGCACCTTGATGCCAACGCGCGCATTGGGCGCGCCGCACACGATATTGAGCAAGGCGCCTTGCCCCGCGTCGACCTGGCACACGCGCAGGCGATCGGCATTCGGGTGCTGCTCGGCTTCCTTGATTTCGCCGACCACGATGCGCGTGAAGGGCGGCGCCACCGGTCGGCGCTCTTCGACCTCGAAGCCACCCATGGTGAGCGTTTCGGCCAGTGCGGCGCTGTCGAGGGGCGGGTTGCAGAACTCGCGCAGCCAGGATTCCGGGAATTGCATCTCTTCGATCTCGATCTGGTTTTTCTATGGAGGGGTGCTTACTGGAACTGCGAGAGAAAACGCAAGTCGCCGTCGAAGAAGAGGCGCAGGTCGTTCACGCCGTAGCGCAGCATCGTGAGCCGGTCGGGGCCCATGCCGAAAGCGAAGCCGATGTAGCGCTCGGGGTCGAGGCCCATGTTGCGAACCACGTTCGGATGCACCTGGCCCGAACCCGACACCTCGAGCCAGCGGCCGGCCAGCGGCCCGCTCGCGAACTGGATGTCGATCTCGGCGCTCGGCTCGGTGAACGGGAAGAAGCTCGGACGGAAGCGCAGCACGAGATCATCGCGCTCGAAGAAGGTGCGGCAGAAGTCGGTGAAGACGACCTTCAGGTCCTTGAAGCTCACGTTCTCGCCGAGCCACAGGCCTTCGCACTGGTGGAACATGGGCGAGTGGGTGGCGTCGCTGTCGACGCGGTAGGTACGGCCCGGGGCGATCACGCGGATCTCGGGCGCCTTCACGGTGCCGGTAGTGTCGGCCGCAGCGGCTGCGAACTCGGCGGCGTACTTCTTGATGTGCTGATGCGCATAGCGCACCTGCATCGGGCTGGTGTGCGGACGCAGGTTGTAGGGGATGCCGTCGTCGCCGTTGATGTCGACGTAGAAGGTGTCCTGCATCGAACGCGCCGGATGGTTCGGCGGATTGTTGAGCGAGGTGAAGCTGTGCCAGTCGCTCTCGACTTCGGGGCCGTCGGCCACGTCGAAGCCCATGCTGGAGAAGATCTCCTCGATGCGCTCCAGGGTGCGGCTCACGGGGTGCAGTCCGCCAGGAATGCGGCGGCGGCCTGGCAGGCTCACGTCGAGCGCTTCGGCGCGCAGTTGCAGCGAGAGCTCTTCGTCGGCCAGTTGCTGGCGGCGGTCGGTCAGTGCGGCCTCGATGGCCTGCTTGGCGACATTGATCGCTGCGCCGCGGGACTTCTTCTCTTCGACACTCAGCGCGGCCATGCCCTTCATCAGCTCGGTGATGCGGCCCGACTTGCCGAGGAACTGGGCCTTGGCGTTTTCGAGCTCGGCGGGCGTTTTCGCTTCTGCGAAGGCGGCGCGTGCGGTGTCGACCAGGGAGTCCAACTCGTTCATAGCAACAAAAATCTTCGAGGGGAAATAAAAAAGAGCTGGAGCCTTTTCAAGCGCCAGCCCTTGAGCCGTGGGCGCAGGAAGCTGCCCGGAGGCAGCACCCCTGCTGTGCAGAATCAAGCAGCCAGCTTGGCCTTGACCTGCTCCACGATGCCGGCAAAAGCGGCCTTGTCGTGCACGGCGATGTCCGCAAGCATCTTGCGGTCGATCTCGATACCGGCCTTGCGGATGCCGTTGGCGAACTGGCTGTAGGTCAGGCCCAGTTCACGCGAGGCGGCGTTGATACGCGCGATCCACAGCTGACGGAACACGCGCTTCTTGGTACGGCGGTCACGGTAGGCGTATTGGCCTGCCTTCATCACCGCCTGTTTGGCGACGCGGAAGACATTGCCGCGGCGACCGCGGAAACCCTTGGCGAGTGCGAGAACTTTCTTGTGGCGGGCGCGAGCCGTTACACCACGTTTGACGCGAGGCATGTGTGTACTCCTTGTTCGTCTGAGTTAAATGCCACGGCCGGGCAGCATGGCGGCGACAGAAACCATGTTGGTCTCATGCACTGCGACTGCACCACGCAGGTGACGCTTGTTCTTGGTGGTCTTCTTCGTCAAGATGTGACGCTTGAAGGCTTGACCGCGCTTGACGGTGCCACCGGGACGAACGCGGAAACGTTTTTTCGCGCTGCTCTTGGTCTTCATTTTGGGCATGTGAATGCTCCTTTAGTTTGTGCTCGTGAGGCGCCATGGATGCTCCACGGACTTGTTGGCCCCGAGACACTTCTTTATCCCGCCCCTGCCGGCACCTCTTGCGAGGCGCTGGCAAGGGCGAAATCCCTTCGAACCTTCTCTTCTCTACTGCAACCCTGACGCTCAGGCTGTTGCGGGCGACGCTGTCGGCGCGGCAGCGGCATCTGCAGCCGGCTTCGGCGCAGCGCCACCAGCCTTCTTGCGACCCGGCGCGATCATCATGATCATCTGCCGGCCTTCGAGCTTCGGAAACTGCTCGACCATGATCAGGTCACCCAGTTCGTCGCGAATACGCTGCAGCAAAGCCAGACCGAGCTCCTGGTGCGTGATCTCGCGGCCGCGGAAGCGCAGCGTGATCTTGCATTTGTCGCCCTCATCAAGAAAGCGCTTGATGTTGCGCATCTTGATGTTGTAGTCGCCATCGTCGGTACCGGGCCGGAACTTGATTTCCTTGACCTCGATGACCTTCTGCTTCGACTTCGCCTCGGCTGCCTTCTTCTGCTCGTGGTACTTGAACTTGCCGTACTCGATCAGGCGGCACACGGGCGGGTTGGCCGCCGCGACGACCTCCACCAGGTCCACGTCCTGCTCACCGGCAAGGCGCAGAGCCTCGGCAAGACTCACGACACCCAATTGCTCGTTATCCGGGCCGATCAGGCGGACTTCCGGGGCCATGATTTCCCGGTTCAGGCGGTGTTGGCGTTCCTCGCGGTGGCGGCGGTCGCGGAATGCAGTAGCGATGGTCAGAATCCTTCAAAATTTGCTACAAAATCTGTAGCGAACACCGGTCAGTCCTCGCGGACAAACGGCATGATTTGGCTTTGAAACATATGGGGTGTTCCGAAGACAAATCAACGCTTGTCGGCAATATCCTGGACGAGCCGTTGCACGAACGATTCGAGGGACATTGCACCGAGGTCTTGATTGCCCCGGGCGCGCACTGCGACGGCACCTGCTTCCTTTTCCTTGTCGCCTACGACAACGATATAAGGGAGCTTTTGCAACGAATGCTTCCGTATTTTATACGTAATCTTCTCGTTGTGCAGGTCAAGCTGAACCCTAAGCCCTTGATTTTGCAGCGCTTTCGCAACTTGCGCAGCGTAATCAGCCTGTCCTTCACTGATATTGAGCACCGCCACCTGCACCGGAGCGAGCCACGCAGGCAGCGCGCCCGAGTGGTGTTCGATCAGCATGCCGATGAAGCGCTCGAGGCTGCCGACGATCGCGCGGTGCAGCATCACAGGGTGCGCGCGGCCGCTCGATTCCGTCACGTATTCGCCGCCCAGGCGCTCGGCAGTGTTGAAGTCGACCTGCATCGTGCCGCACTGCCACTGGCGGCCGATGGCATCGCGCAGCGTGTATTCGATCTTGGGGCCGTAGAAGGCGCCATCGCCCGGTGCAATGACGAAGTCGACGCCCGAGCGGCGCAGTGATTCCATCACCGCGTGCTCGGCCTTGTCCCACAGCTCGTCGGAGCCGACGCGGTTCTCGGGCCGCGTGGCGACCTTGTAGAGGATGTCCGTGAAGCCGAAGTCGGCATAGACCTTCTGAAGCTGCTCCGTGTACGCAATGCACTCGTCGAGGATCTGGTCCTCCGTGCAGAAGATGTGCCCGTCGTCCTGCGTGAAGCCGCGCACGCGCATGATGCCGTGCAGCGCACCGCTGGGCTCGTTGCGGTGGCACTGGCCGAATTCGCCATAGCGCAGCGGCAGGTCGCGGTAGCTGCGCAGGTCGCTCTTGAAGATCAGCACGTGGCCCGGGCAGTTCATCGGCTTGAGCGCATATTCGCGCTTCTCCGACTCCGTCGTGAACATGTTGTCGCGATAGTTCTGCCAGTGGCCCGTTTTCTCCCACAGGCTCTTGTCGAGGATCTGCGGGCCCTTCACTTCCCAATAGCCCGTGTCGCGGTAGATGCCGCGCATGTACTGCTCGACGGCCTGCCACACGGCCCAGCCCTTGGGGTGCCAGAACACCACGCCCGGCGCCACTTCGTCGATGTGGAACAGGTCAAGCTCCTTGCCGAGCTTGCGGTGGTCGCGCTTCTCGGCTTCCTCGATGCGCTGGATGTACTGGTCGAGCTGCTTCTTGTCGGCCCAGGCCGTGCCGTAGATGCGCTGCAATTGCTCGTTCTTGGCGTCGCCGCGCCAGTAGGCGCCAGCCAGCTTCGTCAGCTTGAAGACCTTCAGGAAGCGCGTGTTCGGCACGTGCGGGCCGCGGCACATGTCGACGTATTCCTGGTGGTAGTACAGGCCCATGGCCTGCTCGTCGGGCATGTCCTCGACGAGGCGCAGCTTGTAGTCCTCGCCGCGCGACTTGAAGACTTCGATGACTTCGGCGCGCGGCGTCATCTTCTTGATCACGTCGTAGTCCTGCGCGATCAGCTCGCGCATGCGCGCCTCGATGGCGACCATGTCCTCGGGCGTGAACGGGCGCTCGTACGAGATGTCGTAGTAGAAGCCTTCGTCGATCACGGGCCCGATCACCATCTTGGCCGTCGGGTAGAGCTGCTTCACCGCATGGCCGACCAGGTGGGCCGTCGAATGGCGGATGATTTCCAGGCCTTCGTCGTCCTTGGGCGTGATGATCTGCAGCTTGGCGTCATGGTCGATGACGTCGCTGGCATCGACGAGCCTGCCGTCGACCTTGCCGGCCACCGTCATCTTGGCCAGGCCGGGTCCGATGGACTGGGCAACTTCGGCCACCGAAACCGGGCCGGGGAACTCGCGGCGCGAGTTGTCGGGGAGCGTGATCTGGATCATTTGAAGAAAACCTCGGGGAGAAAAACAAAAAAGCGCGGTGGATGCCGCGCTTTGCTTGGTTGTGAAGCTGGCAGAAACCAGCGAGCGCGGGGCTACCGGCCTTTTCCTTCAGTGAAGAAAAAGCCGCTGAATCCTTGCGGAGTAGTTCGCGGTGTCATAACCAAGGTGCCTTTCTCGCTCTTGTTGAGTGCAGAGTCCGCAATTCTAGCCGCTGCCCGTTCAGGACGCGGGCGCCGCATTCTTGAGTCCCAGCACTTCAATGGGCTCGATAGACGGCGGCTTGGCGAACAGCTCGGGAGCTTTCGCCATCAGCGCTTGGGCGATCGGGCCGGTCAAATGAGCCTGGCGACCGGCTTCGTCTTCGAACGCGTCGAACACGCCGAAGGTGCTCGGCGACAGGCGCAGCGCAAACCAGATCGGCGTGGTCTTCTCGTCGCGCGCCATCGCAAGGCCGGCTTCGAGGAACCTCTCTATATCGCCTTCCCTGCCCGGCTTGGCTTCGAGGCGAGCGAACAGTGCGTACTTGATCATGGGTGATCTCCTGAGTTGAACGGCGCGCGACATTGCGCGGCGTTGGTATGGACTCTAGGCAGCCGTTGTCTCTGGAGCTATTGGCGTTTTTGACATCTTTGATATCGTTATGGCCATGAAGCTCGATGTACTCGCTCTCGATGGCGTGTTCGACACCGGCCTGTCCACGGTGCTCGACGTGTTCACCACTGCCAACGAACTCGCGGCCATGCTGCAGCTCGACGTGGCGCCGTTCGAAGTCACTGTGACGGGCGTTCGCAAGCGGGTGAGAACCTCGCAGGGGCTCACCGTTCCGGTGGCTCGCGCGCTCGACGCCAGCTCCGCGGATTGGCTGATCGTTCCAGCGCTGGGCTGCAAGATGCCCGAAACACTGGAACCCGCCTTGTGTCGCCCCGACGTGCGCGACGCCTGCGCCGCATTGCAGGAACGCGCAAGCAAAAGCGCCAATCTGGCCGCCGCCTGCATCGGCACCTTCGTGCTCGCGGAATCGGGCGTGCTCGATCACCAGAAGGCAACCACGACCTGGTGGCTGGCCACGCTGTTCCGCCAGCGCTACCCTGCCGTGCAACTGGAAGACTCACGCATGCTGGTCAGCTCCGGCAACCTGGTCACGGCCGGCGCAGCGCTGAGCCATGTCGACATGGCGCTGTGGATCGTGCGCCAGGCCAGCCCCGAACTCGCGACGCTGGTCGCGCGCTACCTGATCGTCGACTCGCGGCCGTCGCAGTCGGCCTACGTGATCTCTGACCACCTCTCGCATTCCGACCCGCTGGTGGAGCGCTTCGAGCGCTGGGCGCGCGGCCGGTTGGCCGACGGCTTCTCGCTCGACGAGGCCGCACAGGCCGCGGGCACCAGCAAGCGCACGCTGGCCCGCCGCATGCAGCAGGTGCTGGGCAAGAGCCCCCTCTCCTACGTGCAGGACCTGCGCGTGGAGCGCGCGGTGCACCTGCTCAAGACCAGCGACAAGAGCCTGGAGCAGATCGCCGGCATGGTGGGCTACGCCGACGGCGTCACGCTGCGCACCCTGCTGCGCCAGCGCCTGGGCCGCGGCGTGCGCGAGGTGCGCCTCGAAGCCTGAGCACGCAACGGACGCAAAAAAAGCCCGGCGCGCGGCCGGGCTGAAAGTGACAGCGAAATATCTGCCTGTCGAAAGACCGACCCGCGAGGGTCGATCACCCGATCAGTGGAACTGCTCTTCTTCGGTCGAGCCCGACAGCGCCTTCACGCTGGACGAACCGCCCTGGATCACGGTGGTCACATCGTCGAAGTAACCGGCGCCAACTTCCTGCTGGTGCGACACGAAGGTGTAGCCCTTGTCGCGCGCGGCGAACTCGGGTTCCTGCACCATGTTGACGTAGTGCTTCATGCCTTCACCGCGGGCGTAGGCGTGGGCGAACTGGAAGGTGTTGAACCAGTTGACGTGGATGCCGGCCAGCGTGATGAACTGGTACTTGTAGCCCAGGGCCGACAGGTCTTCCTGGAACGAGGCGATCTGCTTGTCGTCGAGGTTCTTCTTCCAGTTGAAGGAAGGCGAGCAGTTGTACGACAGCAGCTTGCCGGGGCAGGCGGCGTGCACGGCTTGTGCGAATTCGCGGGCAAAGCCGATGTCCGGCACGCCGGTTTCGCACCACACGAGGTCTGCGTAGGGCGCGTAGGCCACGCCGCGGCTGATGGCTTGTTCCAGGCCGTTCTTCACGCGGTAGAAGCCTTCCTGCGTGCGCTCGCCCGTCAGGAAGGGCTTGTCGTTGGCGTCATGGTCCGAGGTGATCAGGTTCGCGGCTTCCGCGTCGGTACGGGCCAGGACGATGGTCGACACACCCAGAACGTCGGCTGCGAAGCGCGCGGCAATCAGCTTTTCGCAGGCTTCATGCGTCGGCACGAGCACCTTGCCGCCCATGTGGCCGCACTTCTTCACGGCAGCCAGTTGGTCTTCGAAGTGCACGCCAGCTGCGCCGGCCGTGATCATGTTCTTCATCAGTTCGAAGGCGTTGAGCACGCCGCCGAAACCGGCTTCCGCATCGGCCACGATGGGCAGGAAGTAGTCGATGAACTCCTTGTCGCCCGGGTTGACACCGCGGCCCCACTGGATTTCATCGGCACGGCGGAAGGTGTTGTTGATGCGGCGGACCATCGTCGGCACCGAGTCGTAGGCGTACAGCGACTGGTCGGGGTACATCGTCTCGGAGCTGTTGCCGTCGGCGGCGACTTGCCAGCCCGACAGGTAAACGGCTTCCAGGCCAGCCTTGGCCTGTTGCATCGCCTGACCGGCGGAGATGGCGCCGAACGCGTTCACATAGCCCTTCTTGGAGCCGCCGTTGATCTTGTCCCAGAGCTTCTCTGCGCCGCGCTTGGCCAGCGTGTGCTCGATGGGGAACGAACCGCGCAGGCGCACCACGTCGGCCGCGCTGTAGCCACGCTTGACGCCCTTCCAGCGCGGATCGGTGGCCCATTCCTTTTCGAGGGCGGCAATCTGCTGTTCGCGGCTGAGTTGTTCTGTGAGGGTCTGGGGCATGGTCACTCCGTGAGGTTGATTGAAGGTTGGGCGCTGCGGCCGTGGAGTTACTGTAATCGGCCCGCAGACTCTTATGTCTTATAGAAGACATATTTTTCAATCAATTAAATCAACAACTTACAGAGATATTTCTCAATGCAAAATTATTTTTCTCATATCGAGAAAAAATATTGCGACGCAGCAGCCGCCGATTTCGCAATGCGCAATCAATCTTTCGGTTGTGAAAACGAGGCATCGCTTCGTGCTGCATGTGCAATCCAATCGCCGCTTTCGATCACGCGGCGGCCCACGATGCGCGTCGGATGGATCTCGTAGACCAGGCAATCGAGCCACTGCCCGCCAACATCCACGCGCACCTGCCGCTTGATGTACTCGCCTGAGTCATCGTCAGCCACCTCCTCGAGCACGTTGAGTGCTGCCTCGACCGCGGGCTCGACGACATAGACCTCGCCCTTCACGCGCCCCACCCCACCCAGCACGACACCCGGATAGGCGCCCAGGTCATACAGCGTGCCGGAAATGCACGCATCGCCCACCCACACCGGCGCGGGCCGATAGCGCGCGATGTCGTTGCGCCCGCCGCGGCGCAGCGTGCCGTAAACAAAAACGTGGGGCATCATCGAAACCGCCTTCTCCGCAACTACAGAACTTCAGTCTATTGAACTCCGCTGCTCCCGCATCAGGCCGCCTCGTGGCCTACGGCTGCCTGGCCCTGAGCATGTCGCTCGTCGGCGGCTACGTCGCCCTCTCCAAGCCCCTTGTCGCCGCCTTTCCGGTGCTGCTGCTCGCATGGCTGCGCTTCGGCATCGCCGCACTGGCCATGCCGCATTGGCTCAAGCGCACACCCGACGAACCGCCGATGACCGCGCGCACGCGCTGGCTGGTGTTCCTCGAGTCGTTCCTCGGCAACTTCATGTTCTCGATCTGCATGCTGTTCGGCGTGAGCCTCACGAGCGCGGTGTCGGCGGGCGTGATCATGGCGTCGATCCCCGCGTGCGTGGCCGTGGCGAGCTGGCTGTTCCTGCGCGAGCGCATCACCGTGCGCATCGGCCTGGCCATCGCATGCGCCGCGCTCGGCATCGGTCTGCTGGCACTTTCGCCGGCGCACGCACCGGCATCGCCCACTGCTTCGTCGGCATCGATGCCCTGGCTCGGCAACCTGCTGGTGTTCTGCGCGGTGCTCTGCGAGACGGCGTACGCGGTGATCGGCAAGTCGCTCACGGGACGCCTGGGGCCCAAGCGCATCGCCTCGCTCATCAACCTGTGGGGCTTCGTGCTCTCGCTGCCCTTCGGCATCTGGTTCGCGCTGCAGTTCGATTTCACCGCGGTGCGCTTCGGCACCTGGGCGCTGCTCGTGGTCTATGCGCTCGCTGCAAGCATCTGGACAGTGTGGCTCTGGATGACCGGACTTCGCCACGTACCAGCCGCACAAGCGGGTGTCTTCGCCGTGATGCTGCCCGTGAGCGCAGCCCTCGTCGGCGTGCTCGTGCTGGGTGAAAACCTCTCTTCGCCACAGCTGGTTGCGTTCGTCATTGCCCTCGCGGGTGTGGTGCTTGCGACATGGCCTGGGCGTCGAACGTGAAAAACAGGGCTTCTCCCCTCTGAAAAAACAACAACTCCCAATGAAAAAAGCGCTTTTTCCCTTGGAAACGCGTTTTTTCTCCTTTAGCATCCGCATTGCCACTGGAGACGCAAGTTTTTCATTGGTGAGTGTTCAACCAAAAAAGGAAATCAACCATGGCAACTGCAAAGAAGGCTCCGGCCAAGAAAGCTCCGGCAAAGAAGGCCGCTCCCGCAAAGAAGGCGGCGGCTCCTGCGAAGAAGGCTGCACCGGCCAAGAAGGCTGCTGCTCCTGCTAAGAAGGCTGTTCCGGCGAAGAAGGCTCCTGCCAAGAAGGCCGCTCCCGCAAAGAAGGCTGCTCCCGCCAAGAAGCGCACGCCCAACGCCGCGTTCATGAAGGCCCTGACCCCCAGCCCGGCACTCGCCGCTGTGGTCGGCTCGACGCCGCTGCCGCGTACCGCTGTCGTGAGCAAGCTGTGGGACTACATCAAGAAGAACAACCTTCAAGACAAGGCCAACAAGCGCAACATCAACGCCGACGCCAAGCTGAAGGAAATCTTCGGCAAGGCCCAAGTGTCGATGTTCGAACTGGCTGCGCTGATCGGCAAGCACGTCAAGTAAGCGCTCAGGGGCCTCGCGCTCCTGAATCAAAAAGCCCGCTTCATGCGGGCTTTTTTTTCGCCTGCGACAAGGCCACGCTTTCTTCGAAGAAGCGCGACGGCGTGCGGCCGAAGTGCTTGCGGAAGGCTTCGATGAAGGCGCTCACGGAGCTGTAGCCCACCGTCAGCGCCACCGCCGTCACGGGCTCCTTCAGGCTCAGCAGCTCGACGGCCTTGAGCAACCGCGCCTGCTGGCGCCATTGCGCGAAGCTCAGGCCCGTTTCCACGGCGAAACGGCGAGTGAGCGTCCTGCGCGCCATGCCGATGCGATCGGCCCATTCGTCGATGCTGTCCGGCAACGCCGGATCATTGGCCACCGCAGCAGCCATCGCAGCAAGGCGCTTGTCCTGCGGCATCGGCAGGTGCAGCGACGGCCTGGCGCCTGTCGCAAGCTCATCGATCAGCACGCCCACCAGACGCGCACGGCGCGGCTCCAGCAGGGACTCGGTGGCATCCATCGATGTCAGCCGGTCGACCAGCCCCTGCACCAGCGGCGTGACGGCAAACACATGCGGCCCGTCCGGCAAGGCCGCCGCCATCATCGAGTCGATGTGCAAGCTCCAGCCCGCGGTGGCACCAAAGCTCTGCGCCGCATGGGCGCAGTGCGGTGCGATCCAGCCGATCCACCCCGGCGGCTGCACCCAACGGCCCGAAGGCGTCTCAATGACCTGCAACCCCTCGCGCAGTGCGAACAGCTGGCCGGTTTCATGCGCGTGGTAGTCCGTGACGCGCGGCGCCTCGTAGGCGTTGATCCAGAGCTTCACAGGGGCCTCAGCAGCCATGGTTGGCCCGCCAGAGGTATCGATTGGCCCCGCGCCGCAAGCCCGAACGCGCGCCGCTGCCTAGCATCGAGTTCATCCTCACCAACCCATCCAAGGAACATCCATGAAAGCCCAAGACGTACTGCCCGACGGCTCAGACTTCACCGTCGTGAACGGCCGCACATTGCGCAAGGGATCGGTCGGCGCCTTCCTCGCCAACGTTCGCATCCTCGAAGACGCAGGCACATCGGCCGCCGACAGGCACGCCGCCGAGCAAGACCTGGTCTCCCTGATCCCCGCCCTCGACGCGCTCGGCCTGTTCGACGTGTTCGAGCTGCGCTCGCCGTCCTTGCGCGACGAAGTGGCCCGACATCGCTCGGCGCTCAGCCCTGCGCCTGCTGCTGCTTCGCCGAACGCGTGATCGACGCCAGCGTGCCGCGCGTGGTGATCACTTCAGGGTCGAGCGGGATCTCGATCAGCGTGCCCGTATCGGCCGCCAGCGCACGCAGCAGCGCGGCCTCGAACTGCGCCGTTTCCGTCACGCGCTCGGCCGCATAGCCATACGCACGCGCGAGGCCGCAGAAGTCGGGGTTGCGCAGCGCGGTGCCGCTCGTGCGTTCGGGGTACTCGCGCTCCTGGTGCATGCGGATGGTGCCGAACATGCCGTTGTTGAGCAGCACGACGATGCTCTTGCCGCCATGCTGCGCAGCCGTCGCCAGCTCCTGCCCGGTCATCAGAAAATCGCCATCGCCCGCGATGGTGAAGGCCACGCGCCCCGTCGCAAGATTGGCCGCGATGCCGGCCGGCACGCCATAGCCCATCGCTCCGCTGGTCGGCGCCAGCTGCGTCTTCGCGCCCTTCGCGAGCCCGTGATAGCGAAAGTAGCGATGCACCCAGCTTGCGAAGTTGCCCGCGCCGTTGGTAATGGCCGCGTCCGCCGGCAAGTGCTTCTGCAGCAGCGCGACGACCTCCGCCATGTCGACCGGCCCGCGCGGCGTCTCGGCGGGCATGCCGGCCAGCGCCTGCGGCACAAGGTTGGCCTCGTAGTCGGCATGGGCCTGCAGCGTCCACTCTTCCCACGGCAGCGTCGGCGGCGCGCTCAGCACCTCCAGGCTGCGCGCGGCTGCGCTCATGCCGGCGTTGATGGCCAGGTCGGCCTGGTACACGCGGTTGAGCTCCTCGGCGCTCGCATGGATGTGCACCAGCGTCTGCTTCGCCTTGGGCGCTTCGAGCAGCGTGTAGCCGCCGGTCGTCATCTCGCCCAGGCGCGGACCGATGGCAAGGATCAGGTCGGCGTCTTTCACGCGCTGCGCGAGCTTCGGGTTGATCGCGATGCCGACATCGCCCGCATACAGCGGATGGTGGTTGTCGAAAGTGTCCTGAAAGCGGAAGGCGTTCGCCACCGGCAGCCGCCAGTTCTCCGCAAAACGCTGCAGCGCCTGCGCGGCCTGCGTCGTCCAGCCGCCGCCGCCGGCAATCACCAGCGGGCGCTGCGACTTCAGCAGCAGTTCGCGCAAGGTGCGCAGCGCGCCCGGGTCGCTCCAGGGCTCGACCGCTTCCACGCGCGCCAGCGGCCGAGCCGTCGTCTCGCTGCGCAGCATGTCCTCCGGCAGCACAAGCACCACCGGCCCCGGCCGTCCGTTCATCGCGGTGGCGAAGGCGCGCGCGATGTACTCGGGAATGCGGTTCGCATCGTCGATGCGCTCCACGCGCTTGGCAAAGCCCTTGGTGCTCGGCCCGAAGAAGCTGCCGTAGTCGACCTCCTGGAAAGCCTCGCGGTCGCGGAAGTCACTGCCGACGTCGCCGACGAACAGCACCATCGGCGTCGAATCCTGGAAGGCGTTGTGCACGCCGATCGATGCGTTCGTCGCGCCGGGCCCGCGGGTGACGAAGCACACGCCCGGCCGCCCCGTGAGCTTGCCGTGCGCCTCGGCCATGAAGGCCGCGCCCCCCTCCTGCCGGTTGACGATGAAGCGCGTGCGATCGCGGTACGCATGAAAGCCGTCGAGCACCGCCAGGAAGCTTTCGCCAGGCACGCCGAACGCCATTTCCATGCCCTGTTCGACCAGGCACTCCACGATCAGGTGGCCCGCGGGTTGTGATGTACTCATGAGAAGTAGAACCTCAGCTGCAAATGTCTTCGGCAATTATGTGCGCCCGCTCCAGACGCCTTGCGTTAATTCCCCAATTGGTTAAATTCGCGCCATGAAGGCCTCCAAGGACCCCTCACCCGACGCCGCCGAAGTGATCGAACCCCGTTCGCGCGACGCCGACCGCTCGCAGCTCGCCATCCTCGCGTCGGCGCGCGACGAGTTCTCCGCGCGCGGCCTCGCCGGCGCGCGCATGGACAGCATCGCCGAGCGCGCGGGCCTCAACAAGCGCCTCATCTACTACTACTTCGGCAGCAAGGACGACCTGTTCCTCGCGGTGCTGGAGCGCACCTACGCCGACATCCGCGAGGCCGAGCAGCGCCTGCACCTCGACGAGATCGAGCCGGTCGAGGCCATCCGCCAGCTGGTTTCGTTCACCTGGCACTACTACCTCGAGCACCCCGAGTTCATCACGCTGCTCAACAGCGAGAACCTGCATTGCGCGGCGCACCTCAAGCGCTCCGAGCGCATCCAGGAGATGAACTCGCCGCTGGTACAGCTGCTCGACACCGTGCTGGAGCGCGGCCGGCGCGACAACCTGTTCCGCGCCGGCGTGGACCCTGTGCAGCTCTATATCTCCATCGCGTCGCTCTGCTACTTCTACCTCTCGAACAACCACACGCTCTCGGCCATCTTCGGCCGTGATCTGCGCGCGCCCAAGGCAATGGCGCAACGCCTCTCGCACATGACTGATCTCGTGCTGGGCTACGTCCTGCACTGAGCTTCATCAGCGCGTCTTCGCACTCTCCGGGTATCTACTAGGCAGCGGCCGTTGACGCTGCGGCGCAGCCGTTCCTACAATCGATAATTCACTCATTGGTGAATTGATCGGTTCAAGAAAGCGGCCCGACCGCGCGGAGACATCCATGAAGCTCTTTGCCAGCACTGCACGCACCACCGTCGTTGCCTCGCTGACCTGCATCGCTGCACTGCTACCGGGCCTGGCCGCCGCGCAGAACGGCTACCCCAGCAAGCCCATCCGCGTGATCGTTCCCTTCGCGGCCGGCAGCACCACCGACATCATTGCCCGCGCCATCACCGACAAGATGAGCGCCAGCATGGGCCAGACGCTGGTGGTCGACAACCGCGGCGGCGCCAGCGGCACCATCGGCCAGCAGGCGGTGGCCACGGCCGCGCCCGACGGCTACACGGTGATGATCCATTCGTCGTCGCACACGGTCAGCCCTTCGACCTTCGCCAAGCTGCCGTTCGACACGGTGCACGATTTCGCGGGCGTCACGCCGATCTCGTCGCTGCCCAATGCGCTGGTGATCTCGCCCAGCAAGAACATCAAGACGCTGCCCCAGCTGCTGGCCGCCGCGCGCGCCAAGCCCGGCAGCATGAACTTCGCTTCCGCCGGTCAGGGCAGCGCCACGCACCTGAACGCCGAGAAGTTCAAGATGGCCGCCAAGATCGACGCTACCAACATTCCCTTCAAGGGATCGGGCGAGGCCGTGACCGAAGTGCTTTCGGGCCGCGTCGACTACTACTTCTCGCCCATTGCTCCGGTCATCGGCCAGATCAAGGAAGGCCAGTTGCTGGCGTTGGCCGTCGGCTCACCCAAGCGCGCCGCCGCCCTGCCCGACGTGCCCACCACCACCGAGGCCGGCGTGCCGGGCTCCGAGTTCAACTTCTGGATCGGAATGATGGCGCCCGCCAAGACGCCGCGCGACGTCGTCGAGCGCCTGCACGCCGAGGTAGCCAAGGCGCTGGCCACGCCCGAGGTGAAGGAGCGCTTCGCCAAGCTCGGCGCCGACGCCTGGACGCTCAAGCCCGAGCAGTTCGACGCCTACATCAAGGAAGAGATCGCGAGCAACGCGCAGCTCGTGAAGGCAGCCGGGCTCTCGGTCCAACAGTAAGCAAGCCCCCTGAAAGCCCCGGCCCTCGCCATGTTCCGCAAGCTCCTGCTCTCTCCGGCCCTGCGCCCTTTCATCCTCATCTTGCTGCTGCTGGTGCTGTGGGACCTGGCGATCCGCCTCTTCAAGATTCCGGCCTACCTGATTCCCCCGCCGTGGGAGGTCGTGAAGCAGCTCGTCGCCGAGTGGCCGCGCCTGCTCGCCGAAAGCTGGAAGACCACGCTCGCCACGCTGGGCGGCTTCGGCCTGACGATCCTGATCGGCATTCCGATTGCGATGGTCATTGCCTACTCGCGCGTCGTCGAGTCGTACGTTTATCCACTGCTGGTGTTCTCGCAGAGCATCCCGAAGGTCGCCATCGCGCCGCTGTTCGTGGTGTGGTTCGGCTTCGGCATCTTCCCGAAGGTGATCAGCGCCTTCCTGCTGGGTTTCTTCCCTGTGGTGGTGTCCACGGTGATGGGCTTCAAGTCGGTCGAGCCCGACATGCTCGACCTCTCGCGCTCGATGGGTGCGAGCCGCCTGCAGACCTTTCTCAAGATCAGCCTGCCGCAGGCGCTGCCTTCGATCTTCAGCGGCCTGAAGGTGTCGGTCACGCTGGCCGTGGTGGGCGCGGTGGTCGGTGAATTCGTCGGCTCCAACTCGGGCATCGGCTACGTGCTGCAGGTTGCCAACGGCAACTTCGACCTGCCGCTGATGTTCGCCGCGCTGGTGGTTCTCTCGAGCATCGGCGTCATTCTTTTCGTCGCGGTCGACCTGGTCGAGCGCGTGATGATTCCCTGGCACGCCTCGCAGCGCCACGCGAACTGAGTTTTCCGTTTCAAGTTCCTTCGCAAAGCCAACAACTCCCGGAGACAAGACCATGAAGAAACTGCTTCCCTCTCTGCTCGCTGCAGCAGCGCTCGCCACCTTCGCCATCGCTCCTGCGCAGGCCCAGGGCGACAAGCCCAAGGACAAGGTCACGCTGATGCTCAACTGGTACCTGTACAGCGAGCACGCGCCCTTCTTCCTCGGCAAGGAAAAGGGCTTCTACGCCGAGGAAGGCATCGACCTCGACATCCAGGAAGGCCGCGGCTCCGCCGTCACCGCGCAGGCGGTGGCCGCCAAGTCGGCAACCTTCGGCTACATCGACGTCACGACCATGATCAAGGCCGCCGCCAAGGGCGCGCCGCTGAAGTCGACCGGCGTGCTGTTCCAGGTGAGCCCGATGTCGGTGATGGGCTTCACCGAGAAGAACATCAAGACGCCGAAGGACATCATCGGCAAGACGGTGGCCGTCACGCCGGGCGACTCGATGTCGCAGATGTGGCCGCTGTTCCTCAAGGTCAACAACATCACGGCCGACCAGGTGAAGATCGTCTCGGGTGACGGCCAGACCAAGCTCAATGCCGTGACCAACGGCCAGGCCGACCTGCTGCTGGGCTACGTGATGGACCAGGCCATCAAGCTGCAGGACGCCACCGGCAAGCCGGTGACGCCGATCCGCTTCGCCGACTCCGGCGTGAACCAGATCAGCTCCGGGATCATCACCAACAAGAACCTGCTGACCGAGAACCCCGACCTGGTGAAGCGCTTCATGCGCGCCTCCACCAAGGCCGCCGAAGCTGCCGAGAAGAGCCCCGAGGCCGCGGTCGACGCAATGCTCAAGGCCAACCCCAAGGCCGGCGTGCGCGACACCTTGATCGTCGGCATGAAGCAGAGCGTGGCGCTCTATCACACGAAAGAAACGGCCAACCAGCGCCCGTACCGCGTGGCGATGAAGAACGTGAGCGACTCACTCGACCTGCTGGTGCAGTACGGCGGCATGGATGCGTCCACACGCGGCAAGCCCGAAGACTACGTGACCCTCGACTTCCTGCCGTAAGCAGGCTCGCCCCCAGGCTCCGCGCACTTCGTGTCGCTTCTCCTTCCCCCTACCGGGGGCAACACCTGCGGCCCGGCAAAGCCGGTTCCGCGGTGTTCCCCGAAAAGACCTCAGCACCCCGCCGCCTCGTCCGCTTCCGTCCTTTAACTACTCTCCATGTCCACTGATGTCCTGATCGAAGCGCGCGGCGTCTCGAAGATCTACCAAAGCAAGGACGGCCCGGTCGAGTCGCTGAAGCCGCTCGACTTCGCCATCAAGGAAGGCGAGTTCGTCTCCGTCGTCGGCCCCTCGGGCTGCGGCAAGAGCACGCTGCTGAAGATGGTGGCGGGCCTGCTGCCCATCAGCGGCGGCAGCCTCACGCTGGCCGGCAAGCCGATCAAGGGTCCGCAGAAGGATGTGGGCATCGTGTTCCAGAGCGCGGTGCTGCTGCCCTGGCGCAGCGTGGAAGACAACATCCTGCTACAGGCCGAGATGCGCCATCTGCCCAAGGCCGCCTCGAAGGACCGCGCGCGTCAGCTCATGGAAATGGCCGGCCTGAAGGGCTTCGAGGGCAAATACCCCTGGCAGCTCTCGGGCGGGATGCAGCAACGCGCGTCGATCTGCCGTGCGCTGCTGCATGACCCGTCGGTGCTGCTGATGGACGAGCCCTTCGGCGCGCTCGACGCGATGACGCGCGAGAAGATGAACCTGGAGCTGCAGCGCATCTGGATGGCGTCGAAGAAGACGGTGATGCTCATCACGCACAGCATTCCGGAAGCCATCTTCCTGTCGGACCGCGTGATCGTGATGAGCGAGCGGCCCGGCTCCATCGCCGCGGTGTACGACATCGAACTGCCGCGCCCGCGCACGCTCGACATGATGGCCTCGGCCGAGTTCGGCGCATACACGAAGCTGGTGCGCGCGCATTTCTTCTCGCAGGGCATCCTGGACCACTGAAAGCGCCAGCCATGGAAGCCATCCGTTTTCACGTCGAGGAGATCCGCTTTGCCGAGCGCAACGTCACGCTGCGGCTGCCGTTCCGCTTCGGCGCGGCCACCGTCACCGCCTGCCCGCAGGTCTACGTGAAGGCCCGCATCCGCTTTTCGGACGGCCGCACGGCCGAGGGCTGCGCCGCCGAGATGATGGTGCCCAAGTGGTTCGACAAGAACCCCGCGCTCACCAATGAACAGAACTTCGAGCAACTACGTTTCGCCTTGCGCGACGCGCGCGAGGCCTACACGGCCGAGCCCGACGCACAGACCGCCTGGACGCACTTCGCGTCGAACTACGCCGCGCTGCAGGCGCGCGCCAGGGCCAAGGGCCTGCAGCCGCTCGTGGCCAGCTACGGCCCGGCGCTGATCGACCGCGCCCTGCTCGACGCACTATGCCTGCACAGTGGCGTGAGCTTCGCCGCTGCGATGAGCGCCAACCTGAGCGGCATCGACGTCGCAGGCAGCGGCCTGGCGGACGACCTCGCAGGCTTCGACATGCCCGGCTTCCTGTCTAGGCAATCGCCGCGCACGCGCATCGCGGCGCGCCACACGGTGGGCCTCGCCGATGCCATCGATGACAGCGACGCCGTGCCCGACGCCCCCACCGACGGCCTGCCCACGACGCTCGCAGCGGCCGTGCGCCGCTACGGTCTCACGCACTTCAAGCTCAAACTGTGCGGCAACACCGCGCAAGACATCGATCGACTCCAACGCATCGCCCACGTGATAGACGGCCACGCGCAACTCGTGACGCTCGACGGCAACGAGCAATACGCCGATGCGGACGACTTCGGCGTCTTCCTCGACCGCATGCTGTCCACGCCCGTGCTGTGGAAGCTCGCGCAGAAGACGGTCTTCGTCGAACAGCCGATCCGCCGCGATGCAGCCCTGCAGCGCGACGTGTCCGCGCTCGGCAAGCGCATTCCGCTGCTCATCGACGAATCCGACGCCATGCTCGATGCCTTCGTGCAGGCCCGCGCGCTTGGCTACACCGGCGTATCGAGCAAGAGCTGCAAGGGTTTCTACAAGTCGGTCATCAACGCAGCGCGCTGCGCGCATTGGAACGCCTCCGAGGAAAAGCCGCGCTACTTCCTCTCCGGCGAAGACCTCACCATGCAGGCCGGCATCGGCGTGCAGCAAGACCTGGCGCTGGTCTCCTGGCTCGGCCTCTCGCACGTGGAGCGCAACGGCCACCACTACGTCAACGGCCTTGCCGCGGCTCCCGAAGCTGAACAGCAGGCACTGCTGCGCGCCCACCCGGGCTTGTACGAACAAAGCGACGGCGCCGTGCGCCTCGCCATCCGCGACGGGCAGCTCGATCTGTCCTCGCTCGCCACCGCGCCCGGCTTTGCCACCGGCAAACCCGGCGCCGGCATCTCGTGGGACGCCATGCGTTCCGTCTACTGAAGCCCCCGCTTCGATCTGCAATCTCTCTCGCATCTCAAGGAAGAAAACGATGGCCACCCAACGTCTCGGAATCATCATGCACGGCGTCACCGGGCGCATGGGCATGAACCAGCACCTGATCCGCTCGATCTGCGCCATCCGCGCGCAAGGCGGCGTCACGCTGTCGAGTGGCGACAAGGTCATGCCCGACCCCATCCTCATCGGCCGCAACGCCGAGAAGATGGAAGCGCTGGCCAAGGCGCACAACATCGCACGCTGGGGCACCGACCTCGACAAGGCCCTGGAGAACAAGGACGACACCATCTTCTTCGACGCCGGCACCACGCAGATGCGCCCTACGCTGCTGGCCAAAGCCATCCGCGCCGGCAAGCACGTGTATTGCGAGAAGCCGATTGCCACCAACCTGAACGAAGCGGTGGAGATCGCGCGCCTCGCCGAAGGCTCGGGCCTGAAGCACGGCGCCGTGCAGGACAAGCTCTTCCTGCCCGGCCTGCGCAAGCTCGACATGCTGCGCCGCGCCGGCTTCTTCGGCCGCATGCTCAGCGTGCGCCTGGAGTTCGGCTACTGGGTGTTCGAGGGCGACCTGCAGCCCATCCAGCGCCCGAGCTGGAACTACCGCAAGGAAGACGGCGGCGGCATGATCCTGGACATGATGTGCCACTGGCGCTACGTGCTGGACAACCTGTTCGGCGAAGTGAAGTCGGTGTCGTGCATTGGCGCCACCCACATCCCCAAGCGCTGGGACGAAGCCGGCAAGCCGTATGAAGCCACCGCCGACGACGCGGCCTACGCCACCTGCGAGCTCACCGGCCACAACGGCGAACCCGTCATCGCGCAGATCAACATGAGCTGGGTCACGCGCGTGCGCCGCGACGATCTTGTGACCTTCCACGTCGACGGCACCGATGGCTCGGCCGTGGCGGGCCTGTCGAGTTGCCGTGCCCAGTCGCGCGTGGCCACGCCGCGCCCGGTGTGGAACCCCGACGAGAAGCAGATGATGAATTTCTTCGACCAGTGGCAGGAGATTCCAGACTCGCAGGTCTACGACAACGGCTTCAAGATCCAGTGGGAGCACTTCATTCGCCACGTGGTCGAGAACGAGCCGTACAAGTGGACGCTGCCCGAAGGCGCCAAAGGCGTGCAACTGGTCGAGGCGGCGCTCGAATCGTGGAAAGACCGTCGCTGGGTCGATGTGCCGGCGCTGAAGGTCTGAGGTCCCTCGCCATGGCTCTTTCGCTGAACCTCCCTACCGCCGGCGGCACGCTCGCGCCCTACGCGCTGCGCGGCACCGCACCGGTGAAGCCCGATGCGGGCATCAAGTTCAACCGCATCGCCTACTCGGCCGCGCACGTGGTGGCCGATCCGCTGGCGGCCATCGATCCGTGGCTGCAATGCGCAGTCGACTGGGACACCACCATCGCCTACCGCCGCCACCTGTTCTCGCTGGGCCTGGGCGTGGCCGAGGCCATGGACACCGCGCAGCGCGGCATGGGCCTGGACTGGCCGACCTCGCTCGAACTGATCCGCCGGTCTCTCGATGCAGCCAAGGACGTGCCGGGCGCACTGGTTGCGTCAGGCTGCGGCACCGACCACCTGAACATCGACGACGTGAAGATCGTCGACGACGTCATCCGCGGCTACGAAGAGCAGATGGCCGCCATCGAGGCGCTCGGCGGCAAGCTGATCGTGATGGCCAGCCGCGCGCTGGCCCGCGTGGCCAAGAGCCCGGCCGACTACGAGCGCGTGTACGACCGCATCCTGAGCCAGGCGAAGCAGCCGGTAGTGCTGCATTGGCTGGGCGACATGTTCGACCCGGCGCTGGCGGGCTACTGGGGCACGAAGGATGTCGATGCGGCGATGGACACGGCGCTGGGCATCATCACGGCCCATCCGGACAAGGTCGACGGCATCAAGATCTCGCTACTCGACAAGGACAAGGAAATTGCGATGCGCCGGCGCCTGCCGCCGGGCGTGCGCATGTACACGGGCGACGACTTCAACTACGCCGAGCTGATTGCCGGTGACGGCTTCGGCAGCGAGCCGACGCATGGCAAGAGCGATGCGCTGCTGGGCATCTTCGACGCCATCGCCCCCGCCGCGAGCGCCGCCCTCGGTGCGCTTGCGCAGGGCAACACCGAGAAGTTCCACGCGATCCTCGGCCCGACGGTGCCGCTGTCGCGCCACATCTTCGCGGCGCCCACACGCTTCTACAAGACCGGCGTGGTGTTCATGGCGTGGCTCAACGGCCACCAGAAGCACTTCACGATGGTCGGTGGTCAGCAAAGCACACGCTCGTTGCAGCACTTTGCCGAGCTGTTCCGGCTGGCCGATGCGGCCAACCTGCTGGAGCAGCCGGAGCTGGCGATTCAGCGCATGAAGACGCTGCTGGCTTTGCACGGCGTGGAAGGCTGATTCGGACCATGCGCGATTTCTCTCAGAACCACGACTGGCTGTCGATCAACACCGCCACGGTGCGCAAGCAGTGCGGCGCGGAGGTTTCGCTCGACCGCATCATCGACCAGTGCGCCGAGCGCGGCATCCGCGCGATCAGCCCCTGGCGCGACCAGGTGGCGGCTGTCGGACTCGACAAGGTGGCGAAACAACTGAAGGCGCACGGCATCGGCCTCTCGGGCTACTGCCGCGGCGGTTTCTTCCCCGCGCCCGATGCGGCCGGCCTGAAGGCCGCGCTCGACGACAACCGCCGCGCCATCGACGAAGCAAAAACGCTCGATGCGCCCTGTCTCGTGCTGGTGGTCGGCGCCCTGCCCGGCACGCTCGAAGGCAAGGTCGCCTACAAGGACATCGGCCGCGCGCGCGGCGAGGTGCGCGACGGCATCGCCGCATCGCTCGAATACGCTCGCGAAGTCGGCATGCCGCTCGCCATCGAACCCCTGCACCCGATGCAGGCGGCCGACCGCGCGTGCATCAACACGCTGGAACACGCACTCGACCTCTGCGACGAACTCGACGCAGGCAAGAGCGGCATGCTCGGCGTGGCCCTCGACATCTATCACGTGTGGTGGGACCCGAAGCTGCAGCAGCAGATTGCCCGCGCCGGTCGTGAGCGTCTGCTGGCGTACCACGTGTGCGACTGGCTCACGCCTACGCGCGATCTGCTGAGTGATCGCGGGATGATGGGTGATGGTGTGGTCGAGCTGAAGAAGATCCGTGGGTGGGTCGAGGACGCGGGGTTCTCCGGTTTCAGCGAGGTCGAGATCTTTTCGAACCTTGACTGGTGGCAGCGGCCCGGCGCGGAAACGCTGGACGTCTGCATCGAGCGGCACAAGCAGGCTGTCTAGAGCTGTTCATTGTTCAGGGCGCGGGCACGGACCACCGGGCATTCCCCCTCCACAAATGCCCCGCAGCCTGCGGGCTCCATATTTATTTCGCTGCAGGGAGCACCCGATGGCCTGCGCACAATGAGCGCAGCTGTGACGCTGGCAGCTTGACCGCTGCTGCGGATCGCAGATGAGCATGCGGGAGCGCACCACTGAGCTTTTGTGTGAGACGAGCAGCGGACAAGCAGAAGTTCGAAGGGCTGATCCTGGCCGCGGTCGAAATTGGAGTGACTGCGTTCAATGTTCGATTCAGACTGGGTGCTGACCTGCGATAGCGCTGGTCGGAGGGGTACTATCGGCCATGACCGGTCATTCACCACTGGTGCAGAATCCGGACAAGAGCAGACTTTGATTCCAGCGGTTGGAGGAGCATGCAAACATGAACGAATCGAGCTTCGCGACCGCAGCTTTGTATTTCCGGGTTGGCATGGAAGCTAGCATTTTGACGGACGCTCAAGCGCGTGATTGGGCGCTAAAGATTGTTGATGCGTGCGACACCCCACCCGTGGAAATAGTTGAAGTCTTGGCCAGCAGAGGCTCCTCTCATTTGCATCAGTGCTTGAAAAATGTTGCCGGCGACGGAAATCTGGAGCTCGCCGGGCGATGGCTCCTCTGGGACCTGAGTTGCGAGTTGGCCGCAAGCACTGTGCCTGAAGCTCAAGGTACCGTCGCGCGGCGGGCCTTCCATGTCGCCCAGTCCACCGCACTAGACGAAGACATTCAGTTCACCTTCAATCGATTAGAAGACACCATCAATTTGTTCGAGATGGGCTACGGCGGTAGCCCCGATGAGGGTCGGCGTGAGCTCAGTGATGTACTTAAGCAGTTTGCGGTGCGCCCAGAACTTTTTCCCCATACAAGTGGTAGGTCCGCTTAGGAGCGAATTGAACTTCGGCTTTGGGCCCGCCCACGACGGCAGCGCCACCGGCTACAGTCGGCCAGAAACAGACGTTCAAATGACTCTCACCGTTAACGAAATTCTTGAACGCTTCCCGACCTTCGATGGCAGGCTGACAGAAGTCGTAGGACTACTGGCATGGAGATTCGAGAGTCAATCTCTTGAGCACGCGGTCTGGGCCGAGCGGAGCGAACGCTCAAAGCTTTGGCTTGAGGTCGACGAGGAGACGCCCGCGCTGGACGCTGAATTGCTGACTCGCTGGGAAGGAAAGAGGGTCATCGTCACCGGCGTTCTACGTGGGCCTGACCCGAAATTTGGTGGGTGCGGACACTTTTCATTGTGGCCGGCAGAACTGCTAGTGCGGTCGATTCGGCGGGAGTAGCTTGACGCCAAGAAGTCAGCATCTCGCAAAGATGCTGCCGCCTGAATGACTGCTATCGGGATACGCCTATGTCTGCAACGGGCCCGTTGCAGTCCTTCGCAAGGTCGGCCTTATCGACGCAAAGCGGACGGCCGATGCGCGTTGTTTGCGGGGTCTACCTTAGACGGCCGGTGAAGCAAACATGACCCGAAGAGGTATCCCGTGCTCGTGAGCCGCATCAACGACCTCGGTCGGCACGTCTAGGTTTGCCCAGTTGCGCGGCGTATAGATATTGATACCGAGTTCCAGCGCTGCGTATTTCCCCGACAGCGTCTCTCGGATCCAAGCCAGAGCATCGCTGATGTCGCCGACTGTGCACTCGACGCGGTGATAGACCATTCGCGGCTCTCTCACTCCGACACCGCCGGTGAATCGAGGGAAGCGCTTAGAGAATAAGCCAAAGACATCTTCGTGAATGCCGCGCACGACGAACGAATAGGAAACTGCATCGGGATCAGATTTGCTCATGTCTGTAGGCTAGCCTATCCGAAGCAGACCAAGTCAAGCGACAGCTTGTGGCCGACAGCCGCTATGCCTTACGGAACAGCAACATGTCAGGGGCGTTTGGTTGCGTCAATCGGTTCAGCATAAGCCCGCCACTTTTTGGCATCGACAAACGCCACCAGGCGCCGTTCGGTTCCGCATAGAACGTTACGTCGCCCTCATCCAGTGCTTGTCCAAGATACGGCGACGGAAATCTCGCAGGTACTTCGTAGACGCCCAGCTTGCTCATGTGGCACCTGACCAACCATACAACCCGGTAGTGCTCGCTGATGCTGGACTCTTCGGTACTTGGCAGGGGATATGGCCCAGCCAGTTTTCTCCTGTGTTCGATTGCCCAGGGTGGGGGTTCACCCGACTCAATAAATGCATACAGCCCCCGCCATGACTCAGGTTCCGGCCAGGTCTCTCGGTAGCGGTGGCGCTCTTCTTCCTTCAAGGCCAGAAAGAAAATTCTCCATTGACCCCAGTACGCCTCACCCCAGCCCATGCGCCACCCGACGCTACCCCATGGGATGTCAGGATGCTTGATCCACAGCGGTGACATCGCGACTGTCATGTTTCTGTGATTGGCGAGTTGGGGTGGAAGGTAGACCGAGGCGGTGAAGGTCGGCTACTGGCCGAATTTTGCCGGACATGCCGAATGGCTGTTGTTGCCTGTGATACCGCTCCGAACCTAGCGAAGCTTTGCCCCTGCGATCCTGGCTCGGCTTTCATCGGACAGCATCGGCGCGATATTCATCAGTGCGTGCCACTCGCCCTCACCGAAATTCTCGACGCTCTCGGATGGTGACATGTTCATCTCACGGCACGCCTGTAGAGCTATCAGGCCAATCACCAGAAAAGCGGCGGTCATCGCGCGGCCCGCATCGCTGTTGGCCTCATATAGGGTCGACCGGAAGGGCAAGTTCGCCTCGCCATCGATGTATTCGCAAAGCAGACGAGGGTCAACGTCGCGCCCCTTCACCCATTCCCAAGAGAGTTTTAACCCCTGCGCCAAAAGCACTCTGTCTTCGCCTGTCAGGTCGCTAGCGTCAAGGAGACGGTCTGCGATCAAAAGTCCAAGAGCCAGATTGTTTGGAAGGGTGAAATCGCAATCCATGGATTAATTCTTCTACGAACCCAGATTGAACGTCGGCTCTGGGGCGCATTGTCCCAACATGTCGAATAGCCGCTTCTGGCCGAAGCCGACCGGTCGACGGTAATCAATGTGCAGCGTCGGAACGGGCACGCGGCGCGCTGCAGGCAGCACAGTAGTTCGCGGCGGGAGTTC